>NZ_JBGQOF010000001.1:0-420356 GCF_052113665.1 Flavobacterium sp. W22_SRS_FK3 | reverse complement strand
CATTTAAATAAAAATATTATCCGAAATATAACGTTGTTGATAGTACTGCTAAAACTTTTTAAGAATGTATGTTTATATAATGCGGCGTTGCAAACGCTTTATTTTCGCTACTTAACAGTAGGTACTCGTTACAAACGAGCACCAGTATGTGTAAGTAAGACCAGAGACTGTTATGTTAGTCCGCCTAATATGCTGTTGCAAACGCTTTAATTATGGATATGAGTAAGATTTTTTCTAACTGACAATTACAAAAAAATGCAAGACCAAAATTGATCTTGCATTTTTTATAACTTGATGAATCTAATTAAAAATCATCTTTTTACACTGTCTGACGCTCGTGTTTTCCTTCTTTAATTTCTTCCACCATTTTTTTATTAAAAGCGGGTAAATCATTCGGGTTTCGGCTGGTCACCAATCCATTGTCTACGACTACTTCTGAGTCTTCCCATTGTGCTCCGGCATTTTTCAAATCGTTTTTAACAGAGAAGAACGACGTTACTTTTCGGCCTTCTAAAACATCCGCATCTACCAGAATTTGAGGGCCGTGACAAATAGCCGCTACTGGTTTTTTACTTTTAAAAAAGGCACGAACAAAATTTACGGCAGCCTCTTCTCTTCTTAATAAATCAGGATTTATAACTCCTCCCGGAAGAACCAAAGCATCGTAATCAGCTTCATTTGCCTGATCTAATACGACATCAACATTGTATTCGTTGCTCCAATTACCATCTTTCCAGGCTTTGATCGTTCCTGATTTTAAACTGATAATATCTGCATTCCACCCTTGCTCTTCGAGATAGGCTTTAGGCGATGCTAATTCTGATTCTTCAAAACCGTTTGTGGCTAATATGGCTATATTCTTTTTCATAATTTAAAATATTTAAAATGTTATTAATTTACTTAATTAAAATTACTTATTTAAGACAGCCTGCAAAAACAGAGCTTGTTAAACCTTTCTTTAATAAAAGTTAATTAATTGTTTTACAGTTTTTTATTAAAAATTAAACCAAAATTATGTAAGATTGGTATCAATCCAGTTTATTATTTTATAGCATGAAAGCCACGAAAAAAATTCTCCTAATTAGTTACCTCAAAAATAAAAGCATTTCAGGAAAACGAGAAATACCACTTACGAAGTAAAAGAAGAATCGCTTTGACTATCTGTTTTTTCTATTTTGCAAGAACACTAAAAACATGCTTCATGCCAAAAATAATTTTTCTAATTTTTCCCGTAAATGTGCATTTACTGTTTAATATCACTCGTCTTGGTTTAGCATCTCGTTATTTTTTGCAAACTAGTACAGATAAAAAGGTTATGTTGTTACTATTCTAAACTAAAATTGCAATAATGTTATAATAACTTTATAAGTCATCTCTTTAAGAATAATAATTTTTAATACGATTTTGTATTCCTTACTTTTACCGTTTTAAACACTTAGATCCATTTTGCTTTACATTTAAATTTATGTTTCAAAAAACAACTACTGCTATTGCCTTTCTTTTAATTTTAAGTTCATGTGGTGTTCAACAAAAAAGCCTGTCTATTAATGACTGGTATGCTTTTACAAAAAACAGTACTGAAAGACTTCAGCCTTCAGAGGCTTATGAATGCACTAACGGCATGATCAGAATGTACGGTGACACAAACGGGTATTTAATGTCTAAAAAAAGTTATACTAATTTTGAGCTTAGTTTAGCATACAGATGGAATATTGAAGAGCAATATAAAACAAAGAACAAGAAAAATAGCGGTGTGATGTACAACATTCCGTCAGATTATCCTGATAAAATCTGGCCAAAAGGAATCCAGTTTCAAATTAAAGAAAATACTACGGGTGATTTTATTTTTTTAGATCAGGTTACGGCAAAAGTAAACGGCAAACAGGTTGAACCGGGAGCCAGTGTTACTTCTGCCAAATTTCTTGAAAACGAAAATCCGTATGGTGATTGGAACATGATTGTTATCAGATCCTTCAACGGAAAAATTACGCAGTACCTGAATGGAAAACTCGTAAACGAAGGGACAGAAGCTACTGCAACAGAAGGTAAAATTTCTCTCAATTATGAAGGTTCTCCAATTGATTTCAAAAATATCCAGATAAAAAACATTTCGAAAGAGTAAAAAAACATACTTTTTGCAAATTCATTTCCTCTTACGATAAACTGCTAGTGAAAAAACGTTATTCTATGACAAAGTTCAATTTAGAAATTCAATTTTTAATTTCATTTACAGGAATATAAATATCAAAAGTAGCTCCTTTGTCTGGCTCACCGCTGGCTGTAATGAATCCGTTATGGTTTTCAACAATTTTTTTAACAATAGCCAGTCCGATTCCTGTTCCTGTATATTCGAGTTTTCCGTGTAAGCGCTGAAACACTTCAAATATCTTGGCACTGTATTGCTGATCAAAACCAATGCCGTTGTCTGATACCCTAATTTGGCAATAATCGATACTGGCTTTAGCCTTATCATTATTAATGGCTGCCCCTTTAAATATTTCGCTATCAATTTTTATCACGGCAGGAGTATCCTGTTTAGCGAATTTAATAGCATTGCTGATCAGGTTGTACAACAGCTGCCTAAACTGAAACGGGATGACATCTACTACACACGTTTTAAATTTTTCGATGACAGCACCGTTTTGTTCCAATTCCTCTCTCAGATCTTCTTTTACCTCATCAATGATTTTAGACAGATCTGTTTTTTCAAATATTCTTTCCTGAACATTAGTTCTGGAATACGCTAAAAGATCATTAATTAAGGTCTGCATTCGTTTTGCCGCATGCTGCATCCTTTGAAATTTATCTTTTCCAACATCAGATAAGTTATCAGATTCCTTATCAATAATCTGACTGGCAAAAGTCTGGATTTTTCTTAAAGGTTCTTGCAGATCATGACTAGAGATATACGCAAAAGACTGAAGCTCCTTATTCATTTGCTCTAATTCTGCATTTTTTTGCTGAAGTTCTAATCTGTTTAGTTTTAGTTTATCGTCAGCCTTTTTCTTTTCAGTAAGGTCGTGTGTAACCTTTGAAAATCCTATAAGGTTCTTTTTTTTGTCATGTACAGCAGTAATGACAACACTTGCCCAGATAAGACTGCCATTTTTTCGAACGCGCCAGCCTTCGTGGTTTGTCTTTCCTTTTTCCTGAGCTAATTTTAATAATTTTTGAGGAAGGCCTGCTTTTCTATTTGATTCAATATAAAAAATAGAGAAATTTTTACCGATAATTTCTTCTGCTTTATACCCTTTTATTTTTTGAGCTCCCTGATTCCAGTTCTCAATTATACCCTCGGGACTTAGGTACAAGATGGCATAGTCTTGTACGTCTTCAACCATTAAGTGGTAACGTTCTTCACTCTTTTCAAGGGATTCGTTTAATAAGACAAGTTCTTTTGTTCGCTCTCTTACCTGTCTTTCCAGCTCATTAGTAAACGTTTTTTGATCTTCTATGTCAGTACTTGTACCTACCCACATTTGTATTTTTCCATTTTCATCAATCTGCGGAGTAGCCCGGCTTAATTGCCAGCGGTATACACCATCATACCTTTTGAAACGGTGTTCGAATAAAAAATCTTTTCCGGTAGCGATGGAATCCATCCATGCTTTTATATTTTCTTCCCTGTCATCAGGATGCACAATTTGCAGCCAGCCCTTCTCATTTATTTGTTGTGGGGTTAGACCAGAATAAGTATAAACAGATTGGTTATAATAATTCAGGTTACCTTCTGTGTCCGATGTCCAAATATGCTGTGGCATTGAACTGGCAAGAAGCCTGAATTTTTGTTCGCTTTCTTCGAGTTCCTGCTGGTGTTTTTTCAGTTCTGTTATATCTCTGGCAGTACCTAATAATCTTTCGGGGTTATTATCATCATCATAGAAAACTTTTCCTTTGGCTTCTACCCAATGAATGGATTTATCGTTCCATATTACCCTTGTTTCATAATAAAGATTTCCGGTAGCAATGGCATGTTTAAATGCTCTTTCTCTAATATGCAGATCCTCCTGATAAATATGTTTAATTAATTGTTCATGAGATAAATGTCTATGTTCTTTATATCCCCCGATAATCTCAAGATATCTGTTAGAATAGTGCAGTTCTTTTGTTTTTACATTCAGTTCCCATGTACCAAGTTCGCTGGCTTCTACTATAATGTTAAGTCGTTGCTCGTTTTGCTCTGTCTTCTTTTTAGATTCTACTTTTTCTGTTACTTCTGTTACTGTTACTATGATACCAGAAATTTCACCGTTTTCTTCTTTTAGCGGATGGTAAAGAAAATCAAAGTAATATATATCTTCTATACCCTGTCTTTTTATTGGAATCGGCACTTCATTTCCGTGATATGGAGTGCCCGTATTTAAAACATCTTTCAAGAGAGCACTTACCGTTTCTTTAACTTCGGGCAAGGAATCAAATAGCGGTTTACCTACTAAAAAAGTTTCGTCTCTGTCAACCAGTTTCAAATAAGCTTCATTGGCCATTTCTACCACATAGTCATTACCTCTTAAAATAGTAATTCCAACAGGAGCTTGTTTGACTGTATTTTTGAAACGTTTATTAGCCTCTTCAATTGTACGTCTTGCTATTACCTGAGGCGTATTGTCCAAAACCCAAATCGCTACTTTTTTTACTTTCCCCTCCCTATTTTTAAGCGGAGCATAAACAAAAGTTACATATATAGTTTCCTCTCTTCCATGCCGAACAAGTATCATTTCGACTTCATTGATATAAAAAGGGACACCTTTTTCTACTACATTTTTAAGAGCCTCCTCATAATATGGTTTTACCTCAGCGAATGAATCCCAATAATATTTACCGGCTATGTCCTCATAAGGTTTACCGGCTATTTCAATAAAACTGTCGTTGACTGTTTCGGTTACCAAAGTTGCGGCATCCAATACACAAATACCAATAGGTGACTGCAGTACCATGCTGCGAATATTTTCTTCACTTTCTTCCACCCTTTTCTTTGCCAGGTTTAGGTCGGTCAGGTCAATTCCGGTATTCATAACGCCATATATGTTTCCTTTTAAATCATATAAGGGCGTAAATTCGTAATTAAAATAATAAGTCCCCCACTTTCCATCAACCAGTAAATCCAGTGGTGTATTTTCTGTATGAAATGGCACACCAGTCTTATAAACATTTTTAATCTGCTCAAATACCAGCTGGTTGGTGAGTTCGGGCAAAAGATCCATAAATGATTTTCCTATTACATCATTACCTTTTCCCCAAATATTAATAATGGATTCGTTGGCCAGCTCGATAATCATTTCTTCACCAGTGTAAACTGCAATGGCAAAGGGAGCATTTTCTACCAAGGCCCTTGTTTTATGCTCACTTTCCTCTATTTTTGAACGGGATATTATTTGTTCCGTTACTTCTATGGCTATTGCTACTATACCGGAAATGGTTCCATCGGCGTCTTTTAATGCCTCGTATACAAAATTGATGTAAGTAGTTTCTATTTTCCCGTTTCGGGGAAGATTAACAGGATGTTCATTTGCAGCAAATTTTTCCCCTGTTTCATAAACCTTATCAAGCAGTAATTCCAAACCTTGCCCTTTTGCCTCAGGTAAGCCTTCAAATATGGGTTTATTTATGACTTCTTCTTTATTTTTTCCCCAAATCTCAAGCATCATGTCATTTACAATTTCAACAACATGGTTTTTTCCTCTAAAAACACACATGGCTGTTGGCGCCTGAATGATATTGCTTAAATAGCGGTTATTGCTTTCTTCTAATTTTTTAAGAGAAGTTATACTTTCTGTTGTTTCATTACAGATGACCATTACTCCTGCAATTTTTCCGGATTCATTGCGAACGGGACTGTAACTGAATGTCCAATAGACATCTTCAAGTTTGCCATTTCGAAATATTGGAATAAGCTGATTTTCACTCCATGTAGATCCTTCACCGGCTAATACCTGCTGAATAAGAGGAAATATAACGGGCCAGATCTCAGACCAGGCTTCTTCTGCTTTTTGTCCTAATATTTTTGGGTGTTTGCCTTCTTCTCCAAGGCTCGGGCGGTACGCATCGTTGTAAAAACAAGTAAGTTCTTCTCCCCACCAGAGAAACATTGGAAATTTTGAATTTAAAATAATACTGAGCGTCGTACGAAGACTTTGTGGCCATGCATCCGGATCACCTACTGGTGTTTTGCTCCAGTCCTTACTTCTAATGAGCTGTCCCATCTCACCACCGCCTTCAAGAAAATAATGCTCTTTATTTGTCATGCGTATCCAAATACTATTTTAGGGTTGAAGAATAAAATTCTCTCTTTCGGGCTTTTTGAAATTATTTTCACAAATAACCTTAAGTGCATTGCCTATTACTTGTTTTAATTTATAAAAATCTCCAGGTTTGCGAATATAGTATAAAGCGCCTTTGTCATACATTGTATTTACAATTTCACTATCAAGTGAAGTTGAAAAAATAATAACAGGAAGGTTTTTCAACTCGTCTATTTTTTTTATTTCCGTCAGACATTCGTGCCCGTTTTTTCGCGGCATGTTTAAATCCAGAAAAAGCAGATCTGGTAAATCTGAAACCGCTACAGTCAAATGATCCATAAGCTCCACACCATCATTAACGGTCATAAGAGTTACAGGAGCCGATAGATCATCAAGTGCTTCCTTAAAAAAAATACAATCGTCTTCGTCATCGTCTGCTAAGAGAAGATTGTAAATCTGTTTATTCATTTTGTGCGGGATAATTTAATTGTTTTGATCCGGTTTAAAATCATTTTTTGTATTCTTTTGTAATAAATTCGAATCAAAAAAAGTTTTTATCCCTGCTAAGATAAAACTAATTTCGATATCAATAGTCAATACTATACCGATAAATTTAACGTTTTGGAATGAAATTCTACAATCTTTTTGTTTGAAGTACTTTGCAAATTATTGGTAAAGTAATTTTGATTTTTATTAAAGATTTGATTTTAACTGGAAGCCTTAACTTACATTAAGTTGTTTATTGTTTTTTCTTCAACAGAAGCTACTTATTCAATTTCTTCGAAATGATTTATATTTATCAAAATGAAATTACCCTTATTCGAACATTGTTTCCAGCAAGTATTTTCAAAACACTGTAGTTATTCTGAAAAAATCTATCATATAAATTCGGTTATAACGATTAACTTTCTGAATATTGCTGTCAATTACAGAATATACCGGCCATAACTAAAAAAAGCTGTCTTTATCAGACAGCCTTTAAAACTAATTAAAATAAAAAAATGTATGTTAAAGTTCATATTATCCTTTATTGGGGTTCAGGACTCATAATCACTTCAACACTACTAGAACTATCCAAAACGTGCTTACTAAACTGCTGAATAGTTTTCTGATTAATTTTAGAAATTATATTTTTATATTCTTCATCCTGCAAAAAAGGAATCTGATTTAAACTATTGTTATACAGCGTGGTGTTCCAGAAAGAATTGTTTTTAAGCGATTCTTCTCTGTTTTTTAAAAGCGCTTTTTTAATGTCTTCCAAATCATTTGCATTAACCGGATTCGATTTTAAATCGTTTAATTCTTTCCAGACAATCTGCATCAATTTTTCTTCTTTTTCAGGATTACAGTCAAAAGTAAGTGCAAGACTAAAAGTTGGCTCAGGAATTAACTCAAGATTACCTCCAACGCTTACCCCGTAACTGCCCCCCTCTTCTTCTCTGATGGTCTGCAGGAATCGTTTTGATAATATTTCCCCAATAACATACATTGACAAGGCATTTTCTTTGCTGTACGCTGTCTTTCCTGTTAAGTTTAGATAAACAGTGGTCTTAGGAACTTCCATTGGGCGTTTAAAATGAACAACTGTTTTTCCCTTTTTAGGTTCAATGTTATGATCTACAAAATTTTCTTTTAAAGCTGGATTTGATTTTAAATTCCCGATGTATTTCTGAATTAATTCCAATCCGGATTCCGGAATATTTCCGACAAAAATAAACGTGAAGCCAGCCGCGTTTTTAAATCGGTCACGGTATATGTTTTCCGCTTTTTTCAGATCAATCGTCTCCAGAAATTTATCGTTGAAGAGAAAAGTTCTTGGATTATGATTCGAATTTGCCAAATCAATACTGTCTTTAAAAGCGCTTCCGTTATCTTTTTTGATGGTTTCCATGCGATTTTTATATTGTTCTTTCAGGATACTGAAAATATTCGCATCAAATCGTGGCGCTTCAAAAGAAAGATAAAGCAATTGCAGCATGGTTTCAAAATCGGCTTTGTTTGAGCCTCCCTGAAAACCCTGCGTGTTTGCACCAATAAAGGGAGCAGACTGTGCTACTTTGCCAGTTAGTTTTTCTTTTAAACCAATATTATCAAAATTTCCAAGTCCGGAAGACCTTGCCAGTGTTGTTGCAATTTCTGCAGATGTTAAATCTTCTGTTTTCACCAAAGATTTACCTCCTCTTGAAAAAGCAGAGAACACAATCTGATCTTGTGAATAAGTCGTTGGAAGCACAACTACTTTTGCATCATTTGCTAAAATATAACCTTTTGAGTCTTTTATTCCGGCTACTTCAAATGTTTTTTTGATGGCAGCCGTTTTTAATTCTTTTTCTATTAAAGGCGCATTATTGACTTTTTTTGTATAAGGTTCCAAAGTCATCCTTTCCACCTTTTTCATCACATTTACAATAGCATCTTTTGTTGGGAAATCATTTTTGTTCTGATCTGAACCAGTAACTAAAACTACCTGATTTGTTGGTTTCTGAATCGTTTTTATATAAGCGTTCAATTCCTCCAATGAAAGGCTTTTTATAATACCCACAATCAGTTTATAATCCTCTTCAGGCGATTGAAATGGTTTTGCTTTTAAGAAATAATCAGTGAATTTGCCTGCCCATGTTTCATTATCAATTTTATCTTTATTACTTATAAAATCATCGTATGAGCTTATAAAAAGTTTTTTGGTCCGGTCTAATTCGGCTTGTACAGCACCAAAACGTTTTAAGCGTTCTGCTTCTTCAAAGGCTTCTTCAAAGGCTTCGACAGTTTTACCTTTTTTGCCTTCGGCTGAAATATTAAATGAAGTGTTGAGTCTGGAAATAGGTGCAAAGTAACTTTGAAAGTTTAGACTAGCACTTTGGTTTTTTAATAGTAATTCTTTTAAACGATTGTTTAATATGCTGGTATAAAAAGAGTTCATAGCATTTTTACGGCTTACAATGCTGTCTCTTACCAAAGGTTCATCCAGAATATATCGTAATGTAATTAAAGTTGAAGAAGCTTCTTTATCAGCGGCCGTTCCAAAATACAATTCATTATGCTTAGGAATTTCAAAATAGTTTCGTTCTGCCGGTTTTTTCGCAAGCGGAATACCTGAAAAAATATTTTTCACCTTTTCTTCCATGGCTTTCACATCAATATCGCCCACTACTATGACAGCCTGCAAATCGGGTCTGTACCATTTTTTATAATAGTTTCTAAGTTCAGTATATTTAAAGTTATTGATAATATCTAAATCGCCAATTACATCGCGTTTTGCATATTTTGAACCTTTGTATAAAACTTGATCTGTTTGCATTTTTAAACGAAAACTGCTTGTGCGTCTGGTTCTCCATTCTTCTCTGATAACGCCTCTTTCTGCATCAATCTCTTCATCTGTTAAAGAAAGAGAACCAGACCAGTCATGTAAAACCCAAAGGGTAGAATCGATTAGTTTTTCGTTCGTAACAGGAACAGAACTAATGTTATAAACTGTTTCGTCCTGAGCTGTGTAAGCATTGATATCTTTACCAAAACTTACGCCATTTTTTTCCAGCATTTTAATGATTCCTTTACCTTTAAAATGTTCTGTTCCGTTAAAAGCCATATGTTCGAGAAAATGGGCTAATCCGTTTTGATTGTCATCTTCTAAAATAGCGCCAACATTCTGAACAAAGTAAAAACTCGCTCTGTCTTTTGGTTCTTCGTTATGCAGGATATAATAGGTTAAACCGTTTTTTAATTTTCCGGTCGTAACATTTTTATCCAGCGGAATTGTGGTTTTGAATTGAGAAAATGCTCCGTGAAAAGACAGCAGCAGAATCCCAATGATGATATTTTTTTTAGTCATTTTTTTTGTTTTTTTATCCAATTGATGCCGTTAAAAAAGTCAGTTAGGTTATTTTTTGATTGGGAGCAAAAAATAAATGGTTATCTCATTTCCAACGACACCAAAAGGTGATTTTATCTTCTGTTTCTTCTAATTAAAATAAAAGCACCACTCAATATGATCAATAAAGGAAACAGTCCGATGAAGACAATTTTACTGATAAAGACCTGATTAGATGTTATCGTTAGCTTTTTATCAATGTTTTCAGGACGCGTTGTATCAATTGGAAATTCATAATTGCTAAACCAGCTAAAAATATCGGTTACAAACTGAAATGTTCCAGAACCGCCACGGCTCAACTCAGCATTCCCCATAAAATCTGCATCTCCGGCTACAATTATCTTTTGGGATTTCCCCTTACTGTTTCTGGTTAAGGCTGCCACTAAAGGAACTGATTTTACAGAAGGCTGATTTTTCAATTCCGGTGAAACCGATGGTATTCCCGTCTGAGATTCCCAGGCCGGTTGGTTATTGGTTTTTAAAAGCGGGGTTACTTTAAATCCTGTATCCTTAATTATTTTGATCCCGCTGCTTCCTAAAAGCGGAATTGGGCTATTATTTGGATTAGGGCTAAACTTAATTAAAGCCGGATCAATATTTCTTTGAAATTCCGTAACCAAATAATCCGGTGAATTGATTTCACTTTCCTGTACCAATGTCTGTTTGGTAAAACCAATACCTAATTTATCGGTAATGGCAGCCAATGCCGAATTCGTTTCAGGTTCTGCTAAAAGCATTAAATTTTTACCTTCGTCGATATATTTAGAAATTCGGTCAATGGCACCCTGGCTTAATTGTGTTTTTGGATCAGCAATAATTAAAATATTGGTGTTTTCCGGAATATTCTGTGCATTAATATCTACAGAAGCAACATCAAATCCCTGATTGATTAAAGAAAATCTGAAAGTAATTTCATTGAATCCTGTCTTGTAATTTTTATCTCCGTTTTTGTCAACGCTTCGTTCCATGTTTCCGGTTGCAAAAACAATTTTAGGAGCAGGAACTATTAAACGTTTTAAGGCTGCAGAGATTTCTCTTTCACTAGGAGCTTTGAACATGTCATCATACATTCTTAAAAATGTTTTCTGTCCATTATATTCTACCGTTCTCACTACACGATTTTGTTCAGGACCTAAATCGATAATTTTCTTAATTTCTGCTGGGGAATATATTTTTTTTATCTTTAAACCCTGTGTTTCAATCATTTTATCTGTCAGCTGCTTATCATTTAATCCCGGATTCTGGGCATATAAAGCTTCATTGTTTGAGGTATCGTAATAGTAGACATATTGCATCTCTATCTGAGGTAAAAATCGTGTATATTGCTCAAAGCGGGCCAAGTCATAATTTTGCGAATAGGGCATAGCCATGGCATAGTTTATATCTAATAAGTTAACATAGGTTACTATTTTAACCGGACCCTCTATTTTTTTGACTATATCTAAACTTGCCGCCGTAAGGGTCCTGTCTTTAGTGCGGGTCATATCATAGTACAGTGTAAGTGATGCTCTTGATGTAATATAACCCAATGCCAAAACAACGGTTATTAATGCAGTATACTTAGCAACTCTTTGCCCCATAGATTGTGCGTCTCGGCCAGTTTGTAATTTATAGATACTCAGTCCAATAAAAAGTGTACTAACCAAAATAAAGTAAAATATATCTTTACTAATTAAGAGTCCTTCCAGCATTTCATTGGCACGACCTGAGATAGAAAGAAAATAGGTAATATCCTTTACAAACTCGACATCCTGCCATAATTTTCCAATAAAATTTAAGCCTGCCAAAACCACCAAAGTACTGATGGCAGCCACCACCTGATAAGAAGTCAAACAAGACATAAAAAGACCAATAGCAGCATAGGTACAAACCAGTAAATACAAGCCGATGAGACCTGAAATAGTAAATTTTAAATCTAAATTATCAACAGAGAAATAAGCAATTACTACCTGCAATCCTAATATGACCACAAAGAGCGAGCAGTAAGCTGCAATGGCGAGGTACTTCCCTAATACGATTTCCTTGATTTTTATTGGAGAAGAAAACAGTAGTTTTATAGATCCGCTGTTAATTTCACGACTCACTAAACCCATCGTTAATAACGGAACATACAGGTATAAATAAGTCTGCATTTCTGTAAACAACCCCATAAACCCTGAAAAAATAACGTGAGACAAATTGTTCATGTCATTGCCTAATTTTTGCGATTTTTCAAAACGTTCAATTAATTCGAAGAATTTCCAGTTGGACTGAATGGAAAATATAACTAAAACGACCCATGCAACAGGCGAATAGAACATGGTGTTGAGTTCTGTTTTAGCGATTCTGTATATTGTTTTCATTTGTTTTTTTTTAAGAAAGAATAGCGTTTTTAGAAGGTGCTTTTTTAGACAACTGAGCGAAAATTTCATCAAGAGATACCTTTTCAAATTGAATTTCCCGTAATTTCCAATTATTAGAAACGCTCAGTGCTACAATTTTTTCTGCCACTTCCTGTGTTCCTTTAAAAGTAATTTGTACTTTTTTAGAAGAAAGATAAACTGCCGCTGTGACTTCATCGATTGCAGTTAAGGCCTCGATTGTTGGTGGATTTTCGAAACTTGCCGTTAATTTGTCAGCTTCTATATAATTATTGAAAGCATCCAGCGTATCTGAAAAAACCATGTGTCCGTTCTCAATCATTCTGATGTCCTGACAAGTTGCCTGAACTTCAGACAGAATATGTGAAGAAAATATTACGGCTTTATCTTTAGCGATTTTCTTGATTAAGTTTCTGACTTCTAAAATTTGGTTTGGATCTAATCCGTTTGTTGGCTCATCTAAAACTACCAGTTTTGGTTCGTGAATAATGGCTTGTGCAATTCCCACACGCTGTCTGTAACCGCCAGATAAGTTTTTTATTAATCGGTTGCTGAAATGTGCAATACCGCATTTTTCTTTGGTTTTTTCAACAGCACTATGCAAATCTTCTTTTTTAACATGACGCAATTCTGCACAGTGAATCAAATATTCGTTTACTGTTAAATCTAAATGCAAAGGTGGTGTCTGTGGCAAAAAACCAATTAGTTTTTTAGCTTCAACAGGGTTTTCTTTCAGGTTAATTCCGTCAATAAATATATTTCCGTGGGTTTGGTTTAAAACGCCGCAAAGAATATTCATCGTAGTTGATTTCCCAGCACCGTTAGATCCTAAAAGACCTAAAATTCTGTTTTCTTTGATTTCAAAACTGATATTTTGTATTGCCCAATCCTTGCTATATTGATGCGACAAGTCCTCAACTCTTACAATTGTTGTTTCCATAGTGTTCTTTAAATCTCCAGAATGCTTCATAAAAAAGCATTCCGGAGTAAATTTTTAAATGATTTAGTTGTATCCTAAGTTTTGAGTAAGGAAAGGATTAGAGCGTCTAGCAGAATCCGGTATAGGGTACAGTTTATCGGTTCCAGCCCATATTTTTCCGGTAATTGCTCCTAAAACCTCGTCGGCTTTTCCGGTTCTTTTAAGATCGAACCATCTGTGACCGAACTCCGTAAAAAGTTCGCGTTCTCTTTCTAAGGCAATTAAATCCAGTAATTGATTCGGATCTGTTAAAGTAGTGTTGTCTAGTAAAGCTCTGTTTCGGATTACATTAATATCTTGCTGAGCTCCGGTAATATCATTTAATTTCACCCTTGCTTCGGCCCTTATCAAATACAGTTCAGCTAAACGAAGTACTGTTGAACGTTCTACAGGAGTAGCAACAAATGCATTTTTATATTTTCTTGGTGCTAAAAATGTAGTTCCGGTAACAGGATCTGTCCAATTCGTTTTTCTGGCATCGCCTGTTTCAAACAGAGTAGCCCCTTTTCTAAGTATATATTTTCCTCCCGAAGAAAACAAAGCACCACCTTCGTAGGAATAAGCTGTATTGAAATAGGGAATTTGCAGGATTGATTCTGTATTGTCAGCAATAAAAGGACTGTTATTAGCTGTTAATCCGGTAATGATTTTATAAGTACCGTTTTCACCAATTACTGAGCTGGCATGAGCTGCAGCTTCTGTCCATTTCCCTAAATAAAGATTTACTCTTGCCAATAATGCTTCAGCTGCCCATTTTGTAGCTCTGATACGCAGATTACCGTAGTTGCTGTAATTAATAGGAAGATCATTGGAAGCTTCTGTTAAATCCAGCAAAATCTGAGTATAAATTTCAGTTTGAGTATTTCGTGGTGCTAAAGCCGTTTTGTCTACATCTGTAGTTATAATCAAAGGAACATCGCCCCAGAAATTAGTCATATAAAAATAACAATACGCTCTTACAAATTTTGCTTCGGCGATCCAGTGCTTCTTTTTGTCAGGACTAAGAGTTGTACTGGCCTTTAGACCTTCAATTGCTTTGTTTGCATTGTATATGGTTTTGTAAAAATCTGTCCACATTGCACTTACAGAGCCATCTGTTTCTATTATTTCATTTGTGGTATAAACATCTGTAAGCTGAGATCTTAATATCAGTTCATCTGATGTTTCTCCAGGCAAAGCGTGAATGTTGCTAACAAAACTTAAACCCGTTACCATACTCTGGTAAATGCCGTTTATAGTAGCCTCGGCAGTGACTTCTGAAACATAAATATTTTCAGATTCCATCTGTTGCTTAGGGATTTCAACTTCAAGCATTTCATCACAGCCCGTTAATCCCAATAAAAGAAAAAACGAAAATATATACGTGTATTTTATAGAATTATTTTTCATGTTTTTAGATTTAAAATGTTAACTGAGTTCCAAGCGTCACAGTACGTAAGGGAGGTAAATTTAAACCTTGCGTTTCAGGGTCAAACCCTTTGTATTTGGTAAACGTTACTAAATTTTGGCCTTGTAGTGAAACACGAATATTCTGTATTACTTTTTTAGTACTTTCATTCAAAGGAATAGTGTATGAAGCACTTACATTTTTTAGTTTAATGTAAGATGCGTCTACAACTGTAGCTGTTGATCCTAAGTAATTAAAGAAACTCGACTGATAATTTGAACTCAACACATTTCCCTGAGCCAGATAATCCCTGTATTCATCTACCTGATAATTAGCAAGGCCGTACGGATATCCTGGCTGTACACCAATGGACGACATCAAATTTCTTCCATCTTGTTTTACAAATTGAAATAAAAAGTCAAGTGCAAATCCTCTGTAAGAAATTGAGTTTGAGATTCCTCCATAATAGTCCGGATAAGTAGGCCCTTGGTATTTTCTATCTCCAACGCCTGTATCTGCAAATCCTGAAGAAATTCTTCCATCACCGTTAACATCTTCAAATTGCGGAATACCAGCTGCATTGACACCTGTGTAATTCAACAAATACAAACTATTTAATGGATTCCCTACTACATATGTACTGAAATATGACGACGTTTCTATATTATGAAAAGAAACCAAAGTATTCTTATTTTTAGAAATATTAAACGAAGTACTCCAGTTCAGGTTTTTATTTCGAATATTAGTCGTGGTTAACGTAAATTCTAATCCTGAATTTTCAACTTTAGCACCTAAGTTTGCCTGATAACTAAGAAACCCTGCTTGTGGACTAAGCGTATACGGAACTAATTGATTGGAAGAAACGTTTTTGTAATAGGCCGCAGTAAAAGAGATTCTGTCTTGTAGGAAACCCAAGTCTAATGCCGCTTCAAATTTATTGGTAATTTCCCATTGATAATTTGGATTTGCAATTCGGGCTGATACCATAGCCGAATTTCCAACGCCATAAGTACTGGTTTGATAAGTCGAAGCATAACCATAATCGCCGATATCATCACTACCGATTTTACCGTAACTGGAACGAATTTTACCAAAACTCAACCATGAGTTGTCTTTTAAGAATTTTTCTTCTGAAAAAACCCATGCGCCACCTATAGATCCAAAATCGCCATAACGCTTGTTTTCTCCAAATTTTGAAGAACCATCCCTTCTAAAGGTTACGTTAAGAATGTATTTATTTAATATATTATAATTTACCCTGCTAAAAAGAGAAACATATTTATATTCAGATGAACCGTTAAAAGAAGTTACATTTCCTGCAGAACCTGTAATCCCAATAAGGTTATCAGAACTGTATACTGATGAACTTACGTAAGAAGGCATTTCTGATTTTCTGTTTTGCCAAGAGCCTCCAACCAAGGCAGTAAGATTACCTTTCCATAAAGAAGTGGCGTAATTTAATTGCGGTTCAAACGTAAAATTATTCGTGTTGTTTATAGAAAGAGTATAAGATCTTGACGCGTTAAGTGAAATATTATTAGCTGTGTAATACACATTGTTCATACCTGATGAAGGTAAAAATTGTTCAGAAGTCGATTGTGCTCTTCCATATCCTAAATCGGTTTTAAGAGACAATCCCTTAGCCAGATCCAATGTAGCACTTACATTTGTAATTAAATTTGTTCCCTGATCTTCTACTCTTCTGGTAAGGGCAGCAATTGGATTTATGGCACTGTTATAAGTAGGAGACCAATAATAGGTACCGTCAGGGTTATAAATAGGGTGATTTGGTGCCGTATTTACAGCATAATTGGTAATGTCATAAAATGGCAGTTTATTTTTATCCGAAGCAAAAATAACAGAAGCTCCTATCTTTAGTTTTTTGTTTAAAGTATAATGATTTACATTAAAATTGGTAGAAAATTTATTGTAACCAAAATCTCCTGGTAAAACAGTATTTTCGTTATGATAGGCAGCACTTAATAAAAAATTAGTCGTGTCGTTCCCTCCTTTTAAGCTTCCTGAAAAATCGTTAAATGTTGCAGAGCCCCCTATTAATTTTTCCTGCCAGTCCGTATAAGCATTTGGATCAAAATCCGTAAGAGCTATTCCCGTGCTGGAATTACTTGGATTTGCATTTGCATTGGTTAACGCTGTACGAAGCATATTTAAATAAGTAGCTGTATCTAAGGTTTTTATCTTATGCGCCACATCAGATATACCGGAAGCAGTATTAACAGTAAATTCCGTTTTTCCGGCCTCTCCTTTTTTGGTGGTAATCAGCACAACACCATTTGCACCTCTCGAACCATATATCGCAGTAGCATCTGCATCTTTCAAAATTTCGATACTCTCAATATCGTTTGGATTCAGAATATTTAACGGGCTTGATCTTTTTTGCGCTCCTCTTATTACTCGATCTGACTGTACCTGCTCTTTTATGTCGTCTGAAATATAAGGAACACCATCGATTATATAAAGAGGCAGATTGTCTCCTGCAATAGAATTTCGACCACGAATACTGATATTCATATTACTTCCCGCATAACCAGAAGTCTGAGAAACAAAAACTCCCGGGGTTCTTCCTTGTAAACTTTGAAGAATATTAGTAATTGGCTGTTTTTCAATATCCTGAGAAGTAATTTTAACTACTGATCCGGTAGAAGTTCTTTTGGTTGTAGTACCATAACCAATAATGACCACTTCGTCCAGTTTGGCTAAATCGGGCTGCATTTTAATAGTAACAGTTGTTTGGTTTTCAACCGTAATTTCTTGTGTTTTATATCCTAAGTAAGATATTCTAAGCACGTGTTTTCCTGATGATAATTCGATTGAAAACTGCCCGTCAAAATCAGATATACCGTGCTTATTGCTGCCTACAAGCAAAACACTAACACCCGGTAATGGCAAGCCATTTTCATCTAAAATTTTCCCGCTTAGGTAATAATTAGCTTCGGCGTTATTTGAAGTATTGCTATTAATTTCTGATTTAGTACTTTCTTTTTTATAAACAATAACATTTTGATCTACCTGTTTATACACTAAATTACTGCCCTGAAAAACAGAATCCAGAATATCACTTACAGAGCGCCTTCCCTTTTCTGTACTAATTTTTGGAAAATTATTAATGATTTGCGGCTGATAAGCGAACAGTAATCCTGTTTTCTTCTCAATTGTCTTTAGCAGGGTTTTAAGATCCTGATTATGAAGTTCAATATCTACTGATATCGATTCTAAACTCTGACCGCTCATTTCATTGGCAAGGACCATATGCGTGCCACAGGTCAATAAGAAAATGTGGAATAGACTGATTCGCATAATTGTAATGGTTTTTTTTGAAAAGCCGAATAACGAATTATTCTTTTCCTTTTCAAACATGGTTGTTTTACAGCGTAATTTCATAAATTTGCTTGTTTTTTAATGGTTACTGGAATTAATTATTAAGAATCTTGGCCATCTGGTGTAGGAGCTGGATGGCTTTTTTATTATTTAATTGGTTAGTTTCTGTTTCGTATTTATCTGGTTTTAAAAATTAAGTTTTGTTTACTCACACCCCTTACCATCCAGAGTAATCACTCCGTTTTCATTATGGTAATTCGTTTCAATAACACTGCATATAACTTTTAGAACGTGATCTAAGTCTTCTTCGTTAAGAAAGCTGGCCGTTATTCTGCAGTTTTTGATTTTTTCATTCGATAATAAAATTTTGACCTTATATTTTTCAGAAATCATAGTAACTGCCTCTTTCATGTTCAGGTCATCCAGAATAAGGTAATTACTCTTCCATTCTACTGCAATTGCAGCATTCACATTATTTTGTTCATGAACTAAAGTGCTTTTATTTACTACTATTTGCTGATTAGGAGTAATGATACCATATATCCTATCTAAATCTCCAACCTGAACTTTACCACGTGTTACGGTAACTTGTATATTTTTTGAAGATTTATAGGCATTAATATTAAAGGCAGTTCCTAAAACTTTTGTTTGTACTTTACCTGTATGTACGATAAATGGTTTAGTTATATTTCGTTTAATATCAAAATAAGCTTCTCCTGACAAAGTTACCTCTCTTGTTTTATCATTAAAACTATCCTGATTATATTGCACGCTACTATTTTCATTGAGCAAAATCGTACTTCCATCAGGTAAATGAATCAGCTGTTTTCCACTAAATGCCAACACAGGACTTCTTTCCTCTGACTGTTCTACAGTATCAATTTTTAAATAATCTGGCGAGCTTTTATAAAAGAAAATATTTCTAACTGCAAACAAGACAGTAATTGCTGCCGCAATAGCTAATAAAGTACGTAACGTCTTTTTAGATGATTTCTCTCTAATCGGAATAACTTTGACAGAAGAATCAGAAAGGATATAAGTAAGGATATTATCTCCTTTTTCTTTTTCTAAAAATGCTAGGTCTTTATGATCTCTCAATAAGAAACTGATTTTTTCTTGTATGAAATCATCATGCATGCCATTTCTTATCATTTCCATAAGCTGCTGTTCTTCTACTTCAGACAATGTATGCTGTAGATAACCTTCAAATAATTCTTCAAATACTTTTTTATACATTTTTGAGTATTATAAATTAATAGTAGTTTTTTTAAATGGTAAACCTGGGGAGTTTAGAATTTATTATTTTTTTTTACAAAAACCTCTAAAAACAGGGGGCAAACCCAAAATAAATAGTGTTCTTTATTATAAAGACGATTAAAAAAGAGGGAGGGAGTAGTCTAAAGTGAAAAAAAAATGCAAAAAAAATAAAATGGGAAGGTTCGATACTAATGTTTAAGCAAAAACAGATAACAGAAGAAACAAAAGAATTGACATGAACATATTCATGTAAGGAGAAATTTTAAAACGAACAAACTTCAGGGCCTGAGCCATGTGCTTTTTAACCGTTTCTGTAGAAATACCTAATGTTTCACCAATTTTTTGGTGGCTTAACCCCTCCCATCTTGCCATTTTGTAGATTTTTTGCTGCTGAGGGGGAAGCTGTTCAATTATTTGATTTAAAATAATATTATACTGATCATCTTTAATAGCGTTATCAGCATTATCCGAAGCTGCATTTTTATAATTGATATCTGTTGACAAAGCAGCTTCTCTTGCTATTTTTTTAATCATATCAAAAATATGATTGCGGGAAATAATAAAAAGATAATTTTCAAGATTTGTTATTTCGGCTAAATTTTCATGATTTTGCCAAATTTTTAAAAAGACATCCTGAACAGCTTCTTCAGCTAAAATTTTTGATTTTGTAATTTTTAATGCGGTAGAATAAACAATATTTTTATATTGGTTATATAATTTTGTAAATGCCAGTTCGCTTCCCTGAGATAACTCATGAAGGAGTTTACTTTGATCTAAACTTGAATTTGATGGCATTTGTAAATTTGTTTCGAAAACACAATATTATTAATTTTTTAAACAATCGCCTCATTTAGGTTCAAAAAAAACGAATAAATATTGTTTTAATAATTATTTATAAGAATATTTGCTCTTTCTTGATAAAAAAAGCAAGCGCTTTAATGATCTTAAAAACATACTATTATTAACTTAAAAAATTGATCTTTTAGTAGTTTTGATGCAAACTACAGGTAATAAAACTTGATTATGGATTAGCTCTGGTTATACATTTATTGCATTCTCTTATACTAATATAGTATGATTATTTCATAAATAAAACAGCCTGTCTCTTTCAAAACAGGCTGTTTGTAAAAAAAAAATAAACTAACACACAAAACTTAATCGTATCTGAAATTTTGATCAAATTCTTTATTATCTATAACCGATTGCGGAATTGGAAATATTCTTCTAAAAGGTTCAGTAGCTGGTTTAGCAGTCCCTGACAAATCAAATTTTCCAAAACGTATCATCTGTGGTCTTCTGTATAATTCCCAATACAGTTCGAAACCTATTTCATTATATAAAACAGTTTCGTCTATAGACGTTAAGGCTTTTCCAGCTGCATTACCATATAAAGATTCTCTCTTTCTGCTTGTACGCAGTTTATTAAGGTCATCCATTGCTAAACCATTACTTCCTTTTCTGAAATAAGCCTCTGCCCTCATGGTGTAAATTCCGCCTAAACGATATAACGATATATCAACATTACTGGAACCATTTCCTTCTTCAGGATCAAATTCATATTTAAAAATACGAGCTCCCTGATTGATTTCGTTTTGAGCAAAAATAGCCTGAGCTGGATTTTGAAAAGTTAAAGATGGCGTAAAATCCATTCGGGTTGTGCTGCTTTTTTCCATATATAACGGAGACACTTTTATACGTCCGTCAGCAGTCATTTCAAAAGCTGCCGAAGTCAGTAATTTTGGTCCATACTGCGGTCCGGCCATAATTCCTCTGTTAAAATGAAACCAGGGTTTATTATCACTTTTAGGAACGATATCTGTTGCAGGAACACTAACATCAGTACCATCATTCATAAACCAGGTACCATCAGCATACTGATAAGTTCTGTGAAATCTTGGGTCATCATGATTTCCGTCCCAGGTTGCGTAAAATTCAGGAGTTGTACAGGCCGCATTTGTTCCTCTGTTTGCAGCAGAAACCCTTTGGTTACGCTCCATACAAACGTAGGCAAAACTGTTAGAACCATTACGGATATAGTCGATCTTTTGAGCGATAGCAAAAATAAGTTCCGATCCGTTGTTGTTATCCATATCAAAGTTCTTGAAATAATTACTCTCTAAAGCAAATTTCCCTGAGTCAATTAATAATGAAGTATAATAAATAACACGATCCATATCAGTTCCTGTACCGGTTACGGCAGCTTCATTAAAATTGAAATTTGAAGCTGCATTATAACGGTCTTTTAATACGGCACGGTTTAAATACATTGTACCTAAAAAAGCATAAGCGGCTTGTTTTGTAAAACGTCCGTGATAGGTACGCTGTTCTCCAATATTAGCCAAATCCGGTATCAAAGCTTCGACATCTTTAATCAACTGATCAATATGAGTATCTGCTTTTAAAATTTGTAACGGCGCATTTGGAGTCAATGGATCTCTATAAGGTGCTTGTCCGTATAAGTCTAAAGTTGAGTAGGTATAATACGCTAAAAGTGCTTTTGCTTCAGCCAAAAATAACTTCTTATCAGTTATCGTACTTTCTTCGATAGACTTAATTGCTGTTAAAGAACGTGTAATTCCGTTTGTTAATAAATTCCAGCCATTTCCAACAACAGCATTATCAGATTTCCAGGTAAACTCGTGCATGTCTCTCCATTTTCCTCCATCTCCCCAGTCGCTTCCGCGTGTTGGTAAAATAGCTTCGTCTGTAGTGTATTCCTGTAAAGAAAATACACCTCCATGATCTGTAAAAGTTCCGTCTCCTAATCTGTCATAAGCTGCGGCAAGTGCTCCCTCTGGATTAGAAGCCTCTGCTCCTAAAACTTCATCCAAAACAACCTCATCAAGATCTGTACAGCTGTTTAAAAGAAATATAAAAGTGAATATTGTTATAATTTTTATACTAAAAATAGTTTTTGTCTTCATGATAATTATAATTTTAAAGTTGCTCCAAAGCTAAAAGTCCTGGAAGTTGGGTAAGCAGCATAATCAATACCTATAGATTGGTTGCCACCGTTTGATTTCGGACTGTTAATCAAAGGATCGTATCCGGAATAATTCGTGATCGTGATTAAATTCTGACCTGTTACATAAAGTGTTAATCCGTTTAGCCAGCTTACACTTTTTAAGTCGAAATTATATCCTAAACGCGCTGTATTTAATCTGATAAAATCTGATTTTTCTAAAAACAAAGTAGATAAAATTGGTGAGTTTGCAGGATTCGCACCCGATTCATAATATCCTGAAGCCACGTTTCTATCTGAAGCTAAGTTGTTAATATTTAAAGCATTTAATCCTGTATTATTCAACAAATAACCTCCTGTCTGACCGATTATAGAAAATGACAGACTAAAGTTTTTATATTTCATATCAGTATTAAACCCATAGTAAAAAGTAGGCAGAGCCCCTTCGATAATTACCCTGTCACTGTTATCAATTTTTCCATCATTATTGGTATCTCTGAAAATGTTACCTCCATTTTCATCAAAACCAATATGCTCTAACAAATAAAATGATCCTGCTGCATAACCGCTTTTGTAAATATTTGCATTCACTCCGGATTGTCCCGGTCCTGAAATAGTTCCTGTTAAAATTTCTGAAACCGGCAAGTCTTCTATTTTATTTTTTAAGGTTGCACCGTTCATATCGATATTCAGGCTAAAATCTTTTGTCTCTATTAATTTTGAACCGAACATAAACTCAAAACCTTTATTAATGATCTTACCCTGATTAATATTCGTCCAGATCGTTGTTGTTGGACTCAATGATGGAGAAGGCACATTTAATATGGCATCAGTAGTTGTTTTGTTGAAATAATCAAAAGTTCCGTACAGTTTATCATTCCATAAACTAAAATCTAAGCCTAGATTGTATTGTGTTACAACCTCCCATTTTAAATCAGGATTTGCTGTTCTGACTACAGAAACTCCATTTACCAGATTCAGATCATCATACAAATAATATCCATCAGCACCCGACAAAGAATAACTTGCTTTTGTTAATTTATTTTCCACTTCCTGGTTTCCTGTTTGTCCCCAACTTGCTCTTAGTTTTAAGTTGCTTAATTCCTTTACATTTTCTAAGAAACTTTCTTTAGAAACATTCCATCCCAAAGCAAATGAAGGAAAGTAACCGTATTTATTATTATCTCCAAAACGGGTAGAACCGTCTGCTCTCATGGAAGCTGTTAAAAGATATTTATCATTAAAAGTATAGTTTAGTCTTCCGAAATAAGACTGCAATTCATTTTCCTGAGCATAACCTGTTGTTCCTGATTGTGTTCCCTCAAAACCCGGATTAATTGAAGGTTTAACACCAACGCCCTGATCCGTAATTCCGTCTATACTGAAACTTGTTCCGGATCTTTCAAATTTTTGGTACGAGAATCCTCCTAAAACTTCAAACTTGTGTTTATCCACCAATAAATTATACGTAAGATAATGCTCAATCAAAGAGTTTTTAGAATCCAGATTATTCTGTACATATTTTCCTTTCGGATTCAAATCGGTTAAGTTTGGATAAATTGTAGTATTACGTTCAGCTGTTGAGCGGTCGATACCAACGTTTAATTTGTACTCTAATCCATTAACAATTCGAAAAGAAGCCTCTAAGTTTCCTAAAACTCTCAAAGTGCGTGTTTCATCCTCGTAAATACTTAATAAATAGGCCGGATTATAATGCGCATTCATGTTAAAATTCGTGTAATTACCATCAGCGTCAAAAACAGGTCTTGTTGGGTTTGCCATCAAAGTATGTACGATCAATTGTCCGTTTGAACCTCCATCATCACTGGTCGGAACTCCATTATCTTTTGTTTCACTGGCTGTAAGATTCATTTTTAATTTTAAACGTTTGTTGTCTAAAAATGACTCAGCAGCATTAATTCTACCTGAAATGCGTTTGAAATTACTGTTATTAATTACCCCTTCCTGATCCATTTGGGCAAGAGATGCATAATAATTTCCTGAATCTGTTTGTTTTGCAAAAGACAAAGCATTATTTGTAGTAATGGCTGTTCTGTAAATTACATCCTGCCAGTCTGTATTTCCTCCATGGTCAAATGCCGGATCTTTAATAGCGTTTCTGTATTGGTCTGCACTTAAAACATCCAGTTTATTAGCTACTGTTGCAACTCCTAAATACGAATCAAAAGTCATCGTTCCCTCGCCTTTTGATCCTTTTTTTGTTGTAACCAATACAACTCCATTAGATCCTCTTGCCCCGTAAATTGCTGCTGCAGAAGCATCTTTTAAAACGGTAATCGATTCAATATCACTTGTATTTAAAAAGTTTAAAGGATTTTTTGCAGCCGAAGTTCCAAAACCAACATTAGTCCCCGAAGGACTCACATCATCATTAGATAACGGAACACCATCAACCACAAACAATGGGGTACTTCCGCTTCTGATAGATCCAACTCCGCGAATGGTAACATTTACACCTGCTCCCGGCTCTCCGCTTGTATTGACAACACGCACTCCGGCCACTTTTCCCTGAATTAAATTATCTACAGAAACATTCACTCCCTGTTTAAAATTTGCAGCTTCTAATTGTGTTACAGCTCCGGTTACATCTTTTTTAGACTGTTTTCCATAACCTACTACCAAAACTTCGCTTAATTCAGATGTGTTTGGTTCTAACTGAATTGTCATAAAACCCTTTTGAGCCACAACGGTTTTCATTTTATATCCTAAATACGAAATCTCAAGATTTCTTCCTTCTTCAACCGTAATTTCGAATTCTCCGTCAAAATTACTGACAGAAGCATTTTTGGTTGTTGCTTCTAAAATGCTTACACCAGGCATTGGCACACCATTTTCGTCAACAATTTTTCCTTTTACCCTAATCTTATCTGCAGCTTCATTAGTCTTTTTTGCGGGAACTGTTTTCTGAATTAGAACTAATTTTCCGTTAATGTTATAATTAAAATTGGCTTTTTTAGAAAGATCGCTTAAAATTACCGCTATAGATTCGTCGCTGTAACTCACAGAATAAGTAGTATTATCTACAATAATGGCTTGTCCGTAACTAAACTTGTAGCCTGTTTGCTCGCTAAGTTTTGAAAAAATAGAAACTAATGTCGCTTTTTCTACTTTATTTTTTACATTTGATTTTTTAAGATTGGTGATACTGTAACCGCTTTGAACGGACAATAGCGCCAGAACTAAAAAGAAAGTGCTCTTTAGAAAATTTAAATTGATTCGTTTAAAATACATGATTTAAGTTATTGGTTTTTCGATACTTAATTATTAATCGCAGTTGTTCTCAGCAACTGCTTTTTTTTTGATTTTAGTTCACTTTTACTGTTTCGCCATAAACATTAAATTTTAGGTTTGTGATATAATTTATTTGTTTCAATATGCTTTCAAGAGAAGCTTTCTTGTCGATAAATACAGTAACCGGAATACTAAAAACCTGCTTATTTTCGCATTCAAATGTTACTCCGTATTTGTATTGTAAAACCGTAATTACCTGTTTCAGGGTCGCTTCATTCATAGTAATATCCGTTGTATACCAATTCATTGCCAATACTTTATCTACAGGAAGTCGGGTTAGCTTTTCACCCAAAAACAAAGCCTCTTCATACGGAATCAAATCGACACTTTGTCCTTTTGAAGAAACATTTACTCTTCCGGTTACCACAATTACTTCACATTTTGATTTTGACATTTGAATGTGAAATGAGGTTCCCAAAACCCTTGTTTTAATTTCTCCTGAAGTAATAATAAAAGGATGCTTTTTGTCTTTTGCCACTTCAAAAAAGGCATTTCCTTTTAATAGAGAAACTTTTCTCTCCTCTCCTTCAAATTTTTCAGGATATTGAAATAATGAATTTGCTGCCAGATAAATTTTCGAGCCATCACTTAATTTGATAGACTTGGGGACATCTGACGTTTTGAATGTGAGTTGCTTTTCATTAACAACCTCTGGTTTGAATAAAAATCCTAAACCAACAAGAAAAAGAATACTGGCAGCAGCTATATATTTTAAGTACGGTTTAAAGGTTTTCTTTTTTCCTATTCGGAATTGAATTCCTTCATATATATTTTCAGAAACTTCATTTGAATTTCCCATTACATTTTCATCCCATTTAAAATTTTGATATTCGTTTAAAGCAAAATCATTCAGCAAATTTTCTTCTGCTTCAGTTGCTTTATTACGCATACTTTTATCGATAAGATATTCTAAACTATGTTTTATTCTTTTTACCATAATACGTATTGTTATCTATAAGTACCGAAAATCTAAAATCGTACTATCATGAAATATTATGAAAACATGAACAGAAAGTTATCTTAAAAGTTTTGATGAAAAATAATAAATGGGGCAAGCCAGGCCAGGTCTTTCAGGCCTTCCCGCAATTGTTTTAACGCTGAAGTTATTTGGTTTTTTACGGTTTGTTTTGATATTCCGAGCTCATCAGCGATTTGATCAATTGTCATATCCTGCATTTTATACATCAGCAAAACCTCTTTTCTTTTTTCGGGAAGTTTGTCTAATAATGAATAAATTAAATCCATAATCTCAGGATCAATCGTAGCAAAATGATCAATTACATAATCTTCAAATTTATCTTCCAGTATCGTCTTATCAAATCTATTATTCTGATAATGTTTAAAAACCTGGTTTTTTACTGCTCTGAATAAATAAGGTTCTATGGCGTTTATATCGATATCACTTTTTCTTTCCCATAAATCGACAAAAACATCCTGGACAATATTCTGTGACAGGTCGTTATCCTGAGTCATCGTATACGAAAAGGCAGTCAGCTTTTTCCAGTATTGGGTATACGTTTTTTCAAAAGTTTCAGGATTATTCATAAGTTCTTGAAGTAGTATTTAGTGGTGTAAATTAATAAAATGTAATACCATTGTTTTTTTCCTGAAAGTTATCTTTAAATTAAGGAATCTATACTTTTGCTTTATTAATACTACTTTTTCAAGACAAAAGTTACAGCCTGTTTGCTATTTCTTTTTCTTTATCTAACATAAAAATCATATCTTGATTTTAATTTAGTACTCTCGAAAAACAACAAAGTTCACCTGTCTCGTCCTCACTCCATTTATCAATTCCTATTTTCAAAATTTATGAAACAAATTCTGTTTACATTTTTAATTACTATAACTGTAATTTTAAATTCAAATGCACAAAGCGACGATTTAAAAATCAATCAACTACAGGTTATTGGCTCACACAACAGCTATAGACACGCTATCGAAAGTGATTTGTACAATACTATTCAGGCAAAAGATACTTCGCGTTCTTTAAAAGGGCTGCAATACACGCATATCAGCCTTACAGACCAATTAAACAAAGGCTTGCGTAATCTTGAAATTGATGTTCAGGCTGATCCTAAAGGCGGAAAATATGCGCATCCAAAAGGTTTGGATATCGCCAAATCTGAAGAAGTCTATGATTCGAATGGAGAAATGAAAAAACCGGGATTTAAAGTATTCCATATGATCGATATTGATTTTAGAACTTCATGTTACACTTTACAAAATTGTCTTGCAGAATTAAAAAAATGGTCTGATGCCAATCCGGATCATGTTCCTGTTTTTATTACACTTGAACCAAAAGATGACGACAGTTTCTTAGGCACAAAGGCAGAGAAATTTACACCTGAATTGTTCGACGCTTTAGACAAAGAACTTCGCAAAGGTTTAGGAAATAAGTTAATTACCCCAGACATGGTGCGTGGAAAATACAAAACGCTGGAAGAAGCGGTTTTAAATAACAACTGGCCAACGCTGAAAAATGCAAAAGGCAAATTCTTATTTATTTTAGATAATAACGGAGCCAAAAGAGATTTGTATGCTTTGAATCATCCATCATTAAAAGGCCGTGCTGTTTTTATCAATGCTGAGCTAGGAAAACCCGAAGCAGCGACTTTATTCAGAAACAATTCTGAAGATTCGACAATTACAGATTTAGTTAAAAAAGGGTACATCATCAGAACCAGAGCAGATTCTGACACGAAAGAAGCCCGTGCTAATGATTACAGTCATTTTAATGCTGCAAAGGCTTCAGGGGCACAAATCATTACAACTGATTATTATTTGCCAAGTACCTTTTTTGATTCGCCTTATGAGATAAAATATGATGATGGGAGTTATGCGAGAACTAATCCGGTAAATGGAGGGAAATAGTTTCAGGTTGTACTGAATAAAATTTAACCGCAAAGAACGCAAAAGTTTTTACCTAATTTGTGGTCATAAAACGCAAAGTTCGCAAAGCTTTATTAATAAAACTTTGCGAACCTTGTATAAATCTTAGCGCTCTTTGCGGTTAAATTATTTCAATCCCTCAATGACGCCATTCTTCAAATCTACACTAAAATGATCGGCAGGAACTTCGTGCATGAATTTATTGAATATAATTAAAAACAAATGCAATTGGTTTTGCAGCGGTTTCTCTTTTGAATTATCCTCTTTATGATTTTCGAAGAATGATTGTGTTACTAATTTATATGCTTTGGCTCTATTTTGACCAACATCGGTTAAAGCCAATTCATCAGCACTGCGGAAACGATAGAAATCCACCAGAAAATCATAACCTGTCCAGTTAAGATCTTCCTTTTTAAGTTTGTTTTTGGCTAAAATTTTGTTTGACTTTTGTTCGGATTCTACCCATTCTTTTTTTAAGGTTTCTTTATTTTTCAGAATATAATCAAAATCTTTATCTGCTTGAATATTCGCCAAAATAAATAAATCGTAACCGGAAATTTTCAAGAAAAAATCTTTGAACAATGAAGGCCAATCATCTGATAAAAAGCGTAAACGTACTAATTCTTTCAGGTGAAAATCGGTAAAATCGTGGTAGTTTTTAGTATCTAAAATAGCTTTGTTCCAAATATCCTTAGTTTGCTGACTCTCTAAAAACTGATATTCCATTTTATACAAATCAAAAAGTTCGTTATAACGTTTAACTTTATCAATTGCGATAGTCTGAATATCGAGCAGATTGTCTTTCTTAATTGTCAATAATTTATAAGCCGGAATATAGGCTGCCAAAGATGGTGTTTGTATATTGACCAAAGTATTTCCTTTTGCTGTTGTACGAATTCCGGTATCGTTAATATGCATGTGCCCGCCAAAATGAATTTTCAATCCGGCATCTGCAAAGGTTTGCGCGACTTCTTCAACAGGAACTCTGTTCAATTGCCATTTGTTTGGCCCTAATAATTCTTTTATTTCCTCGGAAGCGTCATCATTAAAATCAATCATCGGAAAATGGCTAAAAGCAATCAATGTTTTGCCCTGTTCTTTGGCTTGCGCCGAAATGTTTTCGACCCATTTTATCAAATGCTTTTTATTCGAAAGCACATTGTTATAACCTGTACTCGCTTCCGAATAACTTTTAGAATTTTTAGGATCTGCAGCATTTTTCTTCGGAATATAAACATTCCCATCAATCGCCATTAACCAGAGTCCGTCAATGGGTTCAACTACATAACTTGCATCCGGAACTTCGTAACCCGGCGCAACATCATAAACCCTGTTTGATAATTTTGCAGCTTCAGAGGCTTTTTCAAAACTATAATCCTGATTGGTATACGTCGAAAAAGGTGTTGCCCAGAATTTATATTTTTTATTCGGACAAAAACCAAAGTTTTGCAGACCATTCGTGATTCCTAAATACCCCATTTTGGCAATATCGCCCGTTACCACAACAGGATTTTCGGTAATCAAATTCGGTTTATATATTCCTTCTTTACTGAAAATAGGCTGACTTTTACCAGATTCTCCCAGAAAATCTTCTTTACCGGATTCTTGTGCAAAAGGCCCAACGGGGTCGTGGTTTCCGGTTGTGATGAAAAATTCAATACCGTATTTTTTTTGATACTGATTGAGAATTCCTTCTAATCCGCGAACGTGAATGGGCTGACCGTCATCTGTATAATCACCCGGAAGTGCCACGTATTTGACCTTTCGCTTTGCAATATCATCCAGGGCAGCAATAAAAGCAAAATAGTTTTCATTAAATATTCTCGTTGAATGCAGTTGAGAAGCCATCGTTCTCAATAAAGTATATTGTCCTGTTTTCGGATTTAAAACACCCTGATAATCACTATCTGAAAACTTTCCAAACAAATCCTGTAAATGCACATCCGATAAAAAAGCAACCTGAACGCCATCGATTTTGGACTGTTTTTGTGCTGAAACAATGCTGGTAAAAAAAATCAAAAACAGTAATACTAAACAAGTAGCTTTGCTTTTTTTATTTGGAAATATACTTTTTAAAATCATAGGTTAATCTATTACAAATTAAGTTTTATAAGACTGGATTGTCTTTCTAAAAATGACTTGCAATTTTATTGATTTAAACCTGAAAGGCATTTACCTTAGTGTTACGGAATGATAAAATTTTATGCTTTCTGAATAATGGTTGTTTTATCATTTTTTTTGTCAAGTTCACCTATAAAAACAGAAGTGATATTTTAATTTGGAAGGTTTGATCTGTCCAAGGGAAAATAATCTCATTTATTAAGATTATTGATCAATCTTAGATAATCCCATTAAATCCAAAAATATTCATAGATCCTTTTTTTTGCATATCAGCGATTGCATCTTGCAAACCATTTTCAAGGTTTTCTGTAAGTGAATGTAAAATATGTCTTAAATCTTTATAAGTATTTGGCTTTACAAAATAACCAATAGCACCCAGACTAGAAGCCGTTTCAATATCCTTTTTATGGGAAGATGTTGAAATCATAATGACAGGTATGTCTTCATATTGCTTATCCTTTTTTAATAATTTCAGACAGTCCCAACCATTCATGACAGGCATGTTGAGGTCTAGAAAAATAAGCTTGGGCTTTTCATTTAGTCCGGTAAGTAACTTTAATGCTTCTCCACCATTATATGCAGTATAGTATAGTATATTTTCATCAATATCTGTTAATGCCTCACAAAACAATTCTGTGTCGTCTGTGTCATCATCTGCCAATAAAATTATTTTTTTATTCATTTTTAAATATCATTTTCTTTTTGTCGCAATGGAAGTGTGATAATAAACGTAGCTCCTGAACCAAGAATGCCTGTAGCAGTTATGGTTCCTTCATGTCGCTCTACTATCTTTTTGCAAAGTGACAATCCTAAACCTGTACCTTCATATCTGTCTTTAGAATTTAGACGTGTAAAAGTCTCAAATATTCGTTCAGCCTGATTTTGCTCAAAACCAATTCCATTATCTGCTAATGTAATTACTGCAGACCTTCTTTCTTTTTCAAGAATAATTTTAGAAAGTATTGTTATTTGTGGTTTTGTATCTGCTTTACCAAATTTAATAGAATTATTGATAAGGTTATAAAAAAGCTGATAAATCAAGACTAATGCACCTTCCAGGGTTGGCAGATCATTATAATGGATTTTCCCTCCTTTTTTTTGCAAAGAAACTTCAAGATCAGTTTCAATATTTTTTATAACTTCATTCAAATCAATCCGTGTCGGTTTTTGCAAATCGGCATTAATTTTAGAGTATGCCAGCACTCCATCAATCATATTAAACATCCGATCTGTGGCAACGTGCACCCTTTCGATATATTTCAATGCCATCTCGTCTAATTTGCCATGAAGATGATCCTCCAGACGACTGGTAAACGTTTTTATTTTTCGTACAGGTTCTTTTAGATCATGGGATGCCACATGGGCAAACTGCTGCAGGTCTTCATTAGAGCGCTGTAATTCTTTTGTACGTTCAGCTACCAGACTCTCCAATTTTTCAGTAATGGTTTTTTGTTCATGGATATCAGTACAGGTTCCAAACCATTTTTTTATTGTCCCCGTCTTGTCAATAATTGGTAAAGCCTTACTTAAAAACCAACGGTATTGTCCTGTTTTTCCATTCTTTAAACGAAATTCAAACTGATAAGGATTACCTGTTTGAACACTTTTATACCAAAACTCTACTACAAGTGACACATCATCCGGATGCATTAATGGAATCCAGCTAGAGTCTCCAAATTCATTTTCGTCAAAAGCGGTATATTCATACCAACGCTTATTATAATAATCTACAAAGCCGTCCGGTTCTCCCGTCCAGATGATTTGTGGCACAAGATCGGCAAGCTGCCTGAATTTTTCTTCGCTTTCCCTAATAATTTCTTGTACCTCTTTTTGTGCAGTAATGTCTGTTGCAGAGCCAAACCATTCAATAATATTACCCTGTTCGTTCAAAACCGGTATGGCTCTTGAAAAAGTCCAGCTCATTGTACCATCTGAGTTCAGCACCCTATGTTCCAGTTCAACTATACTTTTGTTTGCTATAGCATCAGATGTAGCTTTTGCAACCTTTTCCTGATCATTGGGATGAATATATTTATCCTTCCAATTTAAAATCGGTTCGCCCGTATCAGAAAGTATTCCGTTGTCTTCCAGATTCCACATTACGGTCCAGTCTGCATTCATGCGATATACTACATCTGATGAAGCATTTACCAAAGCACGGAAACGATTTTCGCTTTCTTCTAATTTTTTCCTTGCTATGACTTGTTCTGTAACATCAACAGCTGTCTGAATCATTCCGGTTATTTGATTATCTTCAATTAACGGACGATAGGCAAGATTATAGTAGTATTCTTTTATTTCGCCTGTACGATTATGCGGAACAAGCACTTCACTCTGATCAAAAGAAATTCCATTATTATAAACATTCTGTACCTGCGACCAAACAAATTGCCCTTCCAATTCAGGTAAAACATCAATCAATGGCATGCCGATTATTTCTTCTTCTCGGCCAATCATTTCAAGCATTTGTTTATTGATCTGTTCTATCACCAAATCATCACCCTTTAACACCAAAGTGGCACAGGGAGTCTGAGCAATCATAGATCTTAATCGGCTCTCACTGTCTTCTAATTTTCTTCTGGACAGTACTTGCTCCGTTACGTCCATAGCCATGTGTAGTACTGCAGAATCCTCTTCAGTTTCTTTAATACAGTCATAAGAGAAATTATAATAACGCCGTTCCAGTTTTCCGTCAATTATTAAATCAACAGGCTGTTCATCTCCCCTAAAAGGTATTCCTGTTTTATGGACATTAATAACAGTCTGAAGTGCCGGCTGACCTGAAAGTTCTGGTAATATTTCCAGCATTTTTTCCCCGAGAGCCTCATCTGCTGTTTTTTTGTTCATAAACTTAAGCATAGGCTTGTTTATGCTTTCAATAACGACATCAACTCCTTTAGAAAGCAACATAGCTACTGGTGCTTGTTCAATCATATTGCGAAAGCGAGTTTCACTCTGCTGTAGTTTTTCTTCTGCCTGCTTTATTTCGGTAATATCCCTGGTAGTCCCTGCAACAGCTTCAACTATTCCATTTTCATTAATGACGGGAGTAAGAATATAATCATAGATACGAGAGCCTAATTCCGCATGTGGAAATGAAACTGTACCCCTGATCGTTTTTTTATTTGCAACTATTTCATCTATTTCCCTTTCATGCATTTGCGCATGCCATTCTTCGTAACCATTTTCACGTAAACCTAATCCAATGGCATCTTCAGCAGATTTGCCCCACATGTTAAGTAAGGCCTTATTAGCATAAGTAAAATTGTAGTCGAGGTCAAAAACATATACCAGATCAGGCGTATTGCTGGTAATAGAATCGTATAGTCTTTTTTGTTTCTCTGCTTTATTCAATGCTTCACTAAGAGCAATTTCTGATTGTTTACTTTCAGTAATATCATCTGTTGTCACCACCAATATTTCATTTTGCTTTACCACAGTAAAACGAAACCAATATTTCACATCCTCTCTTTCATACCAGCTTTCAAATCTAGCAGTGATTCCGGTTTCGACTACCTCAATCAATTTCATCAGGATACCTGCTTCTTTTACAGCAGGAAAAATATTGCTATATAATTTACCTTTATAATCTATATCACCAATCCAATCGAGAATATAAGTATTTAGTAGCAAAATCGAAAAATCTTCAATCTTCCCTTCGTCATTATAAAAAGACTGTATGACCGCGATACCGTTTGATGCAGAGTTAAAAACGGTTTGAAAAAGGTCTTTGTTTTCTGTTAATTTCATTGATGCATTTTATGACTAAGAAGGAACAGGCACTATTTTACTACTTTTTTGTGCGATTAATAATCTCGACCTTATATGAAAGAAAAAAAACGTTTGCCATTAGCTAAAATAAAAAAAATAACCCAGATACACAATGTCAATAATGAAGATAAGTTTTAAAACTATATCACCTATAAAGAAAACTTAAAACAAAATTAAATGTAAAAATTCGAGAGATTTTCAATTATTTACGTACTAAAAAAAAAAGGGAAGATATCTAAATACCTTCCCTTTTTGTGGAGTCGCCGGGAATCGAACCCGGGTCCAAACAAGCAATTAAAGAGCTTTCTACACGTTTATTTCCTGATTGGATTTTCGATGTTAAGCCAGGTCAGAAACAACCACTCAACACTTATCTTCTTAATTTCGATACCCACCCGAAGCTCATGGAAATCTAGGTTTATTTTTACGGTTCCCCTAGACTGACCGCCACAAACCAAGGCTTTCAAGGAGAATCCAGCTTCCCTATCTTATAGGGACGTGGCTAATCTTACTATAATTCAGATTATGCAGCTAAAGCGTAGTTATTTTCGCCGTGTAAAAGTGTTAAGATCTTATATTTACGAGCAAGGTCTCAATGCTCGACGTGCTTACTTTTCAATTCGACTTGCTGTCAAAACCAGTCGACCCCAAAAATGAGTTTGCAAATTTAGACTTTTTACAATTAGAATCTGTATAAATTTTAATTAAAATTAATTATTCTTCGTCTTTGAAATTAAACGGATAATCACCAAAAATTGGCGCCAGTTTTCGGACTGCATATGTATTCCTGTTCATTTTATTTGATAAAGCAATAATGGTAACATTTTCTTTTTGAAGTGTAATATAAGATGAAGTATTTCCGTGCCACCAGCCATTATGAAAATAAAAATTTTGACCCGTTTCCCAATTTATCATTCTAATACCCAAACCATAGTTTTTTGTACCTTTTCGTTCATTGCTCTGTCCGGTATAAACCTCTTTTAATAAAGCCGGTTTTAAAAAGCCTGGAGCATTTCTGGCTCTGTCAAATTTTAAAAGATCACGTGCTGTTGAAAAGACATTTTTATCTCCGTAAACATTATCCAGATAATCAAAACCAATCTCTGCTCCATTCCCTTTATATGAAGGAACAATCTTTTTTCTCTCCTTGTCATCGTCAAAAACATAAGTATGTTTCATTCCTAAAGGTTTGAAAATCATTTGATACATAGCTTCTTTATACTTCAAGCCTGTTATTTTTTCAATAATAAGTGCCAGCATCGCATAATTGGTATTGCAATAACCAAAACGGGTACCAACCTTTGATTCTAAACCTATTTGTTTTGTTGCCAGAATCTGTAAAATATCTTTGTTTGTTAATTGGTTATGTCTGTCCCAAACCGATTTATCGTGATCTGTAAAATAAGCATAATTTCGCATTCCGCTGCGATGACACAATAACATTCGTACAGTACATTCTTCGTAAGGAAATGTTTTTAAAATAGTATTTACTTTTTGATCCAGTTCAATCTTACCTGAATTAATTAATTTTAAAACAGCAGTTGCAGTCAATACCTTGCTTACAGAAGCAATTTGCACAGGGGTGTCGGCACCAATTTTTGTCTCCGCATTTTTATTAGCGTAGCCATTGTATCTTTCAAATATAATCTGCCCATTTTTTGCTACCAAAAAACTGCCATTCATACTATTATTTGGCCAATTTTTATTGTAAAAATGATTTATTCTTCCTTTTACAGAATTGATATAAGCTGTGGTTATCTTTTTTTCAGGCCCCATTGGGATCATTTTGCCCAGCGTGTCTTTTACTTCAGAAATTTTGTCAGGTTTAGTTTTTTTGTCTTTACCACAGGAGCTTAAAACTAATATTAGAAAAAGTATTTGTGGTATATTTGCTTTTTTTAGGAATCTCATTTGCATCGTTCTTGAAAAACAAATATATAGAATTCAATACTTTTGTTTTGCCCTTTTTATCATACATAAGTTTTATTTTTAACATATAATTAATAAGATTTTAAGTTATTTCATTGTATATCAATACTTAACAATTACTAATCATTAAAAATAAGAAAATAGCAACAAAAATTTAACTATTTTTGTTACATTTAAAACAAAATACACTAAAAAAGTTATATTATAAAATATTTTAAACCCATTAAAATGAAATTCGGAATAATCAAAGAAAGAAAAAATCCACCAGACAGACGCGTTGTCTTTACACCTGATGAATTAGCAAAATTAAAACAGGTGTATCCGGAAGCCTCTGTAACTGTGGAAAGTTCAGACATTAGAATTTTTTCCGATATGCAATACAAAAGTATGGGCATTACTGTTGCAGATAATGTTTCAGATTGTGATATTCTATTTGGCGTAAAAGAAGTTCCGGTTGATGCTTTAATTCCGAATAAGTCCTATTTCTTCTTTTCACATACTATAAAAAAACAGCCTTACAATAAAAAGCTCCTGCAAGCGATATTAGAAAAAAACATCAATTTATACGATCATGAAACCATCGTAGATGAACATAATCGCAGATTAATTGGTTTTGGAAAATACGCCGGAATGGTTGGTGCTTATAACGGAATTCGTGCATTCGGGATAAAATTTGAATTGTTTAAACTGCCAAAAGCAGAAACTCTTTCAGGTAAAGAAGCGCTCATAACGCATTTGAAACGTATAACTTTACCACCATTAAAATTTGTAATCACAGGAACCGGAAAAGTAGGAAACGGCGCTTTGGAAATTTTAAAAGCCATAAAAGTAAAAGAAGTTACTGTAGATAATTATTTGACTAAAAATTATACGCAGTCTGTTTATGTTCAATTGGATGCTTTAGAATACAACAAGAGAATTGATGATCAAGTACTTGATTTTATAGATTTTACAGAACATCCGGAAGCTTATACTTCTGATTTTGAAAAATTCACTAAAGTCAGCGATATTTATATTGCAGGGCATTTTTACGGAAATAATGCACCCAGAATTCTGACTCAGGAAATGCTGAATGCTAAAGATTGTAATATAAGAGTTGTTGCTGATATCTCTTGCGATGTGAACGGCCCAATTGCCTGTACGATACGTTCCTCAACCATAGCTGAACCTTTATACGGATATCTGCCATCAGAAAATAAAGAAGTTGATATTTTTCACCCAGCTGCAGTTGTAGTAATGGCTGTTGATAATTTGCCTTGTGAAATTCCAAAAGACGCCAGCGAAGGTTTTGGCGAACAATTTATGGAACATGTTATTCCGGCTTTCTTTAATGGAGATAAAGATGGGATTTTAAAAAGAGCCAAAATTACCGAAAACGGAAAGTTAACAGAAAGATTTAGCTACTTACAAGACTATGTGAATGGTTGATTGTTGATTGTTGATTGTTGATTGTTGATTGTTGACCTAAAAAAGAGCTTGAAAGGTTTAAACTTTTCAAGCTCTTTTTTAAATTAATCATTAAAATTAATCTAAACCATTTCTTCAGGTTTTACCCAATCGTCAAAATCTTCCGACGTTACGTAACCTAAACGAACAGCTTCTTCTTTGAGTGTTGTTCCGTTTTTGTGTGCGGTTTGTGCTATTTCCGCAGCCTTGTAATAGCCAATTTTAGTATTTAAAGCTGTAACTAGCATTAAAGAATTATCAACTAGTTCTTTGATACGTTTGTAATTTGGTTCGATTCCCTGAGCGCAATGTTCGTCAAAAGAAACACAGACATCACCGAGCAATCTTGCCGACTGTAAAAAGTTTGCTGCCATTACCGGTTTAAAAACATTTAATTCATACTGTCCCTGCATTCCTCCTACTGAAATAGCCACATCGTTTCCAATAACCTGAGCACAAACCATTGTTAAAGCCTCACATTGGGTTGGATTTACTTTTCCTGGCATGATAGAAGAACCCGGTTCATTTTCAGGAATATGAATTTCACCAATTCCGGAACGTGGGCCTGAAGCCAGCATCCGAACATCATTGGCAATTTTGTTTAAAGACACAGCCAATTGTTTTAAAGCGCCGTGGGATTCAACAATTGCATCATGAGCTGCCAAAGCTTCAAATTTATTCTCCGCAGTAACAAATGGATGTTTTGTAAATTTTGCAATATATTCGGCGACTTTTACGTCGTAGCCTTTTGGCGTATTTAATCCTGTTCCAACTGCAGTTCCGCCTAAAGCGATTTCAGATAAATGAGCTAATGTGTTTTTCAATGCTTTTAATCCGTATGCTAATTGTGCAGCATATCCTGAAATTTCCTGACCTAATGTTAAAGGTGTAGCATCCATAAGATGTGTACGCCCAATTTTTACTACATCTTTAAATTCAGCTGCTTTTTTTAATAAAGTCGAATGCAGTTTTTCAACTCCAGGAATTGTGGTTTCAACCACCATTTTGTAAGCCGCAATATGCATTCCGGTTGGAAAAGTATCATTTGATGACTGCGATTTATTGACATCATCATTAGCTTTTATAAATTGTTCGCCTTCGCCAATTTCAAAACCTTTAAGAACCTGAGCACGATTTGCAATGACTTCATTGACGTTCATGTTGCTTTGTGTTCCTGAACCGGTTTGCCAAATAACAAGAGGAAATTGATCATCTAATTTTCCTTCTAAAATTTCGTCACATACTGCTGCAATCGCATCACGCTTTTCAATTGATAAAACGCCTAAATCGTAATTGGCATAAGCTGCTGCTCTTTTAAGGTAAGCAAAACCTTCAATGATTTCTGGCGGCATGGATGCCGATGGACCAATTTTAAAATTGTTTCTGGAACGTTCTGTTTGAGCACCCCAGTATTTATCGGCTGGGACTTGTACTTCGCCCATTGTATCTTTTTCTATTCTGTATTTCATTTTGTTATTTGTAAAGTGTTATTAGTAATCTGTAAAATATTATTATTAAACGAAACTTCTTATGAAAACGGTTGCCGTAGCCCTGATGGGAACGGCATCCTTTTATGCCGGGGTTCGGAATAAAAGATATAGTGTACAGCAGGAAGAGCTCCTGAAAACACTCATATCCTTCTATTTTAGACTTTTAAAAGATAATGATTAAAACCTCTTATTTAAAATGAGTTTAAATATACGGATAATTGTCATTTTATAAAAATTGATTTGGTTTTTATTGCTAAGAAAAAATATAAAACATACATTTGTCCTTACATTCAAAAATTCCGGAAAACATGTTTGAATTTTCACAGTACTTAGGTTTTTTACTTTTCTTGACCATACTAACTATAGGGTTTTGGTTGATGTTTTTCTTGGTTGGATTCGTATCTTTTTGGGTTACGGGTGCTAGCTGGGAAATGTTCAAAGAGAAAAGAGCAAAGAAGAAACAAGAACAGTCAATTTAATTTTAAATTGATTTCATAAAAAAAGGACCCGTTTTTACGAGTCCTTTTTTTTATTTATAAAAATCCAAATTCCAATTAAGTCACTTAATAATTTAGTTTTCAAAATTGGAATTTAGATTTTTAACATTTTTGGATTTAAATTATATTATCCCGGAAAATCTCCTCCGCCATCACCTCCGCCATCATTATTTTTTGGCATGTTTTTGTTTTTGTCTGTTTTTTTCATGTTCAAGCGGTACGTAAATGACAGGTTGAATTGTCTTTTTCTCCACTGAAATTCGCTGTACGAATTAACACTTGACAAATTAACTTCCGATTTCATTTTTCTGGAATTAAATAAGTCACTTACATTAAAAGCAATCGTAGCTTTGTCTTTTAAGATGTCTTTGCTAAATGCAGTATTGACTACATAATTCCCTAAGCTTTTTCCTTGAGCTGTATTTTGTGGGCTAAAATACATTCCGGATAATTGCCAGTCAATTTTGTAAGGAAGCGTTAAACGAGAGTTTACTCTAGAAAACCAAGAGAAAGTTTCGTTGTCTAAATTTTGTGTTATTTCATCGCCTACAGCAGGTTTGTAAATATAGTCGCCAGTTGTTTTTACATCAGCTAGGTTGAAACTACTGTTTATTTTCCAAATCTTGAATGGACTGTAGTTCAATGTGAATTCTAAACCAAATTTTTGCTCTTTGGCTAAATTGATTGGGCTGCTTAAAATTACTGGATTTTTTGTTTCAAGAAATTCCGGGCTATTTGGATCGTTTGAGTCATAATCTGGATTCGGGTTTTGTGTTGTTACAAATTCACCTGTTTCGGTACGAACAAATGAAAATACATCTTTTGTGTTTTCAAAATAAATCGAAGTACTAAAAGTTACTTTATCCCATTTTTTTAGATAACCTAAGTCAAATTTATCTGTAAAAGAAGGATCCAAGTCTGGATTTCCTCTAAATAAATTGATATTACTGGAGTAATTAGTAGCTGGATTTAAGAAACGTCCTCTAGGCCTGGACAAACGTTTGCTATAACTCAAAGAAACACTGCTTTCATCTGATATTTCATAGTTGATAAAAGCACTAGGAAAAAAATTATTGTATTTTTTAGTATTGTAATTTTGTGTATCTAATAGATTGACATCAATTTTAGTATCTTCCCAACGCAATCCTAATAGATAAGAGAACTTATTCAATTTAAATCCATATTGAGTGTACAAAGCATTAATACGTTCGTTATATTCTAAGGTATTTGAAAGGTCGGTATTGATTACGTTATTAGGCATAACAACGTATGGATTCGTTAGATTATTAAAGTTTCCTTTGTAACCTGCTTCAAATTGGCTTCCATTTTCAAAAGGTAAAACATAATCTGTCTGCACTTGAAACATGTTTTGTTTTTGATTGTTTTTAGTAAAATCTAATTTAGCAGGATTGCTACTACCAATAGTTTCATCAGTAATAAGAGAATTATCTGCATCTTTATTGATTGCATAAGAAACATCTACCGTTAATTTATGTCCTTTGTCGTTGAAATTCTTTAATAAATTAGAAGCAAATTCGGTATCTTTTCCAGTATCGTCTCCTGCACTCAAACGATAACGTTTTCCTGTGAAATTTTTATCTGAATCAAAATTATTATAATTTACTAAATCATTGTTAGTGCCACTATTGTCTCTATAGCTAATGGAGTTTGTCCAAAAAGTATTAGGAGCCACAGTCCATTCTACTCCTGTTTTTGTAGAAATTCCTTTTCTAATTCGCTCTGTATCTCTATATTCATCAGTATAGCTATTTATAACACCATTATTAGTATTTAGATTAGTACCGTTAGCACTATTAGTCAAACCAGATCCTTTACTTGTTCTATAATTGTATCCCGTAGAAGTAAAAAAGTTTAGTTTTTTAGTTTTGTAATTCAAATCGGCGCTCAAACCATAGGTTTCAGGAATTCCTGTAGAGGCAATAAAACTTCCATTAAAGCCTAAGTTTTTTCCTTTTTTCAAAATAATGTTTAGAATCCCAGCTCCTCCTTCGGCATCATAACGTGCCGATGGGTTGGTGATTACTTCAACTTTATCAATCGCATCTGCAGGAATTTGGCGTAAAGCCTCAGCCATATTTAATGCATTAGAAGGTCGACCGTCTATAAAAATTCGTACATTTTCGTTTCCTCGCAAACTTACATTCCCTTCTACATCTACAGAAACAGATGGTACATTTTCTAAAACATCACTAACAGTTCCTCCTTTTACAATCATGTCCTGGCCAACATTGTAAACTTTTTTATCTAATTTAATTTCAACTGTTGATTTTTCTGCACGAATCACAACCTCGTTTAATTGCGCTGCGTCTTCAGACAAGTTTACAACTCCTAAATTAGTGTTTTCCTGTATGGTTTTTTGTTTATATTCTGTTGCTTTAAAAGAGATAAACTCAATTTTTATATCATAAGTTCCAGGATCAACAGCTACTTCAAATTCTCCTTTTGGGTTTGTAATTCCTCCTGCAACCACTTTTGCTTCATTTGGTAAACTAATAGTTACAGTAGCGTATTCTAATGGCTGTTTCGTTACTTTTTCTAAAACTTTTCCGGTAACTTTTACTTTGTTTTGGCTTGTAGTTCTTTCTTGTGCATAATTATATATTCCTGAAAACAGAAATATGAATAATATCGCAATTTTGAATTTTTTCATTATTATTTGGTTTCTTTTTGCTTTTAGACCACAAATGTAGCTTTTGGTTTAAAATAAGAAATCACAAAATAATGTTAATTCAACACTTTACATTGATTCTAAAAAAGAGCTTACTTTATCAAGATCACGGCCAATAATAGCTTTCCCCTCTTTTATTACAATCGGTCTTTCAATCAAAATCGGATTATCAACCATTCCCTGAATAATCTGTGTATCACTTAATGTTTTTCCTTTAAAATTTTCAATCCAGATTTTCTCTTTAACTCTTACTAATTCTATTGGCTTTAGGTTTAATTTTTCGATTAAACTTTTTAACTCCCCAAAAGAAGGTATTTCTGTAAGGTAAGAGATAATTTCATAACTTAGATTAGCCTCATCAAGAAAGGTCAGACAATTTCTTGATTTCCCACAACGTGGATTATGGTAAATTTGTATCATTTTCTTATATTTAATGTTTGCTAAAATAGATTCACTTCAAATGGGGTAATTTAGCAATACCAAAAGTAAGATTTACTTATTAAACTGAATTCTAATTAGAAAAATTTTTATACATGTTTTTAGAACAAGGAATTAAACCCGAGAATAAATTTTGGAAATATCTTTTAGGCTCTCTACTTATCATTATTGCTTCATTCATTGGCCAGATTCCCCTTTCTGCAGTCGTTTTATTTGAAACCTTTTTTAATAAAAAACCTTACCCAACAAATGATACGATGTTAATGAAAATGTTTGATTCAAATCTGACTTTATTTTTGGTCATGATTTCATTTGCTTTCGCTTTGGCAGCAGTCTTTTATGTCGTTAAAAAACTTCATAACCAAAGTTTATTATCCATTACAACCTCTCGAAGAACAGTAGACATCAAGCGTATTTTATTTTCATTTCTATTATGGGCAGGATTTTCAGTAGCAAGCTTCCTGTTTATTTATTTTCAATCACCTGAACAATTTATTTTGAATTTCAAACCTATTCCCTTCCTGATTTTAGCAGTTATCGGAACAATATTAATTCCAATACAAACCAGTACCGAAGAGTATGTTTTCAGAGGTTATCTTATGCAGGGATTTGCTAATTTAGCTAAAAACAGATGGTTTCCGCTATTAATGACTTCTGCAATATTTGGCTCTATGCATTTGTTCAATCCAGAAGTAACCAAAATGGGCAATATCATTATGATCTATTATATTGGTACCGGCTTATTTTTAGGAATTATTACCTTAATGGACGAAGGAATGGAATTGGCACTTGGCTTTCATGCTGCCAATAATCTGACCGGTGCTTTACTGGTAACCTCAGATTGGTCCGTTTTTCAAACACATTCTCTTTTTATAGATACATCAGAACCTTCTGCAGGTTTTGATGTGATTTTACCAGTAGTCATTATCTACCCTATTTTGCTTTTTATTTTTAGTAAAAAATACCAATGGAACAATTGGAAAGAAAAATTAACAGGTAACATAACTGTTACAGAAACAATTAATTATTAAGCCATGATTCAATTAACTCATAAAAACGTTCATAATTATTTTAAAATAAATGGTCATCATTTAAATGGAGATGAACTTCGTAGCGCTGCCTATAGTTTTATTAAAGAAGGGGATCCTAACGAACAGGCAATTGGAGAATTTTTACTAGATTGGTTCGATGACAAAGAATATATCGAAATGAAAACATCCGGAACTACTGGTCTTCCTAAATTAGTTCGGTTAAAAAAACAAGCCATGATACATTCGGCACTGGCTACTGGTGATTTTTTTGATTTAAAACCCGGAAATAAGGCGTTGCTATGTTTACCTGTAAAATTTGTAGCCGGAAAAATGATGTTGGTAAGGAGTTTAATTCTTGGTCTGGATTTGGATATTACAGAGCCAAGTACGGAACCTTTAGCTTTAAATAAGACAGCATACGATTTTGTAGCGATGGTACCTCTGCAAGTTCAAAATTCAATTAAAGCTTTAAAAAAAGTCAAAAAACTTATCGTTGGAGGAGCAAAAATGGATACAGAACTAGAAGAAAAATTGTTGCCTTTAAAGACAGAAGTTTATGAAACTTATGGAATGACCGAAACAATTACTCATATTGCAGCCAGAAAAATAGGTGATAAATTTTTTACTGTTTTGCCTAATGTAAAAATCACTAAAGACAATCGAGGATGTTTGGTAATTGACATTCCTGCTATTTCTGCAGAACCGATTGTTACTAATGATCTGATTGAATTAATAAGAGAAAATCAGTTTACTTTTTTAGGAAGGATCGACAATGTAATTAATAGCGGCGGTGTAAAACTAATTCCTGAACAAATTGAAGCAAAATTGATTGGAAAAATTAATTCAAGATTTTTTGTAACCGGAATTCCGGATTCTGTTTTAGGAGAAAAATTAATTTTAGTTATTGAAGGTGAAAAACAAGATTTTCCAATTGATTTTTTTGATGTTTTAGACAAGTATGAAAAACCAAAAGAAATAGTTTTTGTCCCAAAATTTAAAGAAAATGAAAACGGAAAACTATTACGCAAACCAAGCTTAGTTTGATAAATTAAAAAACCCAAATGCCAATTTTAAAGTTGGAATTTGGGATTTATATTTAGGATTTAATTGAATTTATTCTTTACGCTCTAATAGCGCCATATAAAATCCGTCAAAACCAGATTCTGAAGCCAGGATTTTGCGGTCTTTTATAAATGTAAATTGTTTGCCAATTTCGGTTTTCAGGAATTTTTCTACCTGTTCCTGATTTTCTGATGGTAAAACAGAACAAGTTGCATACACTAATTTTCCGCCCGGTTTTACAATTTTGGAATAACTTTCTAAAACTTCTGCCTGCACTTTACGAATGTTGTCAATAAATTCAGGCTGTAGTTTCCATTTTGCATCAGGGTTTCTTTTTAAAACTCCTAAACCGCTACAGGGTGCATCAATTAAAACACGATCTGCTTTTTCGTGTAATTTTTTGATCACTTTTGTAGTGTCAATAATACGATATTCAATATTAAAGGCACCATTTCTTTTGGCTCTTAATTTTAATTGCTTCAATTTACTTTCGTATAAATCCATTGCAATCAATTGCCCTTTATTTTCCATTAAAGAAGCAATATGCAGTGTTTTTCCGCCAGCACCGGCACAAGTGTCTACAACGCGCATACCTGGTTTTACATCAAGAAAACTGGCTACCAATTGTGAATTTGCATCCTGAACTTCAAAAAGTCCTTGTTTAAAAGCATCTGTTAAAAACACATTCGCTCTTTCTTTCAGAACTAAAGCTTCCGGCTGATCTTTTAAATATTCTGTTTCAATATTTAAATCCATCAACGTATTTCTCAGGTTTTCTTTCGTTCCTTTAAGTGTATTGGTCCTTAAAATAACTTTGGCCGGCTGATTTTGGGCTGCAATTTCTGTAGACCAGACTTTTTCTCCTAATTCCTTTACTCCCAATTCATCAATCCAGTCCGGAATAGATTCTTTGAAAGCCCTAACTTTTGAAAGCTCGTCAAAACGACCTTTTATTTTTCTTTCAGGCGTACCTTCCAATTGTCTCCAATCCGGAATTGGATAACCTCTTAAAACTGCCCAAACTGCAAACATTCTCCATAAATTATCTCTGTCAAAAGGTTCTTTAACTTCGGCAATTTCAGCATATAATCTTTTCCAACGAACAATTTCGTATATGGTTTCAGCAACAAACTTCCTGTCAGAACTTCCCCAACGTTTGTCTTTTTTTAAGGCTCTCGCTACCACTTTATCTGCATATTCTCCTTCATTGAAAATAGCATTCAAAGAATCGATGGTAGTATAAACTAAATTTCTGTGTAATCTCATTTTAATTATTTGAGTTGCAAAGGTACTATTAATTGATTGAAAGTTAAATTTTTAATTTTGATTGTATTTTTTAACTTTCTTAAAAAAAAAAAAACACTCTTATAAAGTATAAAAGAGTGTCTTTCTTTTTAATGTAAAACCAAATTATTTTATAATTCTGGTCAAACCTATGTTCTCAGGAGCGTGAAGCACCATTGGGAATTTCTCAATTTTTACGGAACTGCTGTCTAGACCAAAAGCACTTTCTTCAGACAAACTTAATTTTTTGATTAAAAAGTATGAATTCATGATTATCTTCTCATGCCATAATAAATCGGAGTCATTAGATAAGAATTTCTCTGATAATACGAACTTGAAATCTCCAACGATATTGTTTTTGTTTAATGATTCATAACGGCTTGTAATATCAACCTCACCATTTTTTACCATATCACGTATAACTTCCCTAAACATTAAATTGATTTTGGTAGGTTCTCTAAAGCCTAAATTAAAATCAACTCTGTAAATGTCATCTTTGGCAATCTCAGTAACTTTATATTGTGTTTTATAAGGTTCAGACAAGATATTAACATGTACAAACCAATAAATATCTGCTCTTTTTGGTCGTTTTTGCAAGATTGAGTACATTACTTTTTGCTCTAATTCATCAACACGATTAGCATTTGTCATATAAACTAAATGAGTAGCATATTTTGGAATAGACAAATCCTCACTCAATTCCATCAGTACTTTTTTATAATCGGCAATTTTAATGATTTTAGTGTAGCTTTTGTTAATTTTCTTAGCCAGAAACCATGTGGTCATTACTGAAATCAACAAAATAGCAATGATTAAAGTTACATAACCGCCTTCGGCAAATTTAGTAATGTTAGCAATTAAAAAACAACCTTCAATTATTAAATATATTGTAATTAAAGGAACCATAAAATATAGTTTTACCCTTTTCATAATCAAATAATAATTCAGCAAAATAGTAGTCATAATCATACATAGTACAATGGCCAGACCATAGGCGTGCTCCATATTACTTGACTTTTCAAAATGCAAAACAATTCCGACACAACCAAAAAACAACAACCAGTTGATTGATGGAATATACAATTGCCCTTTTACTTCAGTAGGATATTTGATTCTTACTTTTGGCCAGAAATTCAATCGCATAGCTTCATTTATCAAAGTAAATGAACCACTAATAAGTGCCTGCGATGCTATAACTGCTGCCAAAGTTGCAATCACGATTCCTGCCGGCTGAAACCAATCAGGCATAATTAGGTAAAAAGGATTACCATTCTCTCCCCCTAATGTCAGTAATGTTTCGCCTTCATGATGAATTAGATAAGCTGCCTGACCAAAGTAATTTAGTACTAAAGTTAGCTTGACAAAAATCCAGCTAATTCTAATATTTTTTCTACCACAATGTCCCATATCTGAATACAACGCTTCGGCTCCTGTAGTACATAAAAATACAAATCCTAGTACAAAAAAACCGTCAGGATGAATGGATAACAAATGATAAGCATAATAAGGATTAATTGCTTTAATAACCTCCGGATGATCTAAAATCTGAATGGATCCTAAAATTCCCAACATAGCAAACCAAATAAGCATCATTGGCGCAAAAAATTTACCAACGAGCTTCGTACCAAATTGTTGAATGGTAAATAACACAAGTAAAATACCAATAACTATAGGAATTGTATTTATTTCAGGATAATACGTTTTTATACCTTCTACCGCAGAGGAAACTGAAATAGGCGGTGTTATAATTCCATCGGCTAACAATGCACTACCTCCAATAATAGCAGGAACAATTAGCCATTTTATTTTAGTTTTTTTGACTAAGGCATATAATGCAAAAATACCACCTTCACCATGATTATCAGCACTTAAAGTAATAAGCACATACTTAATTGTAGTTTGGAGGGTTAATGTCCAAAAAACACAGGAAATGCCTCCCAAAACAATATCTGCATCAATATAATGTTCACCAAGTATGGCCTTCATTACATATAATGGAGAAGTGCCAATATCTCCATAAATAATTCCTAATGTAATTAATAACCCCCCTATAGACAACTTACTGTGCAAGTTTTTATGCGATGCGTTCATGTATATTTTTATAAAAGACGGTTGCAAATTTACTGTTTTAAAACAAATTAGCCTCAATTATAATTAAAAAGATAAAAAAAAGCACAATCTGGTGATTGTGCTTTTTTAAAAATTTTAAAATTTATTTTAGAGATTAACCTCTTCTTCCGCCTCCTCTGGATCCTGAAACACTTTCTCTTTGCGACTGTCCTCCTTTAGACTCCTGACTCACTCTTGGTGACTCAGAACGCTGCGTATTTTGAGGTCTTGCTGAGCTTGATCTGCTTTCTGAAGCTGATCTGTTTTGTGTATAATTTCCTGAAGATTGTACTCTGGGAGTTTCAGCTCTTTGAATTGAAGGCGCACTGTTTTGTGTATATCTTCTTGAAGGTTCATTTCCTGGAGATTCTACTCTTGATGTTGAAATGGATCTATTTCTACTAGTTCTGTTTTCTGAATTCACTCTTGATTCAGTTTTCTGAGTATTTTCAAACCTTCCAGAATTATTTTTATTTGGTCTGACTGCGTTATTATCTTTTCCCAAAGAAACTCTATTTGAGTTATAACTTCTGTTAGTTGTATTTCTATTTTCGGCATAATTCCTGTTTGCCGTTCTGTTTTCATTACCCGAAATCCTTGCTGAATTTGACCTGCCGTTATAACCATTTTGACTTCTTCCTGCTAAACGTCTTTGATCTAATTCATATCGGTTGTTAACATTTGCATGTCTTTGAGAAAAACTATAATTAGGATGCTGTCTTTCGTATCCATAAGAACGTCTTGTTTCGTATAGAACAGGAGCTCTATAACTTCTTCTGTAATTCACATAATTGTAATGATTGTTTACATTTATACAAATATTGATATTACTTCTATATCTGTAAATCGGATACGGTCTCCAGGCAACATAATATGTTGGATAAAAATTCCATGCCCATGTAGAGTAATAAGGTCTGTAGTTTGTTACCCAAAATGAAGTATAAATTACTGGGGCTACATTATAAACGGGTTCATAAATATAATTATCCCCATATAAATAACTGTTACCAACAACCTGAACAACTACTTTATTAGAATTATCTCTTTCAACATCAATAGTTGCAATATCCTGATATACATCACGATCAAGAACAGCCTGGATAATTACAACGTGAGTTCTGTCTTCTACGGTTTCGATAACACGTAAATAATCAACCTGCTCATCATTATTCAGGTCAAGATTTGAAATCTGATATTTAGGATCGTTTAATCTTCTTTCAAAATCCTGAAGATTAGCAGACTCTCCAAAAATAGAAGCAACAGCTCTTAAATCTAAATTATCGCTTATATCTGAGTTTTTTGCATATACTGTAGTTTGGCTTTGAACACTGCATGAAGTCAAACCTATGGCTAACATGGCTATTAAAAGTAATTTCGTTTTCATGGCAAATCATTTTAAGATTAATATTCTGAAGTATTCAATTACTGTGCCATAAAAAAAACAAAATATATATCATATATTATAAATAATTGTATTTTAGCGATAACTAAATCTCAACCTATATGAAAAAAACAATATTATTTTGTGGTCTTTTTATTTTATTTATATCCTTTAAGCCATTGAATTATAGCGCTAAAAAAACTTCTTATAGTGGTTTTACATCAATGCAGACAGATACCTTATTTGAGGATAAAATTAGTATCAGAGCCATTACAATTGACAAAAATAAAGTTTGGTACGGTGCAGATAATTCTCGTTTTGGATACTATGATTTGGATAAAAACGAGAAATTCGAAGAGCATATTTATCGTGACACCTTGAAACTAGAGTTTAGAAGCATTGCCCAAACTTCTAAACATATTTTCTTATTAAGTGTCGGCAATCCTGCATTACTTTATTCAGTTTCTAAGAAAACAAACAAAGTAAAATTAGTTTATAAAGAAATCAATGAGAGAGTTTTTTATGATAGTATGCAATTTTGGAATGACAAAGAAGGTATTGCCATTGGCGATCCGACAGAAGATACTTTTTCAGTCATTATAACCCGCGACGGAGGAGAAACCTGGACAAAAGTATTATCATACAAATTACCAACAAATGCTCAGGGTGAGACTGCTTTTGCAGCCAGTAATTCAAATATAGTTATAAAAGGTGATGATACCTGGCTGGTTTCCGGAGGAAAAAAATCACGCGTTTTTTATTCTGAAGATAAAGGTAAAACCTGGAAAGTAATTGACACTCCTATTGTTCAGGGAAAAACTATGACAGGAATTTTTACTGCTGACTTTTACGATTCGAAACACGGATTTATTGCCGGCGGGGATTACGAACTTCCAAACATAAAAACAGACAATAAAGCCTTTACAGAAGATGGCGGAAAAACATGGCAATTAATAGGACAGGGAATGGGTTTTGGATATGCTTCATGTATACAGTATGTTCCAGGAGGAAACGGTAAAGAATTAGTCTGTGTTGGTTCTGAAGGGATCCAGTATTCTCAAAATGGCGGTGAAAACTGGACACAATTATCTACAGATTCTAAATTTTTTACGATTCGTTTTGTCAATAAAAATACAGCAATTGCAGCTGGCTACAACAAAGTTGTCAGACTTCGCTTTAAATAATAAAAATAACAAGACCCCTAAATAATAAAGTAAGTATTATTATACAGGGGTCTTATCGCTGTTGTTCTTGTGGTATTATTGCCTTGTGGTATTTGAGCTATTATATTTGCTATAAAACTTCTTAATTTTTAGAGGCTTTTTCCTTATATTGTTTTAACAATTTTCGGTATAAATCATCCTCAGATTTCTTCAGTTTTAGTATTTTTTTTGCTGATAGTACTTTTTTAAGATTAGCCATATATTTTTCTTTCAGAATAAACAATTCTTTATCCGTACTTTCAATTTGCGACAAAAGTGTAGCAGCCTCTTTTTCTGAAATTGAATTAATATTATCATCATTCAATTTGCTCAAATACGTTTTCATTTTACTATGACGTAATTCAAATTGCTTATCGTCAAAAGTATTATAAATTGGCCAGAATTTCTCAGCCTCTGTTGAAGTAAGCTCCAATTCTGTTGTTAAAAAAGAAACTTTGAAAGCTTTAATTTTTTCACGTTTTTCATCAATTCTATCATTTTGTCCATAAAACGATAAACTAAGTAAAAAAAGTAATAGTGGTAGTATATTTTTGATTTTCATCTTTATTGTTTTTAATTTTTATTCTGAAATTAAATTTTCAATATTTGGATTTGAAGACAAAACATCTTCAAGGGTTTCCTGTTCAAGCACAACATTTTTATTGATTGCTTCAATATCTTTAGTGTCTAATTCACGAATCAAATCATATTGATTTATATTAGACTGATACGATAAATACGTTTCTAAAGCAGCCTCGTCAAGTTCTTTCCCTTTATTATAATTATTTACTATAGGAATCATCAATGCAATAACAACTACTGCAGCAACAAGCATTGCAATAACCTTTTTACGATTGTAAATTGGAATCACCTTCACATCTCTTTCATTAATTTGCAGTAAAACTTTTGTCGAAAAATCATCAAAATAATGATCCGGAGTTTTAAATCCGGTTTTTACCTTAGGCTCGTTTTCTAATTTAAATGTTTTCATACTATATTAGATATGTTTTATAACAAAAGGTTTAATTTGATGTAACATATAATTCGATTTTTTTAACAGCATGATGATAAGAAGCCTTCAATGCTCCTATTGAAGTTCCAAGAATTTCGGAGATTTCTTCATATTTCAATTCTTCAAAATACTTCATTTTAAATACTAATTGTTGTTTCTCCGGCAATGTAACAATCGCTTTTTGAAGCTTTATCTGAATTTCATCACCGTCAAAATAAGTGTCCGCCTTCAAATTATCAATAGTCTTATTCTGTAACGCTTCTGATGTCAAGCCATTTAATTTAGCCTTCTGACTCAAAAAAGTCAGTGCTTCATTGGTTGCAATACGATACATCCATGAAAAAAGCTTGCTTTCGCCTTTAAAATTTTTTAAATATTGAAATACTTTTATAAAGGTATTCTGTAACACATCATCAGCATCATCATGATTCAAAACAATATTCCGAATATGAGAATACAATGGCTTTTGATATTCTGACAAGAGTAATTGAAACGCAGCATTTTGCGTTTTAGAATTTAACAATTGCGCTATAAATTCCTTCTCGTTTGTCAAGTTTTTAATTTATCTTGTTTGTTAGAATGAATTTATTACAAAAGGTTTAATCTGATTATTATTATTATTTAAAATTCAGATTCTTCTTCCGAAGTTACTTTAGGAACAGTAGTTTCTGAAGGTTTTTTAGCAACTGGTTCAGGCACTACTGGTTTATATACAGGAACCGTAACAACAGGTATAACTTTAGGTACAATAGGAAAATAAATTTCTGTTACCAATTTGGAAGAACTTTTAACATCTAATTTACCTACTGTTAAAATTTCAAGATGTGACCAACTTAAATCAGAAACAATTTTTTCAGTATTAATAAAAGCTATTGTTTTTGAAATAGCCTCATTATTATGCAAATAATCTCCTTTTAAAGTAGTCTTTACAGCATCAAAGCTATTTAATTTTCCGGACAAAATATCACTTCCTGAACTTATTGAAATTTCCTTATTTATTGGCAAACATATTGAAATTTTCGCCAAATTTGTTTTTGTATCATAAGTGTGATAAATAATAAAAGGTTTTCCGTTTGTATATAAATTATTTGTTTTGCTAAACTCAATCAATTTCGGAATAACAATTCTCGCATTTTTATTTACTTTTTGAATTTCACTTGTAAATGTCTGTTTAATGTAAAAAGTCTCCGTTTTTTTGACAACACCATTTACTTTTATAGCATAAGTTTTCGTTTCATAATACAAATTCTTATCAATGTTGGCAAGCGTTTTTTCATATATAGTTCCTATTATTTTATCGAAACCACCATTCAAAACAGTGTAAATTTTAAACAAAAAACTCATTTCACCTTTTGCTTTCCAGGTAACTTTTGTCTTACCATTGAGTGTATCCTTAAAAACCCAATTAACGTCAGCATGAGTTCCTTCAAAATTCATTTTTTGATGAATACTTTCCCCTTCCTGAACCTTTAATGTTATTCCATTTCCTTTTCCCTCACTTCCTTCCCAGGAAAAAGAAGCTCCATTTCCTGTTGTTTTTGCAGGAAATGACATTTTTATTGTTGGATCCTCAACTGCCCAGGATTCAAAATCTTCAAAATTTCTAAAATCATTTACATAATTATACACGGTTCCTCTTGGAGAATTAATCACTTTGCTTCGTTCTACTGTAAAAACGCCTTTTTGCGTGGCTACAAAAACAGTTAAAGCAACAAAACTTAATAAAAGTAAAAGAAATAAATATTTTAAGATTTTCATTGTGTAGGTTGTTTGGTGTCGTAAAGTTATAAATTATTTACTATCTTATGAATAACAAAAAAGCAAAAATGCTTCTTTTCAATTATGTTATACTCAAAAAAACATAACAAAACGATTTTTGAAAGTCTAAAGGGTAAATTTTATTCCATATTTTATATTCTTAAACATAGAAATAAATTTCCGCTCTTACCTTTTAAAAAAGAATTTTATCAAAAATAAAATAACAATAAAAAGTAAGAAACCAATTAATACCTTGTAATTTCCTTTATAGAAAATTTTGTGTAGAGCAAGATCTTTTCGGTAAGCAAAAATCATTACGATTACAAATGCAATAAAAAAACAGACTGCGAATATTAATTGTCCCTGACTAAACATAGTTGATAATTATTTTTGACAAATTTAGAGAATTGTATATGAATAGTTGCTAATTTGGCACTCCATTTAATCAAATAAAAAAATGAAGAAACAAATCGATGCAGTAAAAGAATTCCACACTGCTTTTAAAATAGGCCACAGCGAAACTCCCCTTGCAGACTTAGGAGAAACCAAAAAAAACCTTCGTTATAATTTAATGAAAGAAGAAAATGAAGAATATCTTGAAGCAGTACAAAACAATGATTTGGTTGAAATTGCTGATGCTCTTGGAGATATGATGTATATCTTGTGCGGAACGATTATTGAGCACGGTTTACAGGACAAAATAGAAGCTGTTTTTGATGAAATCCAACGAAGTAACATGAGCAAATTAGGTGAAGACGGACAACCTATTTATCGTGAAGACGGAAAAGTAATGAAAGGACCTAATTATTTTAAACCTGATTTTTCTAAACTATTATAAAAACAAAACCCGACAGGATTTTAAAAACTGTCGGGTTAGTATTTTAAACTAATTTTGGATTATTGAACTTTAACGGTCCATCCAAAAGTATCTTCAGCAAGTTTGTTTTGAAGATTTGTTAGTTTTTCTTTTAAAAGAGATGCATATGAATTCTCGATTGGTGCCATTTCGTAATAAACATCCTGATAAGAGAATCCTTTAATAACACTTATAACAGCAGCTGTACCAGCACCAAAGATTTCTTTTAAAGATCCGTTTTTAGCAGCCTCTACCAGTTCTGAAACAATAACAGGACGAACTTCAACATTTAAGCCTTCTTTCTCAGCCATTGCAATTAAACTTTTTCTGGTAACACCATCTAAAATTCTTTCACTTGTTGGAGCAGTCAGCAATGTATCATTAATTCTAAAGAAAACATTCATTGTTCCGGCTTCTTCAAGCTTAGTATGTGTTGCATCATCAGTCCAGATTACCTGCTGGAAACCATCTTTATTTGCCAGATTTGTTGGATAAAACTGTGCAGCATAATTCCCTGCTGCTTTAGCAGCACCAATTCCACCATTAGCAGCTCTGCTGTAATGCTCGGCAATAATTACTTTTACTTCACCGGCATAATAAGATTGTGCAGGAGAAAGTAAAATCATGAATTTATATTCATCCGACGGATTTGCAACAACTCCGGGTCCTGTAGCAATCATAAAAGGACGAATATACATACTGCTTCCGTTTCCTTTCTTAATCCACTCTTTATCTAATTTCAATAGTTCATTCAAACCATCCATAAATACAGCTTCAGGCACTTCTGGCATCGCCATACGAACTGCCGAGTTATTAAAACGTTTGTAGTTTTCATCAGGCCTGAACAACCAAACATCATTGTTATCATCTTTATAAGCTTTCATACCCTCAAAAATTGCTTGACCATAATGAAAGACTTTTGAAGAAGGATCCATTAAAATTGGAGCATAAGGCTTAATGACCGGTGCCTGCCACTCTCCATTTTTAAAATCGCATTCAAATAAATGGTCTGTAAAAACAGCACCAAAGCTTAAGTTTTCAAAGTCTACTCCGCTTATTTTTGACGAAGTCGCTTTTATGATTTCAATTTTGCTTGTTTGAGTTGTACTCATAATAATGTAAGTGTAAGTTTTACGTAATTTTTAATCTACAAGAAAAAAATACCTAAAGTGATGATATGATATAAAATAGAATTTATTGAATGCAAAATTAAATAAATTTATATAATTTACTTATCAAAAAAACATTATTTACCACGTTTAACTGAGATTTATTTATTTTATAATAAACCTAAAAATTTAACTGGTTTTTATAAGGATTTTATGAAAAAACCTTATTTTTTTAAGGCTTTACGCATTAGTTTTGATTAAATTTGACTTGTTACATATACAACAAGTATTGAAATCGCATTGTAAAGTTCAAAATTGATGGAAAGAGAAATAATTAAAACGCTGGATGGCTCAACTACAATTCATTTAAAAGAATGGGATGAATGTTATCATTCAAAACACGGTGCAATACAGGAAGCTAAGCATGTATTTATAGAAAATGGGCTTTCCCTTTTTGAAGACAGATCCATAAATATTCTGGAAATAGGTTTTGGAACCGGCTTAAATGCTTTTATAACTTTTTTGGATTCAAATCAAAAAAAACAAATTATCAATTACACAGGTGTAGAAGCCTATCCCGTTAATATTGTTGAAGTTGCAGCCATGAATTATGTATCAGAGCTTGAAGCAGACCAATTTGATGCCATTTTTCAGACCATGCATGAATGCGAGTGGAATTTAAAAACTGAAATAAGTTCTACTTTTTCGTTAACCAAAAGAAAACAATTTTTTGATGAAATAGACGATTTTGAAACTTTTGATTTGATTTACTTTGACGCCTTTGGATACAGGGTTCAACCTGAGTTGTGGAGCACAGCAATTTTCGAGAAAATGTACAATAGTTTAAAACCAAATGGCGTTTTAGTAACTTATGCTGCTCGGGGAGTTGTTAAAAGAAGTATGATTGAAGTTGGATTTACAGTTGAAAAATTACCTGGTCCGCCGGGAAAAAGAGAAATGTTTAGAGCTGTAAAATAATTCACACAAATACAATATAGAATAATTCTATATTGACTTATATTCATTAAGAAAACGTATTCGTTACTACTATTTTTAAAAAAATAAGTTAAAAATGTATTTTATATGTGATATTTATTTAAATTTGGCTTGAGTTTAAAAATAGAGATAACCCCCCAAAATCTTATTTTATTATGTCAAAAATGATGTTTGATTACACGAAATCAATACTCGAAAGAGTAAGTTTCGATCCGGTGCTTTTTTACAAAGAATTAGAAAAAGCCATTAGAACACTGTTACCTTACGAAATGGAACAACTACAAGAATGGTTATTACACTTTATAGTCGAAAAACCTGAATTAAAAGAATGTTTGTTATTAGTTAAAGTATAAAAAGAAGAAGACTGTCTAAAAAAAGATAGTCTTTTTTTTTATTTGGTAAAGCTATTTTTTTACAAATTTAGAGGACGTTTTCGTATTGATCCCAAATCACTCTTACCATTAAAGAAATCTCAATATAATAGGAAAGCAAATTGTTTCTTTAAAATTATGGAGTTTATATCAATCAATTATACCCACAAAAAAAGCCCTGAATTTCTTCAAGGCTTTAAATTTCTGGGTGGCTGACCGGGTTCGAACCGGCGACCCGCGGCACCACAAACCGCTACTCTAACCAACTGAGCTACAACCACCATTTTTCTAAGCTTTCGCTTAGCGGTTGCAAATATATAACAAAGGATTACTTCTACAAAGAAAAAATTAAAAAAAAATCTATCTTTTTATATCAAATCATCTAAGCTATTGACAGCCAAACATCTTTCTACAGTAAAACCTTCAGCAAAATCTTTGCCAACCAGCCTTCCCAGATCCTGTGCCCTGTAATTTAAACTTTCTAAAAAGTTTTTACTTGTAATTGGTGTTACAGGCTCTTTAGAATTTGGATCATAAAATTGCGTTTTATAAGCCAAAATTGCTTCAACTTTCTTTTCTTCAAACCCAGTAATATCAACAACAAAATCAGGTTGTAGATTTTTCCACTGAATATAATGGTATACTACTTTTGGTCTCCAGGCTTCTTGCTTTTCTCCATCAATGAAAGTTTCAATTTTAATTAGTCCTGACAAAAAACAAGAGTCTGAGACTAATTTACTTCCTTTTCCGTGATCAATATGGCGGTCATCAATAGCATTACATAAGACAGTTTCTGGCTTATATTTTCGAATCATTTTAATAACTTCTAACTGATGTTTTTCGTCATTCATAAAAAACCCATCACGCATAGCTAAATTTTCACGAACAGAAACACCTAAAATTTTAGCCGCATCTTTGGCTTCTTCATCTCTGGTTTCAGCTGTACCGCGTGTTCCTAATTCGCCACGGGTTAAATCAACGATTCCAACTTTCTTCCCCAGAGAAACTTCTTTTAAAATGGTTCCTGCACAACCTAATTCTACATCATCGGGATGTGCACCAAAAGCTAATATGTCTAATTTCATAATTATTAATTTCAATTTTAAAAAATCAACTTCAATTTCAATTTTGAAAAATTAAAATTGATTTTTTCATCTATATTCTTTATTATATTCCCTATTCTCTATTCTCAAAACTCTTTTCATTGTCATTGATTTGTTGACGCTTTCCTCCCACTCCTTTTCAGGAATACTTTCCTTTGTAATTCCGCAGCCCATGTACAAAATTGCTTTATTTCCCTGAATCTGCATACTTCGTAAATTTACAAATAAATCAGAGCTTATACAATCATTTGCAAAACTGCTATTAAGTTCACCAAGAAAACCTGTATAAAAAGTTCTGTCATAATTTTCGTTTCCCAAAATAAATACTTTTGCTTTTTTCTTTGGTAAACCACAAACTGCTGGTGTTGGATGAAGCGTATCGATTACTTCCTCCAAAGTAGAATTTTCATTCGAAATTCCCGAAATATCAGTTTTTATATGCCAGATTGATCCTGCTTTCACACTATAAGGTTCTGTAACTACAACTGAATTTGCAACTTCTCTTAATCGCTTTACAATAAAGTCGGTTACATATTGCTGTTCGTCTTTTTCTTTTTGTCCCCAACTAATTTCGGTTTCCAAATTTGCCTTTTGTGTTCCTGCTAAAGCAGTTGTTTCAAAAACGTTTTCATTGGCTTTCAATAGCTGTTCGGGTGTTGCGCCCATCCAGAGTCCTATTTTTGGATGAAAAAAACAATATGCAAAAGTCGACGGATATAAATGAATCAATCGTTGGAAAGTGACAATAAAGTCAAAATTAACTAAATCAACAGATTCACTTCTGGACAAAACTACTTTTTTGAATTCGTCGTTTTGAATCGCTTCTATTCCTTTTAAAACCAAATCTTCGTACTGCTTTTTGGCTGTGAGATCCAAATTTACTTCATCAATTTCAAAAGCATTAAAAGGTAGTTCCGTCTGTTTTGCACTAATAATTTTAGATTGCTTTTCCGGAATCAAAATCAATTGCTTTTCATCAAATGAAGCAAAAACAAAACCTTTTTCGCTATAATCCGATACTCTATATAACTTATCATTTTGCTGTAAAAAAGCAAAAATACTATTAGAATCAGGTTTTGAATAGATAACAAAAGGCAAATTTTGTGCCTGGTGTTTTCTTACACTAGAAAAAAAGTCATTCATTATTATTCGCTTATCTTTTTTTCTAAAACCATATTCGTCAGCTTGCAAAGCGAAATCAGATTTCCGGCTTCATCTGTAATTTTAATTTCCCAAAGATGAACACTTCTGCCTTTATGAATAATACGTGCAGTTCCAAAAACCATTCCATCGCGAATACTCTTCAAATGATTTGCTGAAATTTCTATTCCTCGTACCTCTTGCTCTTTAGAATTGATAAAAAAATGCGATGCAGCGCTGCCAACACTTTCAGCCAGAGCAACTGAAGCACCTCCGTGCAGTAATCCCATTGGCTGATGAACAGAAGGATTTACAGGCATTTTGGCAACTAAAAAATCTTCACCCGCATCAATATATTCTATTTTTAGCGTTTCCATCAATGTGTTTTTTGAAAACTCATTGCAATACGCTATAATTTGCTCTTTTGTATAATTCATTAAAATCAGCTTTAAAATCGTAAAATTAAAGAAAAGATAAGATACAAATCAGAAAAAGCAATTCTAAAATTCAAAATCAACTGTTAACATATAAGATTTTTGTTATTTTTACAAAAAAACTACTCCATGCGTCATTGTTTTGTACTCTTTATCTTCGGAATACTTTTAGCTGCCAGTTCATGTAGAACTGATTTTGATACTGTTGCGAGTACCGGAAATTTAAAATTCTCAAAAGATACTGTATATTTAGATACTGTTTTTAAAAATATTGGCTCCAGCACATACAATCTAAAAGTATACAACCGCAGTAAGGAGGATATTAATATTCCAACCATTCAACTTAAGAACGCATTAAATTCAAAATACAGAATGACTGTTGACGGAATGAATGGTAATAGTGGCAAAGCTTTTAACAACGTTACACTCTTAGCCAAAGACAGTTTGTATATTTTTATTGAAACCACAGCAGATATTACAGATGCTAATACGACTGATTTTTTATACACAGATGAAATTCAGTTTGACAGTGGTGCAAATCTTCAAAAAGTGGCTCTTGTTACTTTAATTCAGGATGCCGTTTTTTTATATCCAAAGCAAAATCAGGATGGATCTAAAGAAAAAATTCAGATTGACGGCAAAGATATTGATGGGTTTTATCTCAATGAAAATGATGAAACAAATGGAAATGAGTTGTTTTTTACAGAACAAAAACCTTATGTGATTTATGGATATGCCGGAGTTCCTGAAAATAAAACCGTGACTTTTGAAGCCGGTTCAAGAGTTCATTTTCATGCCAATTCAGGTCTTTTTGTTACTAAAAATGCTTCTCTGCAAATTAACGGAAGTGCCTCAGCAACTGCAAAACTTGAAAATGAAGTTGTTTTTGAAGGAGATCGTTTAGAACCCGAATTTTCGGATGTTCCGGGGCAATGGGGTTCAGTTATTTTAGCAAAAGAAAGCACCAGCCATTCCATTAATCATTTGACTTTAAAAAACGCTACGATCGGTTTGTCAGTTCAGGGTCAGGATAAATCAACAATCCAATTAAAAAACGCTCAGATTTACAATTGTTCTAATTATGGAATTTTGGCTGAAAATGCTCGTATCGACGGAGAAAACATCGTTATCAATTACGCCGGTCTAGCAAGTTTATCTTGTGTTTACGGAGGCAATTACAAATTTACACACTGTACTTTTAACAACAATTGGTCCGGAGGTCAACAATATGCCGTTAACCTCAGTAATAGCAAAACCGGAGCAACTCCTGAAACGAATGATTTGAGTGAGGCCACTTTTAACAATTGTATTATTTACGGTTCAAATACAAATGAATTCAATTTAAATAAAAACACAAATGCTGGTTTTGTCTATCAACTGAACAATTGTTTGTTGAAATTCAGCACAACAAGTTCTAATCCTGATTATCAATTTGGTACTGACACAGCACATTACAATCAAATTATTTTAAACGAAAACCCAAAGTTTTATAATGTTTCTCAGAATAAATTCAACATTGACATCAGTTCTTCCGCTTTCGCGAAAGGAAACCAGACTTATATCATTCCATTAGATATTATTGAAAACTCCAGAACTTCTCCACCTGATTTGGGGGCTTATCAGAGTAAAGACTTTCCTAAATAAAAGTTTTACCATGAAGATGGTGGTAAGTTTGAAATAATATATTAAATGAAGTAAAGTATTCTAACACTAATCTGCTTATCATTCTGCACCAGCTCATTTCGTCAAAAAGAAAATATTATAAAATGTGATTCTATTTATAAAGGCAAAGGAATCTCTTTAAACTAATCTCATTTAACGAAGGAAAAGATGATTATAATGAGGATAAAAACTGCACTATGATCATTAATCAAAAACGCAAAAATAAAAATTCAGTTTTAGCAAAAGATTGCATTTTTAGCAGTGTTCAACAAATTGAATTTCAAGACTTAAATAATCATAAAATTAAAGACATATTAGTTCAAAATATTTTTGATGTAAGAATAATTGGTCGTACAATTTATATTTATACAATGCCAAAAAAAACAGTTTCAATGAAGTAATTGGTTTTGACGATATAAAAAATCCAAGTCACAAGTCTACAATTATAATATTGAGATAATTGACCATGGTAGTTCCAAATCTGAAAAAGAATACAGAAAAGCCATAAAAAAAGATTTCAGAAAAAAAATAAAACTTCACTTCTTCTCGACTTTTCTGGATTTTTTTCTCAAAAAAACACGCGTAAGAAAATATATCCAAAAATAAACATTAGTTAACTCAGCGTGTTCTTAAAAGTAGTAATTTTGATACAAATAATAAATTAAAATACTCTTAATCAATTTATTAAACAACCTAATCTAAAACTATTTTTATGAAAAAATGCTACTCTTTTTTCTTATTACTCGTTATTACAGCAAGTTTTGCTCAAATTCCGAGTGGGTATTACAATACTGCAACTGGAACAGGCTATACCTTAAAGACCCAATTGTACAACATCATTAAAGGTCATACTGATAAAGGGTATGCCGGTTTGTACACTACCTATCAAACTTCTGACGTTGATAATTTTTATGAAAATGACGGAACCATTTTAGATATGTATTCCGAAAATCCAACAGGAACAGATCCTTATAATTACAGTACAGCAAGCACACAACGATGTGGTAATTATTCTGTTGAAGGTGACTGTTATAATAGAGAGCACATTATTCCGCAATCCGTTTTTAATGAACAGTCTCCAATGGTAGCTGATGCACATTTTATTACACCAACTGATGGGAAAGTAAACGGAATACGTTCTAATTATCCTCACGGAACGGTAAATTCTGTAACTTATATTTCTCAAAACGGAAGTAAACTAGGATCAAGTTCTGTATCCGGATATTCAGGAACTGTTTTTGAGCCCGTAAATGCTTTTAAAGGTGATATTGCCAGAATGTATTTTTATTTTGCAACCCGTTATGAAAATACGGTCGCTGGGTACTCTTATCCTATGTTTGATGGTTCCAGCAACAAAGTATTTACTGCCGCATTCTTAAGTATGCTATTAGCATGGAATGCGCAGGATCCTGTAAGTGCACGAGAAATTGCGAGAAACAATGCTATTTATGCACGCCAAAATAATAGAAATCCTTACATTGATCATCCGGAATATGTAAATCAAATTTGGGGCGGTACATCTTCCGGAGATACTCAGGCTCCAACTGCTCCAACGAGTTTGGTATCAACATCAAAAACAGCAACTTCACTTACAATTTCCTGGACTGCGTCTACAGATAATATTGCCGTAACAGGCTATGACGTTTATGCAAACAGCGTTTTAAAAACAACTGTTTCAGGAGTAACAGCCACTATAACTGGTTTAACAGCTTCAACCAGTTATTCTGTTTATGTAAAAGCCAGAGATGCAGCAGGGAACGCTTCTGCTTCAAGCAGTACGATTGCCGTAACGACCAACAGCAGTGGTACAGCAACAGCTACAGATTTACTTTTCTCTGAATATATTGAAGGTTCAGGAAATAATAAAGCTTTGGAAATTGCAAACAACACGGGAAGCTCTGTTAGTTTATCAACTTATACGATTAAAAAACAAACCAACGGTGCCGGAGCATGGAGTACAGGTTTAGCTTTAAGCGGAACATTAACAAACGGAAGTAAATTTGTTATTGTAAACAGTTCTATTTCTGCAACTTGTTTTTCTACAAACGCTGCGAATATTTCTACTTCTGGAACAGAGTTGATGTTTAACGGAAATGATGCTGTAGGTTTATTTAAAAACGGAGTTTTAATTGACATCATCGGAACGTTTAATGGCGGAACTGCAAACTTTGCTGTCGATGTTACTTTAAGAAGAAAATCAACTGTAACTTCTCCTTATACAACTTTCAATTTAAGTGCTCAATGGGATTCTTACTCCACTGATACCTGCAACAATCTGGCAAGTAAAATGGCACAACCTATTGAAGAGGATGAGATTGTTGCTCTTTCAGAGGAAATTATCATTTATCCGAATCCATCTGATGGAAACTTCTATGTTGGATTAAACAATTTAGACTCTCCTTATTCGATAGAAATTTTATCATTTACAGGTCAAATAGTTTTTGCAAAAGAAAACGTTGTTGACACTTCCGTTTCAGTAAGCCATCTTTCAAGCGGCATTTATTTGGTAAAAATTGTAAAAGATTCGAAAACTATGATCAAAAAAATAATTATCAACTAGTTAAATCACATCTTACTTTATTTAAAAACTGACTTACTCAATATGAAGCCTTTTTATTCAAATCTAAAATAACACTTCTTGGCAAGTAAAATCATGGATCAAAAATGCGAAATATACGATAAAATAAACCCCGCAAAATTGCATTATGGATAAAATCATGAAAAATAAATAACTAAAAAAGAGGCAGATTGTCTCTTTTTTTTTTGGTTTGAATTGACTAAATTTGCACCTCAATACAACAAACACACAAAATGATCCATTTCTTTGAAAACCAAAGCAAAACTGTTTTTGCCGTTCAAACGGAAAACGAAATTTCAGCTCAAGACATTTCAAAATTAAATTGGCTTTTTGCCGACTCAAATAAGATCGAAAAATCCGCCTTGACGGATTTTTTTGTTGGTCCCCGCGCCACTATGATCACACCCTGGAGCACAAATGCTGTAGAAATCACTCAGAATATGGGTATTTCGGGTATCATCAGAATTGAAGAATTTCATCCGGCAACGGAAGATTTTACTGATTTTGACCCAATGCTTTCACAAAAATTCAATCAATTAGATCAGGAGATTTTCACTATAAATGTTCAGCCGGAACCAATTTTGGAAATCGATGATATTGCCACTTATAATAAAGTAGAAGGTTTGGCTTTAAGCCAGGAAGAAGTAGATTATTTAGACAATCTGGCTGTAAAACTGGGAAGAAAACTAACCGATTCTGAGATTTTTGCTTTCTCACAAGCGAATTCAGAGCACTGCCGTCACAAGATTTTCAACGGAACTTTTGTTATTGATGGCGAAGAAAAAGAAACTTCTCTTTTTAAATTAATCAAAAAAACATCACAGGAAAACCCTAATGATATTGTGTCTGCTTACAAAGACAACGTTGCTTTTGTAAAAGGACCAAAAGTGCAGCAATTTGCACCAAAAACAGCTGACAAACCTGATTATTACGAAATAAAAGAATTTGATTCGGTTTTATCTTTAAAAGCAGAAACACACAATTTCCCAACAACTGTGGAACCTTTTAACGGAGCTGCAACAGGTTCAGGAGGAGAAATTCGTGACCGTTTAGCAGGTGGACAAGGTTCATTGCCATTAGCAGGAACTGCAGTTTACATGACTTCATACTCTCGTTTAAAGTCTTTCGACTCCGCTCAGGATGACAGGACTTGGGAAAATGCTGTTGAAGAAAGAAAATGGCTGTATCAGACTCCAATGGATATTTTAATCAAAGCGTCAAACGGAGCTTCTGATTTTGGAAATAAATTCGGACAACCGTTGATTACAGGTTCTGTTTTAACTTTCGAACATTCAGAAAACGATCGCAAAATTGGTTACGATAAAGTAATCATGCAAGCGGGTGGAATTGGTTACGGAAAATTAGATCAGGCTATTAAAAAGAAACCACAAGAAGGCGATAAAATTGTAATTCTTGGAGGAGAAAATTATAGAATCGGGATGGGTGGCGCTGCTGTTTCTTCTGCAGATACCGGTGCTTTTGGTTCAGGAATTGAGTTAAACGCTATTCAGCGTTCGAATCCAGAAATGCAAAAACGTGCTGCCAATGCCATTCGTGGTTTGGTAGAAAGCGACAATAACCCAATTGTTTCGATTCACGATCACGGAGCTGGAGGACACTTAAACTGTCTTTCTGAATTGGTTGAAGAAACCGGTGGATTAATCGATTTGGATAAATTGCCAGTTGGAGATCCTACACTTTCTGCAAAAGAAATTATCGGTAACGAATCTCAGGAAAGAATGGGATTGGTTATTGGTCAAAAAGATATTGCTATTTTACAACGAATCGCTGACAGAGAGCGTTCGCCAATGTATCAGGTTGGAGATGTTACGGGAGATCACCGTTTTACTTTTCAATCAAAATCAAATGGTTCAAAACCGATGGATTACGCTTTAGAAGATTTCTTCGGAAGTTCTCCTAAAACGATAATGACAGATAAAACTATTGACAGAAAATATGCTGATGTTGCTTATTCAGCAAATGATTTTGAAAGTTATTTAAAAGACGTTTTACGTCTAGAAGCTGTAGCTTCAAAAGACTGGTTAACCAACAAAGTTGACCGTTGTGTGGGTGGAAAAGTAGCGAAACAACAATGTGCAGGACCTTTGCAATTGCCTTTGAATAATGTTGGTGTTATGGCATTGGATTATTTAGGTAAAGAAGGAATCGCAACTTCTATCGGCCACGCTCCTATCGCAGCTCTGATTGATCCGGTTGCAGGAAGCAGAAATGCTATTGCAGAATCGTTATCAAACATTATCTGGGCTCCTATTAAAGATGGTTTAAAAGGTATTTCATTATCTGCCAACTGGATGTGGGCTTGTAAAAACGAAGGTGAAGATGCTCGTTTGTACGCTGCCGTTGAAGGTTGTTCAGATTTCGCTATCGAATTGGGAATCAATATTCCGACAGGAAAAGATTCACTTTCGATGAAACAAAAATATCCAAACGACGAAGTAATCGCACCGGGAACGGTTATTATTTCGGCTGGAGGAAACTGTACCGATATCAGAAAAGTGGTTGAACCGGTTTTACAAAAAAACGGAGATTCCATTTATTATATCAATTTGTCTCAGGATGAATTCAAATTGGGTGGTTCTTCTTTTGCACAAATTAGAAATACAATCGGAAATGAAACTTCTACAATTAAAGATGCTTCTTTCTTCAAAAATGCTTTTAATACAATCCAGGAATTAATCGGCGAAAGCCAGATTGTAGCCGGACACGATATCGGAAGCGGTGGTTTAATTACGACTTTATTAGAATTGTGTTTTGCTGATGTGAATCTGGGAGCTAAAATTGATTTCAGCGCTTTTGCGGAAAAAGACGTATTGAAAATCCTTTTCGCTGAAAACATCGGAATCGTTTTCCAGGCAAAATCAGATTTGGCTGTTGAATCTAAATTGAAAGCGAATAATATCGAATTCTTTAAATTAGGAAAAGCGACAACTACTGAAACTTTAGTCCTTGGACTTTGGACTTTAGACATAAAAAAATACAGAGACATTTGGTTTGAAACTTCTTATTTATTAGATCAAAAACAATCTAAAAACGGAAGAGCTCAGGCACGTTTTGAAAACTATAAAAATCAAGTTTTACAATATACTTTCCCTTCTCACTTTACAGGGAAAAAACCTGAAATCGATAATTCTAAACCAAGACCAAAAGCCGCTATTATTCGTGAAAAAGGAAGTAATTCTGAGCGTGAAATGGCAAATGCTATGTACTTGGCTGGTTTTGATGTAAAAGACGTTCACATGACCGATTTAATTTCTGGTCGTGAAGCTTTGGAAGATATTCAGTTTATCGGAGCTGTTGGAGGATTCTCTAATTCAGATGTTTTAGGTTCTGCAAAAGGCTGGGCCGGAGCATTTTTATACAACAAAAAAGCCAAAACAGTTTTGGATAACTTCTTTAAAAGAGAAGATACTTTATCTGTTGGAATCTGTAATGGATGTCAGTTGTTCATGGAATTGGAAGTAATTAATCCGGAGCATGAAGTACACGGAAAAATGCTTCATAACCAAAGCCAGAAACACGAAAGTATCTTTACTTCTGTAACGGTTCAGGAAAACAATTCTGTGATGTTATCAACTTTGGCCGGAAGTACTTTGGGAGTTTGGGTTTCTCACGGAGAAGGTAAATTCAAATTACCTTATGCAGAAGACCAATACAACATTGTTTCTAAATATGCTTACGAAGGCTATCCGGCAAACCCGAACGGCTCTGACTATAACACCGCTATGATGTGTGACAAAACCGGAAGACATTTGGTTATGATGCCTCACATCGAGCGTTCGACTTTCCAATGGAACTGGGCATATTATCCAAAAGACAGAAATGACGAAGTTTCTCCTTGGCATGAAGCTTTTGTTAACGCCAGAAGATGGATTGAGAAAAACTAATTTATTTTTCATTATATAGACAGCCTCAGCAATACTTATTTGCTGAGGCTTTTTTTTATAAAACAATTATCTTTTTTCAATTATTTTATTTTTTGATTATATTTTTTGATTATATTTTTTCAAATATTTTTTTTGTTTAATTCAAAAACAAACGTTTATTTCCTTGTTAAATTAAAGTATATTAGCTAAATAAATGCCCCCAATTTAAAATAAGTTCCAAGACCTAAAACCTACGTAAAATGAAAATCCTAAAAGCATTCCCTTTTATCTTATTTTTTGTTACTATAAAAATACATTCACAAGTTCAGGTTTATCAAATCGTATATAAATCAAAAGAACATTATATTACCAATAGCCTTCCTTACCATATTACCGGTACATTCCTGCCTCCGGACAAAAAAGAGCCAAGCACAGTTTTAAATGATGACGGAAGCGGAGTGATACAATATGATGATATGACCAAGAAAAAAATAAATTGGGGCATAGAATGCAATTGGGAAGGTACTGCTATACGTAAAGACGGATACAATAGCGCTTCATATACATTTTGGTACAGAACAGAAGACAGCGACGAATGGATGTACAGCCAGTTTTCTATTCATTTTCTTAAGAAAAAAATGTTTTTGATGGGCGAAAGATCAAAAATTTACGAGGATTACAACGTACAATAACGGCTTCAGATACTTAATATAAATATATTATTTTACTTGATTTCAACAATGATTTGAAATTTTCTTTTAAACAAAAACGCCCGAAAATTTTCGGACGCTTTTGTTTTATTACTTATTTAAAATATGGTCTACTCAGTACAATCGACTTTAGTCAATGTATTTTTCATATCAAATTTTAATTTTTTTCTGTCTTTAAAACTTACTTTTCCATTTGCTTCAACAACATCACCATAGCCTTCAATGTAAGTTCCGTCTTTTTGTAAAAATGCTACTTCACGAATTGATGAAACACCTTCTGAGTCAAAAGTATAATCGGCTATAATAGTGTCACCGTAAATATTTCCAATCAAAGTTCCTTCATTTTTATCTTTCCCTACTAAATTATACTTTAGTTTTCCGTTTACTTCCTGATTCGAATTTACATTAAAACTCATTTCAATAACACTGCCATTTGCTCCCCATGCATAACATTGATTACCAGCCGGCTCGACAATTTCAGCTTCTTTAGGAGAATCTTGAGTTATTTGTGGAGAAGAAAGCGTTGTTTCCTTTTTACAGGAAATAAAAATACTAGACATCATGATTATTATTGCTGCTATTTTTTTCATATTTTTATCTTTAAGTGATTAGAAGTATAAATTTACCTCAAACAAAAAAAATCCACTCCTATTAAGAGTGGATTTTTTTTATATAATTCCCATATTAATTATGAATTTTTAAGCATCCAGATCGACTGTAGTTCTGCTAGCAATTTCTTTATAGGTACCATTTACTAATTTTTCACGGATAGCTTCAAAAGAAGTAAGTGTCTCAGCAATATCTTCCAGTGTATGAGAAGCGGTAGGAATAACACGCAATAAAATCATTCCTTTTGGAATTACCGGATAAATTACGATCGACAAGAAAATACCATAGTTTTCTCTTAAATCATTCACCATTACCATTGCCTCAGGTACACTTCCTTCCAGATAAACTGGTGTAACACAAGTATTGGTGTCACCAATATTAAACCCTTTGCTTCTCAAACCATTTTGCAAAGTATTTACATTTTCCCACAATTTATCTTTCAATCCAGGGTTATCACGTAACAGTTGCAAACGTTTCAATGAACCAATAGTTTGAATCATTGGTAATGCTTTTGCAAACATTTGAGAACGTAAGTTGTATTTTAAATAATCTATAATATCTTTATCCGCAGCAACAAAAGCACCAATGTTAGCCATAGATTTAGCAAAAGTTGAAAAGTAAACATCAATTCCATCCTGACAGCCCTGCTCTTCGCCTGCCCCCGCTCCTGTTTTTCCAAGAGTTCCAAAACCATGTGCATCATCAACCAAAAGACGAAAATTGTATTTCTTTTTCATTTCTACAATTTCTTTCAATTTTCCTTGTTGCCCGCGCATTCCAAATACACCTTCAGTAATAAAAAGAATTCCTCCGCCTTGCTCTGCTGCCAGTTTAGTAGCACGCTGCAGGTTTTTCTCCATACTTTCAATGTCATTATGCTTATATGTAAAACGTTTACCACTATGCAAACGAACTCCGTCAATAATACAGGCATGCCCATCTACATCATACACAATTACATCATTTCTGGTAACCAAAGCATCAATAATAGAAACCATTCCCTGATAACCAAAATTCAATAAATAAGCTGATTCTTTCATTACAAAAGCAGCCAATTCCTGCTCTAATTGTTCATGATATTTAGTGTGACCACTCATCATACGAGCACCCATTGGAGCGGCAGCTCCATATTCTAAAGCGGCATCAGCATCTGCTTTACGTACTTCCGGATGATTTGCAAGACCTAGATAATCATTCAGACTCCAGTTTAAAACCTCTTTTCCCTGAAATTTCATTCTTGGCCCTAAATCTCCTTCTAATTTAGGAAATACAAAATAACCTTCTGCTTGTGAAGCCCATTTTCCTAAAGGCCCTTTATTGTTCTGAATTCTTTCGAATAAATCTTTTACCATAATATATTGGAGTAATAATTTTAATTTTATCAGTGCGCAAAAATAAATATTTATTCTATGTTATCATAATAAATTAAAAATCATTCCGATTCAATATTGCTGTTTAATAAATTTTTAGCGAAAAAGACTAATTATCATCTTAATTTTCCTTATAAAAAATATCATATTTAAAATTGAATACAATTTACAGTTAATCTTGGTTATAAAAGGGTATTTGGCATTAAGGGGTTTATCGTTTAAATAAAAGTCAAAAACAGATACTAAATTTATGATTATAAGTAACCGAACTTCGCTATGAAAATTTATTTCTTTTTCATTTTATTGATAATTTTTTAAAAGTGTGCCTTTTAGAGATGTGCTACAATTTTTATTACTCAAATATTGGTAATAAAAAAATCATTCCAATTTATCAATATAACTTGATATTACTTTGTACAAAGGATCATCAGTTTTGTAAAAATCCTCCATTACAGTTTGAAGTTCTTTCTTGTTTTCAAAAGAATAAATTTCTAATTCTCCAAAGTCACATTTGCCAACCGTTCCTTCTTTCTGAATTTGAATTACAAATGAAACTGGAAAAAAGTTTAGGTCTTCTCCTTTTATGAATTTTGAAAATTTCCCTTCTGATATTAAAAGATTCGTTACTTCATTTTTCTCTGTTACTTGCAATTTTGAAAAATATTCCGCTTTTATTATCTTAAAGGTCATATCTTCATAAATAACTCTTACAGTAACTGGTGCTATTCCACTTTCATCAACTTGACCAATAAGAATCATTGCTGTATTGACTGCGATTCCTTTCCATCGTACAAAATATATTCCGTTAAAGTCTTTTGTTGCCTGTGCTGCAACATTTGAGCATATAAAAAATGCAGTAAGTAACAGTGCAATACTAATGTAGTTTTTTTTGTTCATCTTTATTTCTTTTTCAGTTTATCAATAATTTTCAATAACGGTTCACGATTTTTGGCTTCGTGGTAAAACTTAGGCAGTTTCTCTACAAGGGTAAAATGTGTTCGGTCTTTGTGTTCGCGAAGTGTTGCTGCAATATATTGCTCTAAATAGACTAAATGACTTTCATTATATGCCCAAAAAATATCATTTTTAAAAGGGAGTTGCAGCCACAACTCGGCATCAAAATAAGCATGTGCGGCCATTTGCCAATTTCCTTTTTGCCCTAAAACAGCTGTCATCGTGTTTTTTTCTTTGTTGTAACCGCAAAGAGCGCAAAATAATCGGCATTTTTAGTTTCAAAATCAACACGGGTAATGGCTTTTTTTGCGCATTGCGGACAAACGACCCAGACTTCTTGCTCAAAATCGCTTACGCGCAGGTTTTGGTCTTGGAAACGGTTTTCTTTATTAGGCATATATAATACTCAAATTAGTCTTCAATTTCTTCTACAGATTCTATAGCATACACATCTTTTACTTTAAGTTTATCATCATCTTCATCAGTATAAAAATGGGTTATTATTTTTGAATTGTAATCAATTATTAAATTACTCTCCTCCCCATACAATTCTAGGTCAAATTCTAATATTGTTTTACTTTTAGTTTTTTCCTTATTAACCAAGTAATTTTCTGTGTAAGAAGGTTTAGGTGAAACAAAATAAACCATTTTTATTTTATTTTCTATTTTAATTAACTTAATGAAATTAATCTTGTTTTTTATGCTTTCTGATTTCCAATTTTTGCTTTTTTTGTCAAATGTATAATGTTCTATTTTATTTGTTCTAATGTCTGTTTCCTGTGCTTGTGTCACAAAAGAGACGAATACAAATAGAAGATAAATGCTTTTTTTCATGTTAGTTGTTTTTGAGTTACTAGTTTTTTTTTAAATTCTAATATTTGCTTTCTAGTATTCTAGATTTATACGAGCTTGAATGAAAATAAATCCTGTCAACCAGAAACGAACTGCTCCCATACAAATAATACATTTCTTTTTTAGTTTCTGCTGTTCCAAAGAGATGCTGTTTTAAATCGGTTTTTACTACTATTGCCGATTGGAGTACTAAGTCATATTTTTGTAGCAATGCCTTTATTTCTTCGGGATTATTTTTTAAAATAATTTGTAATTGTTTGTCAAAAAAGATTTTTTTCTGAGTTCCTAAATGGATTAAGCTGTCCAGATTTTTAATTGATTGAGAGACCTCAGATGCATCGTGAGGCAAAGCACCTTTTATGGTGAGGAGATAGTCTTTTACGACCATCAAGGAATCTATTGTTTTACTGCTTTGTGCATTTGTACAAACGAATGAAAGCAAAATTAAAAACAATAATATTATTTTTTTGAAATTAGGTGCTTTTTTAATCATACCAATTTGAAATTGTAATGGAATACCCAGCATTTTTAAACAGTTTTACCAGTTCATGCCCTAAGTCTTCGTTTTCTTTTTGAGAGCATAAATTAGTTCTAAAAAAAATTCCTAACAAACTATTTGTGTCTTTAGTTCCGTCAGTATGGTAATTAGTGTCTGTTATTTTTACGTTGTCGTTAGTTTCTATCAAAACACAAACATCTTTGCTGATACTTGTAATATCTTTTAGTGCTACCTCTTGCTTTCGAATATAATAACCTTCTTCATTGTATCTTTTGTGTTTGGTTTGGCAGCTTAAAATATTTTTGTCAATTTTAAATTCCTGAATAACAACCAAAGTATCACCATTAAAATTTGGATCCTGAAATTGCTGTTTTAGTTCTTTTTTTAATTCCTTATTCAATAGTTTTTCTATTTCGCCTGTGTTTTGGGAGAAGGTTAGAATTGGAATTAAAACAAAAAAGAAGAATGTTTTTTTCATAATCAATTTGCTGATGCTGTTAAAAAAATAATATTTAAAATTAATCACGCCACCAGTTGGCTCTTTTGATTGTAAAACCTGATTTTTGCATTAGTTCTACTAATTTATTACCAAAAGCCTCGTTGTTTTTTATGCTTAGATAAGTTACAAACATACTATCAAAGAATGGTTTGTTTTCTTCTTTGATCTCACCTTTATTATTATATGTTTTGGTTATGTATTTTACATCTTCTTTTCCAAAAGTTATAAATTGAATTTTTCTGTCTTTCCCAATAAGCATTAGATTTTTTAAAGCTACTTCTTGTTTTGTAATGCTATATGAATCTTGGTATAAGTTTTTAGTACTAAAGCTTAAGATGTTGTTCTCATCAATTTTAAAATTTTGAACAACATTCAATTGATCATAATCGTGAGCTGGCTTAATTTGTAATTGCTTTTTTAACTCTGTATTTAATAGTTTTTCAATTTCACTAATATTTTCTTTCTTTTTTGCGTATTCAGCTAAAGCGTTAAAAAGAGTATCATCACCACTATCTTCAAAACCTCCTGACATATTGGAAAGAAAAGAGTAGTTATTTTGTAATGCAGCTAGTGCTTTTAAAACATTTTTAGCATCAATTTCAGTTGAAAATGAACTTGCAAAAGGTATTAATTTAGCTCCTTGTTTTTCTTCATTATTTATATTAATGATTCTGTAATCATTATTCGAAAATTTGATGTATTCTAAATCATAAATGGATTTAACTTCATTGCCGGTTTTAACAGTTTTGTTTAAATCTAGAGCATATTTATTTTCTATATTTTGAGTTAAAATCCCTTTATCTGAAACAGCAATTTTAATACTTTTATTACTGCTGCAACAAGCTAGTTTTTTATTAATATAAGTTATCATTTTTTCTATACTATAATCATTAAAATTTACATCTTGTGCTGAAGAAATGGAAACATATAGTAAACATGATATCAATAGTATTGTTTTCATTTTTAAATTCTGTAAAACAGAGATCATAAATACGTTTTTAATGTTCATATTTGGCTTTCATAGGTTAATTAGATGCATTCGACTTTAAATTGATACTGTTCATTTGAATAGGGATCATTCTCATAATATGTACCCAGAAGTTTGAGGTTCGAATAATATTCTAATCTTTGGGTTGCCCAGTTTCTAATTCTTGTCTTGGTTTCATCAGATAATGACTTTTTATAATACAAAGCATTTTCCCATACTGCATTATTATTTAAAGAGTAAAATTTAGCTGTATAAGAACAAGTTCCTAAACCGGCTGAAACTCCCTGCATTACATCGCAGCTAGTAATAAGAAAGAGCAGGACTATTAATGTAATACTACTTTTTATTTTCATCTTTTATAGTTTTAAAATTATGATTATTTTATTTCTATCGCTTCATTAGCTTTAAAACCTTTATTATTGCATATGTCATTATATTCTCTGTTTTTCAATTTTGAATCAACACAAGAATATGAAAAAGATAATTTGCTTATTTCGCCTGAAATTTTGTTTTTGGTCATTGGATAACATTTTTCAGTATCCCAAAACGATATGAATTTATCGTCTTCGGCTTGATTTGCCGAATAAAATTCGTCATTTATAACATAAACTCCATCATAGTTATTAGTCATCATAAATTGAAATACTTTATCACTTCCTTTTTTAGTTTCCCAATCGTATTGACAGATAGATAAATTACATACCCATATCTATACTCATTTGCACTATAAGCAGGAGAATTTTTATCCAATTTCATTTCAATTTTATAGTAAACTTTGTTACCTGCTGATTTTGTTTTGTTTAGTCTAAACTGCACCGGCTTGTCTGATTTAAAATAGACCCAGTCACTATAATTGTTTGTTTTTTGGCTGTAACTATTAGCTGAAAAAAAAATAGTCAGTACTATCAGTAAAGTATTTAATTTCTTCATAATTTATGTTATTTATTTGCAATTGTTTATAAAAACAAATTTCCTGATAAAAACGCCATTAAAAAATCCCTATTTATAGGGATTTTTTACATTATTTTAACTATTTTGGTAATTCCAAAAGAAATTTTATGGAAGAAAACGCACAAAACGAAGTAGTCATTTTTGATACTGCAAAAAAAATATGGACTCAGGTTTCTAAAAATGGTAAAGACATCGATCCAAATTTTGAACTTGAAGTACACAAAAAACTATTAAAAATTTTTCAGATTGGAGAGCAGTATCATTTTATTTTTAATTGTACTACTTCTAAAATTGAATTTGTTCATCAGGATATCGTAAATATATTAGGATATCAGCCGGATGAATTTTCAATTAACCTAATGTTAGAACTCATTCATCCCGAAGACATCAATAATTTTATAAATTCGGAAAATACTGTTACTAAATTTTTTATTCAATTACCACCCGAAAAAATCTTAAAATATAAGGTGAGTTATGATTTTAGAATTAAAAAAACGAATGGTGAATATATCCGAATTCTCCAGCAAGTTGTTACTATTCAGACTGACGATATGGGTTCCGTAATTAGAACATTAGTTATTCATACCGATATTTCGCATTTAAAGAAAACCAAAGAAATGTCATTGTCTCTTATAGGATTAGACGGCGAACCTTCTTACTATGATGTTGAAATGAGTAGCGTTTTTAAACCATCTAAAGATTTATTTACTAAGCGAGAAAAAGAAGTGATTAAGCTAATTATAGATGGTAAAAACAGTTTTGAAATTGCTGATTTACTTTGTATTAGTAAACACACCGTTGATAGTCACCGCAAAAACATACTCAATAAAACAAATTGTACTAATACTTCAGAATTAATTTCGAAATCATTCCAAAATGGCTGGATTTAAACAATCTGTATTAGTTACTTATAAACAAAATCAGTTTTTAAAAATGATTTTTAATCCATTTTGATTTTTTAATTCCGTGGAATAGCTATCTTTAACATTCAAAATTTATTTATGTCACAAGTTAGCAAAGAATTAAAACTAGCCGTACTTATTGATGCTGACAACGTCCCGTACAGCAACGTAAAAGGAATGATGGAAGAAATTGCCAAATTCGGAACTCCAACTACCAAACGTATTTATGCCGATTGGACCAAACCAAACTCAAATGGATGGAAGGCGGTTTTACTGGAACATGCCATTACTCCTATTCAACAATACAGTTACACCGTTGGAAAAAATTCTTCGGATTCTGCCTTAATTATTGACGCTATGGATTTGCTTTATTCAGGCAAACTCGATGGTTTTTGCATTGTTTCAAGCGACAGTGATTTTACTCGTTTGGCAATTCGATTAAGGGAATCTGGAATGAAAGTAATTGGTATTGGTGAAAAAAAGACTCCCAACTCTTTTATTGTTGCCTGCGACAGATTCATTTATATTGAGGTTTTGGATGGTGCCATTCAGAAGAAAAAACCAAAAACAGCAATGTCTGCAGCTAAAGATTCTAAAAAACCAGTTGAGAAACCAACAGAAAAAGCCTTAGCAAAAATCGATGCCGGAACCATAGAACTTATAGAAGCTACAATTGAAGACATTGAAGACGATGACGGCTGGGCATTTTTAGGTGATGTAGGAAATCTAATTGTAAAGAAAAAACCCGAATTTGACCCCCGAAATTATGGATTTTCAAAACTTACTCCGATGCTTAAATCACTAACAGATATACTTGAAATTGACGAGAGAGAGTCAGACAAAAAAGGAATCAAACACGTTTATGTTCGTTTGCGATTCAATTAATTATCAAAATAGTACTTTTTAATTTTTTTAAACATGAGAAAAAAATTCTTTATTTACGGATTTTTATTATTACTGATTGTTGCAGGAATTTATTACAAAACAGGCCGCGGTTATTTACTTGTTATTATTATACCTATTTTATTGATTGTTGGTGTTTACAATACTATTCAAAAAAAACATGCTATTTTAAGAAATTTTCCTGTTTTGGGTTATTTCAGATATTTATTTGAAATGATTGCACCTGAAATTCAACAATATTTCATCGAAAGATCAACGGATGGAAAACCGTTCTCCCGAAATCAACGTTCATTAGTCTACCAAAGAGCAAAAAACATCGATTCAAATTCTCCTTTCGGAACTCAATTAAATCTGAATCAGGATAGTTACGAAGGAATAAAGCATTCGATTTTCCCAGCAAAAGTTAATGAAGAATTACCCCGCGTTTTAGTAGGCGGAAAAGACTGTAAACAACCTTATTTGGCTTCAATCTTAAATGTTTCTGCCATGAGTTTTGGTTCACTAAGCGAAAATGCCGTACGAGCCATAAACATTGGGGCAAAAAAAGGAAAATTTTATCAAAATACAGGCGAAGGCGGCTTGACCGATTATCATCTTGAAGGCGGCGGTGATATTACCTGGCAAATTGGAACCGGTTATTTTGGCTGTCGTAACGCAGAAGGAAACTTCAGTGCAGAAAAATTCTCAGAAAAGGCAAATCTTCCAAATGTAAAAATGATTGAGATTAAACTTTCTCAAGGTGCAAAACCAGGTCATGGCGGTGTTCTTCCAGCAGCAAAAAACACAGAGCAAATTGCCCGAATAAGAGGAGTTGAACCACATACCCTAATACTTTCTCCACCAAGTCACAGTGCTTTTTCGGATGCAAAAGGATTAGTTCATTTTATTAAGGAATTACGTGAGTTATCGAATGGGAAACCAATTGGATTTAAATTATGTATTGGGAACACAGCCGAATTTGAATCTATTTGTCATGAGATGATTGCTGAAGACTGCTACCCTGATTTTATAACAGTAGATGGTGCAGAAGGCGGAACCGGTGCAGCGCCTTTAGAATTCGCAGATGGTGTTGGAATGCCTTTTGAACCTGCTTTAATCTTTGTCAACCAAACCTTGGTTGGACTAAATATTCGTGATAAGATTCGCATTATTGGTAGTGGAAAAATCATTTCAGGTTATTCAATTCTTCATGCTATTGCCTTAGGCGCAGATATGTGCAACAGTGCACGAGGATTTATGTTTTCTCTTGGCTGTATTCAGGCATTACGCTGTCATAATAACGAATGCCCGACTGGTGTTGCAACCCAAAATAAAATGCTAATGAAAGGTTTGGTTGTCACCGATAAGTCAGATCGCGTGTATCATTTTCATAAAAATACTTTGCATGCTGCAAATGAACTTTTAGCTGCTGCAGGAAAATCAAGTTTTGCAGATGTAGATATAAATATTTTCATGCGTGGAGATGAATTTACAAGCTTATCCGATTCCTATTTTCCGGATAGCCTGACGAATGTGACCAAACATTAAAAACAAAGCCTCTTTGTTCAGTTACAAAGAGGCTTCTGTATGGATACCAGTTTTCATTTAAAATATTAAAGCTTTGCTGTTACTTTATCTGCAGAACCCTCTCCCTCTGTCAAAACAGCTAATTCTTCTTTACCTATTAATTTCTGAGCAATAATGGAATTATTATATGCTAAAAAATAAACATCAAACTTAACTCCTTCTTCAATTAGTTTTGGAGAAATTTGATCATTTTCAATCATTCCTTTCAACAAATCAGGAAATGATTCACTATAAGTTAATTTGTTCTCTTCGGTTTCTTCTAAATTGGTTTCAATTCTTATTTCAATTTTATTATCATTCAAAAATGCTTTTGCGCTGGTACTAGTGATACTTGGACCTTTAATTGAACTTGAAGTATTATAGTTGGTAACATGTTCCTGAATTTTTTGCTTAGTATTTTTACAGCTAACCAACATTAATACAACGAAAAAAGCAAATACGATTTGGGTAATTTTACTCATAATTTTTTAGGTTTTAGGTTAATTTATTTGATCTCTAACTCAAACATAGTAAAATTTTAACACAAAACCTATATAGGATAAAAAATACAACCATTTAATAGTCTGACATTAAACCAACTATATAAGAATAAGATTAAAAAAAATATAAATTTAAAACACATAAAAAAAAGCTTAGCCCTTTAACAGCACCAATAGAGAACTTTTTATTTTAAAAAAGCTTTCATAATTATTTTTTAATTATTTTTTCAGAAACTTTTCAATTTCCTCCTTATTAATGACTTCTTTAGCAAGAACCGTATTGTCGTTAGCCAAAAAATAAACATCAAACCTTACATTCTCTTCCACTAACTCTTTAGAAACCTGATCTTTTTTGATCATTTCTGTTAGTAAAGCAGGAAATGTTTTTGTGGCTTTCAATCTATTCCCTTCATTTTGCTTTAAATCTGTTTCAATTCTCAGCTCAATTTTACTATCGTTGATATAACCTCTTGCTGTAGTTGTTCTAATATGTTCTCCTTTAAAATTAGAAGCTTCATTGTTATAAGCCACCACAAACTCCTGCAGTTTTTGCTTGGTATTTTTGCAACTAGCTAACAAACTTACAATAGCAATTGCAAATAATATTTGACTTATTTTTCTGACCATAATCTCATACCGATTAATTCTTAAACTATTATTTCAAAGACAACACTCATTTATATTTCAACCTTTATTACAATTTTATTCAACATCCCATCTGTTATCATGGGCGCATGGACATCTTCCGGAAAAAGAATTACAAATTGATTTTTATTTAACTGAAAAAACATATCCGGAGCATCGCTAAAAAAACGCACATCTTTTTCTTCATTGTATCCTCCGTTTGGTGCTTTACAATTGGCTCTGGGTTTCCATGCAAAAGTTTCATTTTCGCTGATACAAAACTGAATATCAATATTCTTGTCGTGACATTCAAAAGTTGTTAAACTTTCTTCGGTTGTTTTTCCTTTTCCCTGAAATCCAAAAAACTTTACTCCTTCCATTTCATGCTTAAAATCGGCAGAAAGATTTTGCAAGTCATTTTGACGTAAGTAATCAAAAGCTTTTTTGAAGGATGGATGCAAAACTTCATATTTTGCTGCATTCTCTAACGAATCTATAATCATATGTTTATTGTAATTTAGTTTGCGTTCATTTTTTGTAAAAATAATATAATTTTTTATTTCATTTTTTGTAACCTTAAAAGTGCTTCCAAATAATAATAATCCGCGTAATTGATAGAACAATCAATTTCACTTCCGGCAGGTTTGTGACCTGTTGAATGCAGCAAAAATGCTGAATTTACATCATGACTTTGATAATGATATGAAAGCGACTCAATCATCTTTTTAGATTTTGCCAGATATTCGCTTTTGAGATTTTTATCATTGGTATAAGAACTCAATTCAAGAAGCGCTGACGATACAATGGCTGCAGCCGAAGCATCTCTCGGTTCATTTGGAATTCCGGGTGCATTAAAATCCCAATACGGAACTAAATCTTCTGTTGTTAATCTATCCAAATAAACACGTGTCACTTTATGAGCAAAATCTAAGAATTTAGTATCTTTTGTTTCTCTGTAAACCATTGTAAATCCATAAATAGCCCAAGCCTGACCACGCGCCCACATACTATCATCACTGTATCCTTGCGCAGTTCTGCCTTTTATTTTTTTACCAGTTTTATAATCATAAATTAAAACATGATAGGCTGAATAATCTGGTCTAAAATGATTGGCCATTGTCGTTTCTGCATGTTTTACGGCAATGTCATACAACTTTTTGTTTACTCCATTTTTAGAAGCCCAAAAAAGCAATTCCAAATTCATCATATTGTCGATGATGGTATTATGACCGCCCATTTTATTATGGGGCCAGGATTGAATTGTTTCTACTTTTGGATTAAAAAGTGTGGCCAAAGTATCAGCCGTTTTTAACACTATATCCTTGTATTGCGGACTTTTTGTTAAGCGGTATCCATTTCCGAAACTATTAAATATCTGAAAGCCCAAATCATGATCACCAGCCTTGCTTACCGATAATGGAGTTAAAAACCGGCTGAATTTATCAGCTTCTTTTTTCCACTTTTTATCGCCTGTTGCCTGGTACAAATACCATAATTCTCCTGGCCAAAATCCGCTTGTCCAATCTTTATAGCCCACGAACTTCCATGCTGCACTTCCATTTGGAACCGCTCTTGGAGAAGTTCCGTCCTCTGGAATAACTTTTAAAGTTTTTGAAGCTTGTTCAGCACAATATTCAAGTTGTTTTTTAACATTAAATGAATCGTTTTTTTGAGAATAAGCAGAAACCGTTAAGAGAAATAAGGTAAAAACGAGTTTAGTAAATCTAGTAATCATGTGGTTATTTTTGTAAAGTTTTTTTAGCATTGATAAATTTATAAAATAAAGCATACCTATCCGAATCTTTGTATTTTTGTTTACCAAGAAAAGTACTTTTTAATCCAATCAAAATTCAATTTTGAACAAAAACAGACTTTATTATTTCATACTTTTTATGGGAATTATTATTCTTGGAATACTATCCCGAAAATTAAATTTTATTCCATTATACATTGGAGACTTTCTGTATGCTATTATGATTTATATACTTGTGAAAACTATATTAATTAATAAAAAAGCAATTCAAATAGCAATTGTGCTTTATTGATTTGCTATGGAATTGAGTTTTTACAAATTTATCAAGGTGAATGGATGATCGAACTCAGAAAAACACTTTTTGGGAGATATGTTCTCGGACAAGGTTTTTTATGGAGTGATATTTTAGCTTATACATTAGGAATAATCATTGCTTTTTGCAGTGAAAGAATTATTCTAAAACATTTCTCTAATCAAGTGTCTGTGTAATTTTCTCAATATTCAAACTATTTGCCATAGCTGTAAATATTCCATAATAAACTGATTTATTATCGTATAATTCATCATGTGTTCCTTGTTCTACACATTTTCCTTGTTCTAAAACTATTATATGAGAAGCATCAATAATCTGAGAAATACTGTGCGAAATAATAATTACAGTTCTGTCTTTTTTAATGGCATCGAGCGATTTTTTTATTTGTTCTGTTGCAATAGCATCCAAACTGGCCGTCGGCTCATCTAAAAAGATAATTGGCGGGTTTTTTAAAAATAATCGCGCAATAGCAATTCGCTGTTGCTGACCGCCCGAAAGCAAATGTGCATCAGAATTATAACCTTTTGGCAATTGTATAACCTGTTCGTGAATATAAGCTTGTTTGGCCGCATCTATAATTTCAGATTGTGTGGCATCGGGATTTCCGTAGAGAATATTCTCGGCAATCGTTCCTTTAAAAATGTGATTTTTCTGCAAGACCAATCCAATATTTTTTCGAAGAAAATCAGTATCATAATCGTTTAAATCTACTCCATCTAAGTAAATTTTTCCTGATGCAGGTAAATAAAATTTATCCAGCAGATTAATAATGGTACTCTTTCCAGCACCGCTCAATCCTACCAATGCACTGGTTTCATTTGGTTTAATGGTAAAATTAATATCTGAGAGTGCTTTAGTTCCGTTTGGATAACTAAAATCGAGATGTTTAACCTCTACGAGTCCAAAGATTTTTTCCGGAATATAACTTCCGCTTTTTTCTTTTTCATGATCTGATTCTAAAATATCAAAAAAACCTTCCGAATAAATTAGCGCATCATTTACTTCATCATAAATACGGTGTAATTGTCTGATTGGCGATGAGACATTATTAAACAACATAATATGAAACATGATCGCACCAATGGTCATCGTATTATTCAAAACAAAATAAGCAGTCAAAATAATGATTACTACAACTCCAATTTGCTCAATAAAGCCTTTTATACTTTCAAAAATGAAACTGGTTTTTCTGGTCGCTAATTGATTTTCGGTCATTTCAAACTGAATATTTTTATGCCGATCCGCTTCCATTGGTTCTCGCACAAACGATTTGATTACAGTTATGGATTCAATTAAACTTATGATTCCGTTATTCTTCGTTTCACGATACTTTCGCATTCTTCTTCTAAAACCGCTTAATTTACTAGCCTGTAACTGGCTTACATAAAAATAAATCGGAATAATACATAAACTTACTAAACCTACATAAACATTTGCATAAAACATTAAAACCAAGGCTACAAAAGCATTGGCAAACAGTGGCAGAATATCAATAAAGAAATTTTGAATCAATCTTGTCAAACTGCTGATTCCTAAATCGATTCTGGTTTGCAGTTTTCCGCTGTCATTTTCATTAGAAGTATAAAATTCCATTCTGTAACTTAGAATTTTTTCGACAATAGTTTGAGAAATATCACGGGTTATAAAAATTCGCAGTTTTTCTCCATAAAATTTCTGTCCAAATTGCACTATTGAATAAATTAACTCTTTGGAGAGCAATACAATACTAATTATACCTAATAAATGAAATCCTTTTGATAAAGGTTCATGTGCCACCATCAAATTATTGATCGTATCAACCGTATACTTTAATATTAAAGCATTTACCTGCGCCGCAAATGAACCTAAAAAAGTAAGCAATAAAGTAGCGATAACCATTTTCCGATAGGGTCTTACAAAAGGCGCAATCTTTTTATATAAGGCGGATATCTCCATTTATTTTCATGTTAGGTAACATATCAAATATAAGAATTCTAAATTTGTATTTAAAATCACTCATACAACTAAACTCTTTATTATGAAACTTGTTTTTGCATCAAACAATTTAAACAAAATCAAAGAAATTCAAAGTATCTTAAACGGTTCAATCCAATTATTAAGTCTGGAAGAAATAGGCTGCCATGAAGAAATTCCGGAAACGGCAGATACTATAGAAGGAAATGCAATTTTGAAAGCCAATTATGTAACAGAAAAATATGGCTATGATTGCTTTGCTGATGATACTGGTTTAGAAGTAAATTCTTTAAACGGCGAACCAGGTGTTTATTCTGCAAGATATGCAGGAGAACAACGAAATACAGATCATAATATGAATAAACTTTTGAATGCCTTAAAAGACAAATCAGATCGAAGTGCACAGTTCAAGACCGTTATTGCATTAAATTTAAAAGGAGAACAGTATTTATTTACCGGACTTGCAAAAGGAGAAATTACTTTTGATAAAGCAGGAAATAACGGTTTTGGATATGATCCTATTTTTCAGCCTGAAAATTATACGGAAACTTTTGCTGAATTGGCTTCAGAAATAAAAAATAAAATAAGCCATCGTGCAAAAGCAACAAAGCAACTAATTGATTTTCTGAACTCCAGCAAACAATTTGTTTAAAATACAACATTTTAAAGGGTAAAATTTATATTATTAGACGTAAAATTATTTGTTTTGTTATCAAATTGATTTTGCGATAAACATAACTTTTTGATAATCAAATCCTAACAAATACATAATTCTTAAAAATGCATTAGTTTATATGAAATATTAACAGTAATTTTGCACCCTATTTTAAATACACATATGAATAAATTTGAACAATTAGGATTGAATGAATCGTTACTGAAGGCGATTTTAGATCTAGGATTTGAGAATCCGTCAGAAGTACAGGAGAAAGCGATTCCCCTATTATTGGAAAAAGACACAGATATGGTTGCGTTGGCTCAGACAGGGACAGGGAAAACGGCAGCATTTGGTTTTCCGCTAATTCAAAAAATTGATGCTGACAACAGAAATACACAAGCATTAGTTTTATCGCCAACACGAGAACTTTGTTTACAGATTACCAACGAACTTAAAAACTACTCAAAATACGAGAAAGGTATTAATGTGGTAGCAGTTTACGGCGGGGCTAGTATTACAGAGCAAGCTAGGGACATTAAAAGAGGAGCGCAAATTATTGTGGCTACTCCGGGGAGAATGCAGGACATGATCAACAGAGGTTTGGTAAACATTAAAAATATAGATTACTGTATTTTGGATGAGGCTGACGAGATGTTGAACATGGGATTCTATGAGGATATCGTATCTATTTTATCCGATACTCCAGATCAAAAAAGCACATGGTTGTTCTCTGCAACTATGCCACAAGAGGTTGCCAGAATTGCAAAACAATTCATGAGCGATCCAGTTGAAATCACTGTTGGAGCTAAGAACTCAGGTTCTGCAACAGTTTCTCACGAATTTTACTTAGTAAATGCTCGTGATCGTTACGAAGCTTTGAAACGTTTAGCCGATGCAAATCCAGACATTTTCTCTGTGGTTTTCTGTCGTACTAAAAGAGACACACAAGCTGTAGCTGAAAAATTAATAGAAGATGGATACAGCGCTGCTGCTTTGCACGGAGATTTATCTCAGGCGCAACGTGATGGTGTAATGAAATCTTTCCGTGGAAGACAAATCCAGATGCTTGTTGCTACTGACGTTGCTGCACGTGGTATTGACGTTGATAATATTACTCACGTAGTAAATTACCAACTTCCTGACGAAATTGAAACTTACAATCACCGTTCAGGACGTACTGGTAGAGCCGGAAAATTAGGAACTTCTATTGTAATTGTTACAAAAAGTGAGTTGCGTAAAATTTCTTCTATCGAAAGAATCATCAAACAAAAATTCGAAGAGAAAGCTATTCCATCCGGAATCGAAATTTGCGAAATTCAATTATTGCACTTAGCAAACAAAATTAAAGATACTGAAGTTGATCACGAAATTGACAACTATTTACCGGCAATCAATAACGTTCTTGAAGGTTTATCCAAAGAAGAATTAATCAAGAAAATGGTTTCAGTAGAATTCAACCGTTTTATTGCTTACTACAAAAAGAACAGAGATATCTCATCTCAATCTGGAGAAAGACGCGAAAGAGGCGATTCTGAACCAAGAGAATTCAATAATAACGGAGCAACCCGTTATTTTGTAAACATCGGTTCAAGAGACAACTTTGACTGGATGACCCTTAAAGATTATCTGAAAGAAACATTAGACTTAGGTCGTGATGATGTTTTCAAAGTGGATGTAAAAGAAGGTTTTTCTTTCTTTAACACTGATCCTGAGCACACTGATAAAGTAATGGAAGTATTAAACAACGTACAATTAGAAGGACGTCGTATTAATGTTGAAATTTCTAAAAATGACGGTGGTGGAAGACGTGACCATAACGGACGCAGCGGTGGCGGACGCAGTTCCGGACCAAGAAGAGAAGGAAGTTTTGCTCCTAGACGCGAAGGTTCTGGTGGTGGATTCAGAAGCGACAGAAACTCAGCTCCGAGAGAAGGTGGTTTCAGAAGCGACAGAAACTCATCTGCCCCAAAAAGAGAAGGCGGTTTTAGAAGTTCAACACCAAGAACAGAAGGTGGTTCTGATAGAGCTCCTAGACGCTCTGAGAGCTTTGGTGATTCTCCAAGACCAAGAAGACCAAGAAGAGACTAACAAGTCAATATCTTAAAAATACAAAATCCCAAATTCCAGAGATAATTGGAATTTGGGGTTTTGCATTTTTAAGAATCTCTCTTTGAATAGATGATTCTTGTAACTAAAAACAATTTCATTTAAACCTCTGTGTCTCTATTGAGTTAAATATTAAAGTAACACTTGCACCTTTGTTAATTTTCTGATAATTATATTCAGAGACTGCGAAATATTTAATCCTGATTTACTACTTTTAGTGCTTTAAATCAGGATATGAAATATTTCGCAGTTTTCTTTTTCACACTATTATCAAGCATCGGTTTTGCACAAGAAACAGAGGTTACTACTCCACAAAGGGTTTCAGGTTATATCTACAACGATAACAGTAAAGAACCAATACCAAACGTAAATGTCATCAACACAAACAAAGTACGTGGCGCACAATCTGATGCTAAAGGATATTTTGAAATTGATGTACAGCCTAATGATACACTCCATTTTTCTATTCTGGGGTTTCAGTCATTGAGAGTCAGAGTTACAAATGACTGGATAAAAAACAAAGTGACCCGAATCCAGCTTACAGAAAAAGCTATTGCACTTGAAGAAGTTGTCATTGCTCCTTTTAATCTAACGGGGTATCTTGAAGTTGATTCAAAATTAATTCCAACTAAAGAAAATTATCGCTACAGTATTTCCGGACTTACACAAGGTTATGAGGCAGGGGAATATTCACCAAATGCTTTCGGAAAAGTTTTGGGATCTATTTTTAATCCCGCTGATATGCTTTATAATTTCTTTGGAAAAAATGGAAGAGAGCTCAAAAAACTGAAGGAAATGAGAAAAGATGATACTGTTCGAAATCTTTTAGAATCAAAATATGATCGCGAAACTGTATCTGTGCTTTTGGGTGTAAGCAAAGATGAAATTCCTGAAATCTTACATAGATGCAGTTATTCAGATTCATTTATTCAGGAAGCAAATGATTTGCAGATTATGGATGCCATTAGTGCTTGTTATGAACAATACAAAGTATTGAAACGAAATTGATTCTTTAAATAAATTATAATATATACTAATCCTCAACTAACTTTAAATTTGGGGATTTTTTTATGCTTTTTAGGATTTTAAAAACGTTACATTTACTTTAATATTATTAATTTAAAAATCAACCACATTATGGCAAAGAGTCAGGATGCAAAAAAAACCGCCAAAAAAGAGCCGCTAAAAACTGCCAAAGAAAAAAAAGAAGAAAAGAGAGAAAAGAAAAACTCGCCTAAAAGAGATTAATTTTTAGTATCAGTCACAGTTCTCGGTATACAGTTTTAACTGAAACTGAAAACTGTGACTGTCAACTTATTATTTAAGCGGAATATTAGATAGGATTTCTAGTATAAATTTCCAATATTTTTGAGCAGAGGAAATACTGGCTCTTTCGTCTGGCGAGTGCGCTCCATGAATAGTGGGACCAAAAGAAATCATATCCATATCTGGATAATTTGTTCCTAAAATCCCACATTCTAAACCGGCGTGACAAGCTACAACTTTGGCTTTTTCACCGTTTTGTTTTTCGTAAATACTGGTTAAAACATCTAATATTTCAGAATTTACATTTGGTGTCCAACCCGGATATGAACCTGAAAGTTCTACTTCACATCCAACCAGCTCAAATGCGGAACGCAAGGAATTAGCCAAATCAAATTTTGAAGTTTCTACGGAAGAACGCGTCAAACATCCTACCAAAATCTCTCCGTCTTTTACAATAACACGGGCAATATTATTTGAAGTTTCAACCAAATCAGCCATATCAGCACTCATTCTGTAAACACCGTTATGTGCTGCATAAATTGCTCTGATAATTCCTTCCTGCACACCCAGATCCATTACCTTTTCCGGTAAATCACATTTTACGATTTCAATTGATAAGTTTGGTTCGGTAGTCTTATATTCAGCTTTAATATCATTGATAATTTCCTGCATATCAAAAATATAAGCCTCATCAAACATTTCAGAAATAATCACTTTGGCTACACTTTCTCTCGGAATCGCATTACGTAAACTTCCTCCGTTAATTTCTGCTACCTGCAATCCGAAGTTTTCAAAGGCATCAAATAATAAACGATTCATGATTTTATTTGCGTTTCCAAGACCTTTGTGAATATCCATTCCTGAATGACCTCCATTTAATCCCTTTACTGTAATAATATGACCAACAGAACCTTCAGGCACATCTTCTTCGTGATATGTTCTCGTAGCTGTCACATCAATTCCTCCAGCGCAGCCAATATCAATTTCGTCATCTTCTTCAGTATCCAGATTCAATAAAATCTGACCTTGAAGGATTCCTCCTTTTAAGTTTAAAGCACCTGTCATTCCGGTTTCTTCGTCAATTGTAAACAAAGCTTCAATTGCAGGATGCGGAATATATTTACTTTCCAAAACAGCCATAATTGTTGCCACTCCTAGCCCATTGTCTGCTCCAAGTGTTGTACCGCGAGCACGAACCCAGTCACCATCAACATACATATCAATTCCTTGTGTATCGAAATCAAAAACCGTATCAGCATTTTTCTGATGCACCATATCAAGATGTCCCTGCATTACAATTGGTTTGCGATTCTCCATTCCGGCAGTTGCAGGTTTTCTGATGATTACATTTCGGATTTCATCTTCAAAAGTTTCTAAACCTAAGCTGTTTCCAAAGTTTTTCATAAACTCGATAACACGTTCTTCTTTTTTTGAAGGACGCGGAACAGCATTCAAATCTGCAAATTTATTCCATAGTGCTTTAGGTTCCAGACTTCTTATTTCCTCACTCATTATATTTTGTTTGAAGTTTAACAATTAAGAGTGTCAAAGTTACAAAGTTTAAATTCTTTTTCGATACTAATTGATATTGTATTTATATTTACGTATCCAAAATTTATGCTGTGAAATCAAAATACATTTTACCCTTATTTCTAGTAATTCAAATTATCTTTCTGAAAGTCCTTCCCTTTTTTCCAGATTTTGTCGAAGGTGCCTACAGTAACAATTTTTATATCCGAATTTCGCATTTCGCAAGAACACTTTTAGGTAAAATTCCATTCTCCGTTGGTGATTGTATTTACGCTGTTCTAATCCTGTCTATAATTACCTGGTTCTGGCAAATACGAAAAACATGGAGAAATGACTGGAAAAATCACCTTTTAAAAATCTTAGGAAAAATTTCTGTTTTTTACTTTTTCTTTCATCTATTGTGGGCTTTCAATTATTACAGAGAACCACTTTTTGAAAAAATGAAAATTAAAAAAGAATACAATGATGCTGAATTATTGGCTTTTACCAAAAAGCTAATTTCGAAAACAAATCAAGTTCAATTTCAGATTACTAAAAATGATAGTTTAAAAGTTGTTTTTCCGTATTCTCAAAAAGAAGTTTTTCAGATGAATTTAAACGGATATGATAATCTCGCTAAAGAACATTCTTATTTTAAATATGAAATTTTAAGTGTTAAAAAATCATTGTTCAGTATTCCACTAACATACATGGGTTTTGGAGGATATTTAAATCCGTTTACGAATGAAGCACAGGTAAATGATTTACTGCCTATGTATAATTTCCCGCTCACAAGCTGTCATGAAATGGCACATCAAATAGGTTTTGCCAGTGAAAGCGAATGTAATTTTATTGGTGTTTTGGCAGCTGTTAAAAACGAAAATTTATATTATCAATATTCCGGATACAGTTTTGCTTTGCGATACTGTTTAAGTATTTGGCAGGTAAAAAACAAGAAAATTTTCGAACAGTTAAAAAAGCAAACCCATATTGGAATTCTAAAGAATTATCAGGAAAGCCATGATTTTTGGAAACAATACGATACTTTTATCGATAAAGGATTTCATGCTTTTTATGATACTTTCCTTAAAACAAACAATCAAAAAGAAGGAATGGACAGTTATAGCAAGTTTGTTGATCTGATGGTGAATTATTACAAAACCAGAAAATTATAATGGAGTTGTAACAAAACAAGTTTCAATACTACTAATAGACTATGAGCAAAAACCTAGAACAGTCATTTGTTACGCAATTGCAGGCAAATCAGAATATAATCCACAAGATTTGTAGGTTATATACTGCCGGCGAAGATGCTCACAAAGACTTGTTTCAGGAAATTACCATTCAGCTCTGGAAAGCTTATCCTAAATTTAGGGGGGACAGCAAATTTTCTACCTGGACCTATCGCGTTGCATTAAATACAGCTATTACTTTATACCGAAAAACCAAAAGAACCATTTCGACTGTAGAATATGAGAGCCATCAGCATTTTGTAAAAGATGTTGACTATAATTATGAAGAGGAAGAACAAATAAAATTGATGTATAAAGCCGTTTATCAATTAAATGATATCGAAAAAGCATTGGTTTTTATGTACCTGGAAGATAAAGATTATCAGGAAATTGCCGAAACTTTAGGAATTAGCGAAGTAAATGCACGCGTAAAAATGAACCGAATTAAGGGAAAACTTAAAAAGATACTAAATCCTTAAAATACCACTATGAAAGAACTGGATTTATTGAAAAAAGACTGGAAAAAGAACACGGATTCTTTTGAACAAATTTCTGAGAAAGAAATCTACAAAATGATTCATAAAAAATCATCTTCAATTGTGAAGTGGATTTTAATTATCAGTATGTTAGAATTTTCATTTTGGACCTTTTCCAACCTATTTATAAATACTGATGAATTATTACGAAAAATAAAACATCCCGAAATTGTATTAACTTTAGATTTATTAACCTACTTTAATTATATCATAGTACTTATTTTTGTTTTTATTTTTTATAAAAACTATAAAACCATATCCACGACTGTTGCAACAAAAAATCTTATGAGTGCCATTTTAAGAACCCGTAAAACAGTTCAGTATTATGTGTGGTATAACCTTGGAATGATCGTTATTATATCAATATTAAGCTATTTCATAGCTTTTGTTTACAATCCGGATATGGCATTTTTAAGAGAAAAATTGGCTGAAGATGGAAAAGCAATGTTTTTTACCACGGGAATTTTGATTCTGATAATATTAGGTCTACTGGGTATATTTTGGTGTATTTACAGATTGCTCTACGGAAGGCTTTTACGTAGATTATATGCAAATTATAAGGAATTAAAGAAGATCGACTTTTAGTTTAATGCACCAAAATTCTGGTAGCTAGTTTTCTATTTTTTTTTCGAAAAATTCAAATCAAAGATATTTCAAATTCTAATGATATTGACATGAAATTTAAATTTTAAACTTTACAAAATTAATTTTCATTTTCTGGTGCCTTATAACTCCACCTTCTCATTTCATTAAGTTCTTCCTCTGCTTTGATTTCTTCTGCCGGAATAACTTTTAAAAATGATGGATGCTGCTCTATTGCATATTCTACTTTTTCAACAATTTCTTCAATTGTATCATTTTCATAATCAATATCAAGAGGTTCCTTGATTATAAATGATTGCAGAATATTTTTCTTTTTCATTCGTAATCCTTTTTTATCAAATGAACGACGAAAACCATCAATAACAATAGGTATTACAACTGGTTTGTGCTGTTTAATAATATGAGCAGTTCCTTTACGGACTGGTTTAAATGCTTTTGTAGTGCCTTGCGGAAATGTAATTACCCAACCGTCTTCAAGTGCAATTCTGATGTTTTCAGTATCATTTGGATTGACATCACGCTTTTCTTTAACATCAACACCTTTGGCACGCCAGGTTCTCTCTACTGTAATGGCACCTACATATGCCAAAATTCTAGGCAGCAAACCTGCCTGCATCGTTTCTTTGGCTGCAACATAATAAATATTCATTTTAGGCTGCCATAAATAACCTATATTCTTAATAGTATCCTGACGACCGCTTAAACTTGCATTAAAAACATGAAACATCGCTACAACATCAGCAAAGTAAGTTTGATGATTAGATATAAACAAAACATTCGTATCCGGCAGTGTTTTAATGATTTCAGATCCTTCAATCTGTAATTCGTTAAAACCTCTATATCGTCTATGTGTCATGGCTCCCAAAATACGGATCAACCATTTTTTAATAAATAATATATGTCCGAAAGGGTTTCGTTTAAACAATCCCATAGCAGTAAATTATGTGTTTTGTGTTAGGCCGCAAACATACAAAAATTATTTTTTTTGCAATTTTCATAAACAATTCCAAAAAGAAATAGTTATCCTAATGAATATCAAACTATTAAATTTACGCTTTTAAATCTTCTCTTCAAAGGTAATTTTCAAAACTTCTCTCAACTCACTTAATATCATCGCTGTTGCTCCCCAAACTATGTGATTTTGAATATTAAATGCGGGAACTGAAATATTGGCAGCATAAGAAGTTGATAACGTAGCTTCAATTATAATTTCATCATTTAGAAAGACAGAAAGTGGAAGTTCAATAATATCAGCTACTTCCCTGACATCGGGATAAAATGAAAGTTCTTGCGATGAAATTCCCAAAAAAGGGTGTACAGAAAAATTACTTGGTGGAATATAAACTGGTGTAAATTGTTTTATAATTTCAATTTTATCTGATGGTATTCCAACTTCTTCATGCGTCTCGCGCAAAGCTGTTTCCCGAAAATCAGCATCTGAAATTTCGTATTTTCCACCCGGAAAAGCAATTTGAGAGGAATGCACTCCATTGTATGCATTACGAACAATCAAAACCAAATGTGTTTTTCCTTCTTTAGGATATAACAGCATCATGACTGCCGCAATTCTGGGATTTTGGGTTAACAAATCAAGGTCTTTCATTAACTGAATCCTTTCTAAAGGAGCCATTTTCACATGTGCCTCCCAAGCCGGAAGTTCAACCGGAATTAAATTAGGAACATGTTGCAAAAAATATTGAAAATCCATAATCAAAGCTTATTTTTGTATTTTAAAATATAAATATAGTCCAGAAAACGTGTTTGAACAAGTTTTCTAAAATCTAAACCCTGAAAATGTACAGCAGAGAAGAATCCCAAAAACTAAAAAGAGAATTCTGGGTGGCTTTTGCCGAAAAATATCCCAGAAAATGGATCCTTTATGATACTAAGATCAAAGACTTTTCTTTTAAATTTTATGTCGATAACAAAAAAGCTCAGGTTTTAATTGATATCGAGCAGCGAAACGATGAAAAACGAATTGCTTATTTTGAAAAATTAGAAGCCTTAAAAAATATTCTGGACGAAGAATTCATTAAAGATTTGGTTTTCGAAAAAAATCATACGCTGGAAAGTGGTAAAACCATCAGCAGAATCTGGGTTGAAAAATTGGGTACAGGTTTTAGCAACCGTAATAATTGGGACGCCATTTTTGATTTCTTTTTCGAAAAAATGAATGCCTTAGAAATGTTTTATTTTGAGTATGATGCGTTTATTAAAGATATAGATTGTTAAAGTTGTTCTGATTTTTTATAAAACAAACCCGTTGTTTTATAAAAAATTTATCGGGTTTGTTGTTTATTACTAATTTAAAAGTCTTTCAATAGTTAAACATTAAATATATTATAAACTATAATATGATCGTCGTAGTTAATATAAAGCTGTTTACGGTAATCTTGTTTTTTTCGCGTAATAATTGAGATTTTGCAGTCAATACCACTATTGTCTTTACATATAAACGAATAGACAACATCAGTATCATTCTCTTCTCTTTCTATATATTCAATAATATTATAGAGCTGTATTTCCTGCGAATACACTACAATTCGATGTTTTTCAGTATCTAAAACAACCGAAAGATTTACTAAATCGAGACTGGACCATTCACCCCATTTTCCTTTATCATTTTTTTGTAAAACACTAAAACCTGATGTTTTAAAATGATAGGACTGACTGTAAGATTGCTGCATTCCTAATCCCAGAAAAAGAAGTAATATATAGTTGCGTAAAATATTCATATTGTAATTATAGGGGCTATTAAAACTCAAATTTAGTTTTTTCCTGACAAGCAGCTCCAAAATCGGCTATCATTTCATGAATTATTTTTTCTGCAGGCAAAATTTCATTAATTAATCCTGCTATTTGTCCTATTTCGAGTTCACCTTCTTCAAGATCACCCTCAAACATGCCTCTTTTAGATCTTCCCCGACCTAAAAGCTCTACTAAATCTTCTTTTGAAGGGCATTTTTGGTATAAATCCTGGACATCTTCATAAAATTTATTTTTAACCAAACGTACAGGGGCTAATTCTTTCAATGTCACTTGTGTATCCCCTTCTCTTACATCCACTATTTTTTGTTTGAAATTATTGTGTGAGGAGGATTCTGTTGATGCAGCAAAACGGCTTCCAACCTGAACACCATCAGCACCTAGAATCATTACGGCCAGCATTCCTTTTCCGGTCGCGATTCCACCTGCAGCAATAATCGGGATCCGGATTTTTTCTTTTACCATCGGAATCAAAGTCAATGTTGTTGTTTCATCGCGGCCATTGTGTCCACCGGCTTCAAAACCTTCTGCTACAATAGCGTCTACTCCGGCTTCTTGCGCTTTTAAGGCAAAAATACTGCTGCTTACTACATGAACAACCGTAATTCCTTTTGATTTTAAATAAGAAGTCCAGGTTTTAGGATTTCCTGCCGAAGTAAAAACAATTTTTACCCCTTCTTCAACCACAATGTTCATGATTTCTTCGATATTGGGATATAACATCGGAATATTGACACCAAACGGTTTATCTGTTGCTTTTTTACATTTCTGAATGTGTTCACGCAAAACTTCTGGATACATCGAACCCGCCCCAATAAGTCCTAAACCTCCGGCGTTGCTTACTGCAGAAGCCAATTTGTAACCGCTGTTCCAAATCATTCCGCCCTGAACTATGGGATATTTTATATCAAAAAGCTGTGTAATTTTATTCATTCAAAAACTATTATTGTTTTATAATCTTTCCGGTTTTGTGTAATCCATCTGCATCGAAAATATAAAAATAGAGCCCGCTTTTTAAGGATTCTAAAGATAGATTTAGATTTTGACCCGATATTTTTTTGTCCATCACTTTTTGCCCCAGAATCGAATAAATAGCTACAGAAGCATTGTTTATTTCTTCAGGAAAAGAAAAAACAATCGTAGTCGTTGCAGGATTTGGATAAACTATAAAATCTTTATTTACAAAAGTATCGATTGCTAAAGCAGTACCAAAATTAGGAATTCCATAACCGTAATTATTATCAGGAATCAAATATTTATCGCAAGACTGAATGACCATATCTCTAATTTCCTGATTCGTTTTTATTGGAAAAGCCTGCCATAAACAAGCTATCATTCCAGCCATAATCGGACACGAGAATGAAGTTCCATTAGCTGTACCAATATTTCCTGAAGTATCCGAAATCACAGCCGCAGTACCTTGAGCCATAACATCCGGTTTTATTCTTCCGTCATAACTTGGACCTATCGAACTAAAAGAAGATCTTGATTTGTTAGCTGCAACAGCACCTACCGCAATAACGGAAACAGCATCTGCAGGGCTGCCAATATGTTTTTCTGTCTGATCCCCTTCATTTCCGGCAGAAGCTACTACAATTATACCTTTGCTAAAAGCGATTTCGGCACCACGAGAAATAAAAGTAGTAGAGCCATTCATATTACTGTAAGTATAATTATAATTTGGATTATCCCGCTGAGCAAAATACCCTAATGAAGTAGTAATAATATCAACACCCAAACTATCTGCTTTTTCGGCTGCTTCTACCCAAAGGGATTCTTCAAGAGGATTTTCGTCTGCATCAATCTCTGTTCTAAATAAATAATAAGACGCATCCGGAGCAGTCCCAATCAATGCATTTTCTTTATAACCACCCATGGTAGAAAGTACTGAAGTTCCGTGACTTCCACCAGTGTAAAAATTGGCATTTCTGGAAACAAAATCGTAGCCTCCCAAAATTAGGTTATTATCGCGTAGTCTCTGAAAAGGCTGGGCCGTATTTACACCCGGAAAACCAGCGTCCATAACTGCAATTATTTTTCCGGTTCCGGTATAATTTTGCTGATGCAAAACATGCCCATTAAGCATCTGTATTTGATTTGCCGAAGTACCGTAGGCATAATCAATTGCTGTTTCAAGTATATCGTTCTTATTTTCATTTTGAGCTGCGCGAACCTTTTTTGAGGTTGTATTTAATGCTTTATTTGCAAAATCTATCTTCTCAACAAATGAAATTGATTTTAAAGCTAAAATATTCGTCTGGCTTCCCTGGACATGAAGTGCATTCAACCATTTTGATTGTGCCAAAACAGTAATTCCTGTACTTGCTTTTATCTGGCTTACATAGGTGGTTTCTACAGGAGCATCCGTAAAATTTAAAGCAATACTTTGATTTGATCTTCGATCCAGAGCGCGCTGTGAAAGCATTAAAGTGGGCGAATCCAAATAGGTTTGGGAATTTGGTTTGGCATTAAAATATACCCAGGCATCTTCCTGAGAAAACATCACAGTAGAAATCAATAAGAATAAAACAGCGTAATGTAGCTTCATAACAATTTACTTTTTTAAGGTGATAACCTGTGTAAAAAAGTATAAAGCTATGAAATTACTCCCGAACCAACTAATTCATTATCTAAATACCAGGCGACAAATTGTCCTTCAGTGATTGCCGATTGCGGTTCATCAAAACGAACATACATTCCGTCTTCAAATTGGTGCAAAGTTGCTTTTTGCAATGGCTGACGATAACGAATTCTGGCCATCACATCCATCGTTTCTCCTGGTTTTAAAGCCAAATCAGTACGAATCCAGTGTACTTCGGGTTTTTCTATGAATAATGCTTTTTTGAATAATCCGGGATGATTACTTGTTAAGCCTGTATAAATCGTATTGGTTTCAACATTTGTAGCGATGATAAATAACGGATCAGTAGTTCCTCCAACGTTCAGTCCTTTTCGTTGACCAATTGTAAAATAATGCGCTCCCTGATGTTTTCCAACTACTTTTCCCATTGTTGGAAGATAGTTAGGCTTTTGAGATTCTAATTTTAGTTCTTCTTCTATTGATAAACCTGCCGGTCTTTCAATATTGTAAATCGGATCATTTTTATCAATCTGAACAATCTTTCCTTCTTTAGGCTGTAATTTCTGCTGTAAAAATTCAGGCAAACGTACTTTTCCAATAAAACATAATCCTTGAGAATCTTTCTTTTCGGCAGTTACTAAATCCATTTCTGCGGCAATTTCACGAACTTCAGGTTTTGTTAAAGCTCCTATTGGAAATAGTGATTTTGCCAATTGTTCCTGAGACAACTGGCATAAAAAATACGATTGATCTTTGTTAATGTCTGCTCCTGCTATTAATTGATAAACGGGTTTAGCTTTGCTAAGTTCGTCTCCGCCTCGGGTTCCATCGACTTCAATTTCACTTTTTTGACAATAATGCCCTGTCGCCACATAATCAGCACCAAGGCTTAAGGCGATTTTCATGAAAACATCAAATTTGATTTCGCGATTACAAAGCACATCAGGATTTGGAGTTCTTCCTTTTTCGTATTCGTTGAACATATAATCAACGATTTTTTCTTTGTATTCTTCGCTTAAATCGACAGTCTGAAACGGTATTCCGAGTTTTTCAGCTACTAACAAAGCGTCATTGCTATCTTCTAGCCACGGGCATTCGTTTGAAATAGTTACCGAGTCATCGTGCCAGTTTTTCATAAAAAGGCCAATAACTTCATATCCCTGCTGCTGCAATAAATAGGCTGCAACACTTGAATCTACTCCACCGGAAAGTCCAACAACTACACGTTTCATTCTAAATCGTTTATATTTTTACAAAGGTGCAAAGATAAATCAAATTATAGATAATCAGGATAGTTTTGATTAGTTTATCTAATGAAAGAGTAGATAAAACTTATTGTTAAAAAAGAAAAATTATTCTAACAAAAAAACTATTCCATTTTAGGTTTTGAGTCAGCCTGATAATTGCTTTTAGGGTCGCTCATATTGACTTCTTTTATTAATTTCCCTTTTAGGTAAAATTGCCACATACCTGTTTTTTTTCCGTTTAGAAATTTACCCTGAGAAGCCACTACTCCATCAGAATCATAAAAAACCGCATCCCCATTATATAGGTTATTACTATATGTGGTTTGTTCTAAAATGATTCCGTTTTGTCCAAATTTTTTATAGATCCCTTCTTTGAGACCATTTTTATAGGTCATTTCTTCGGCAACTTTTTCATTTGGATAATAAACGGTTCTTTTTCCATCTAACTTTCCGTTTTTATAGTTTTCAAGTGTCATTAGCACTTTTGAAGCCTTGTGATAATATTTCCATTCACCTTCATAATTTTTTCCAACCACTTTTCCTTCGCTTACTATGTTTTTCTTCTGGTCGTAAAATATCGTATAAGCACTTCCGTCATTAGCACTAAAATCGCGGGTTGCTATTACATCTCCTTTTTTAGTATCATCGAAAAACTTAAAAACTCCAATTTCTTTCCCGTGACTGAATGTACCTTCGTAACGAGGTCTTTTCGAAAGTTCATAAGTCCCTTTCCAAACTCCGTCTTTTTTTCCGTTGGCATCAACTTTATTAAAATCCTGTGCAAAACCGAATGCGCTTATTAAAAACAAAATCCAAAAATTTTTCATATTTTCTTTTTCTATATAACAACAAATATTGTTTTTTAGTATTGCAAATGTATAAACCAATTAAACAGGAACATATTTATTTACCAATAAAAAATCAGATTAAAACGAAAGACCAAAATACTGCTGAAATTTTTTATTTCATAAAATCACATTTAAACAAAATCCTACATAAACGCAGTGTGGTGGCTAATAAATACAAATTTTAAAGAAATTTTTCGGGAAATAAAATTTAAAAAAGCTTTATAATTTGTAGAATAACTTTTCCAATTTAAACTATATTCGCAAAAAATAATTTCCAAAAATATATTACCAAAATATTAAACAGTCATTCATGAAAATCTTAAAATTACTCTTTTTATCCCTTTTTATTGGTACCATACAATTACATGCACAAGCACAAGGTAAAGTCACTTCTATCATGTACAAATTCCACGAACATTTTATGACTACAGACATAGGTCTGCCTATTGATGGTATTTATTTAATTGAAGGAAAAACAAAACCCATTATTCAGATTAATGCTGATGGTACGGGTATTTTTCAATTAGAAAATCTGTCAAAAAAAGAAATGGTCTGGGGTATTAAATGTAGTGATGAAGGTATTCCTATATACAAAGAAGGGTTCGATAGTGCATCTTATACATTTTGGTACAAAATAAAGGGAAGTGGTGAATGGCTTTACACACAGTTTTTAATTCTTCCCAACAAGAAAAAAATGTACCTTATGGGAGATCGTGTAAAAGATTATGAAGATAACACTGAAGCAAAGAATACGGAATCAAACTAGCTATTGTTTTATATGAAGTTACAGTAAAAATGAAAACGTTTTCGCTGATTTTATAAACCCTCTCAAAAATTTCGGTTTTTTATTTCATAAAATTAAAAATCATACCTTATTTTTATTTAATTTGCAGTAAACTTCAATATATCATATAAAATGGTTACAATCACACGTCTTTTTGATTTTCCTTATTATCAACAAGAAACTTACAATCTACCGGTTGCATTGGCTACCAAAAAAAATGGGGTTTGGGAAAAAACGTCCAGCAATGATTATATTGCTAAAGCAAATGCTGTTTCAAGGGCATTGTTGCGTATGGGCGTTCAAAGAGATGATAAAATCGCTTTAATAACTTCAAACAACCGTACAGAGTGGAATATCATGGACATTGGTATCCTGCAGACCGGCGCACAAAATGTTCCTATTTATCCAACAATTGCCGAAGAAGATTACGAATATATTTTAAACCATAGCGGCAGTATTTATTGTTTTGTTTCTGATGAAGAAGTGCTTCAGAAAGTAAATGCCATAAAAGCAAATGTTCCTACACTAAAAGAGGTATATTCTTTTAATGAAATTGCAGATTGCAAGCACTGGTCAGATTTGCTTCTTTTGGGAGAAGACGAAAGTAACCAGACAGAAGTTGAAGCCAGAAAAGACAGCATCAAAGAAGATGATTTAGCTACTATTATTTATACGTCGGGAACAACCGGAAGACCAAAAGGTGTTATGCTTTCTCATAAAAATATTGTGTCAAATGTTTTGGACAGCGCGCCAAGAATTCCATTTGACGCAGGAAGAAGTACCGCTTTGAGCTTTTTGCCTATCTGTCATATTTTTGAGAGAATGATTTTGTACATCTATCAATATTATGGTGTTTCGGTTTATTTTGGAGAATCTATTGATAAAATCAGTGACAATCTTAAAGAAGTTCGCCCAACAGTAATTACCGCTGTTCCAAGGCTTTTAGAGAAAGTCTACGATAAAATTTACGCAAAAGGAACTGAATTAACAGGCATCAAGAAAAAGCTGTTTTTCTGGGCTATTGATGTAGGTTTAAAATACGAACCAAACGGAGCCAATGGTTTTTGGTATGAGTTTCAGTTAAAAATTGCCCGCAAATTGATTTTCAGTAAATGGAAAGAAGGCTTGGGAGGAAAACTGGATTTAATGGTTTCCGGAAGTGCCGCTTTACAGCCCCGTTTAACAAGAGTTTTTGCTGCTGCCGAAATTCCCGTAATGGAAGGTTACGGATTATCTGAAACATCTCCGGTAATAGCAGTAAACGATCAAAGAAACAAAGGTTTCAAAATTGGAACAGTTGGAAAAGTAATTCGCAATGTTGAAGTAAAAATTGCCGAAGACGGAGAAATCCTATGCAAAGGACCAAATGTAATGTTAGGCTATTTTAAAGATCCTGAAAAAACAGCCGAAGCTTTACAAAACGGTTATTTCCACACGGGTGATATTGGCGAAATAGACAGCGAAGGTTTCTTAAAGATTACCGATCGTAAGAAAGAAATGTTTAAAACTTCGGGAGGAAAATATATTGCACCTCAGCTTATTGAAAACGCGATGAAACAATCTCGTTTTATTGAGCAAATTATGGTAATTGGGGAAGGTGAAAAAATGCCGTCAGCTTTTATACAGCCAAACTTTGAATTTGTAAAAGAATGGGCAAAAATTCATAAAATAACTTTAGGAAGTACTGATAAAGAAATTAGTGAAAATCCTGAGGTTATTAAACGTATTGACAGCGAAATTGAAGAAGTTAACAAAAAATTTGGCCACTGGGAACAAATCAAACGTTTTGAATTGACTCCCGATGTTTGGTCAATCGATGGCGGGCAACTTACTCCGACTTTAAAATTGAAACGTAAAATTATTAAAGAAATTTATAAAGATCTTTATGCTAAAATATATGGTCAGAATTAAATCAAAGTAATATAACCAAATGAAAACGGCTGTCTAAAAAAGACAGCCGTTTTTTTTATTTTACGAAAATTTCCTTCAATTGACCGATTACGTTTCCGCTACCTGAAATCGTGATTTCACCAATTTTATCAGCGATTTTTTCAACGTATTCCATCTCCTTCAATTTCCACAACATTTCGTTTTCTTCCATAAGCTTTGCTGTGTTAAGTAAACTTCTGGTGGCTGCGGTTTCTTCTCTTCTCATGATGCTGTTGGCCTGCGCTTTTTTCTCGGCAACTAAAACCTGATTCATGATTTCCTTCATATCACCAGGCAGAATCACATCCCTGATTCCGGCATCAGAAACTGCCAATCCCAACTCGTTGATTTTGGCTGTTACTTCAGCTAAAATCGCTTCGGCAATAGTGTCCTTCTTAGACAACAATTCATCCAGCGTCAATCCGCCTACAAAAGCTCTTAAAGCCAGTTGCATCGCAACATACAATTGTTTTTCAAAGTCTTTGTTATCCACCACCGCTTTCATAATATCAACAACCTGGTATCGCACAAAAAAGTTGATTCTCAATCCGGCTTTATCTTTGGTCAACAATTCCTGACCTGAAATTTCAACTTGTTGTTGTCTTGCATCAACAGTTTTGACTTCGATCGTAATAGCATTATTCCAAAAGTAATGCGTTCCGGCTTTTAATTCTTTTATGAAAGTGCCGTTTACAAATAACAAGGCTTTATCGTTGCTGGAGACAATGTATTTTCTGGTAAACAATCTCAATTGTGCATTCTCTAATAAATTCACAGCAATATTCTCTGTGATTTCAATTTTAGAAATGTTAGCTTTAATGAATTCGTTTTTTAAAATTCCTTTCCAAAATGCATATCTGCCTGCAGTTAAAACACGTTTAAAATTTCCGTTTTCAAATTGCAGCACAATTTCATTATCCGCAACGGAAACAATTTCCAACATAGCAGCCAATACTTCGTTTTCCAACAAAATATTCAACTCATATGGCGCCTGAAATGCTGTATCCATATCGTAAATCATTACATTTTTGTTTCCAAAAATCCAGTGTAAACCTTCTTCTAAAACGTTAACTAATTTTCTGTTTTCGAATACCAAACCTACTTGGTACGCTTCGATTTTAATTCTCTTAATCATTTTTTCTTTTGTTTTTTTTAGTTTTCTTTGTTTCAAGTTTCAAGTTATGAAGCCGTTGAAAAACTATGTTTTTTTATCCGTTCTCTAAGTCTATTCTCTCCAGTCTATCCTCTTATATCTATATTCTTGCTTCTTGCATCTATAATAAAAAACCTCTTTGCCTCTCTCCTCTGAGAAAAACGGACGAACAGTTGTGATTTGTTTGCTCAAATTATTTTGCGATTCTGTTTTGTAAAAGCGATTCTAAATTCTAAAAAAATCACTTAAACAATCAAACCGAAAAGAAAATGAGCGTTTCAAAATACATTTCTGTTTGCACTGGTTTTATCAGGAGTGTGAAATTTTGGATCCCCAAATCCTGGTTTCACTGACAAAGACAAATCAGTTTTTTCAATGGGCATCTTTTTAAGAGTGATGCGCTCTGTTCAAACAGGTTTTGAGTCTGTTGGCGATTTACCATTCATCCAATCGATTAAAATCGATGCAGGATTCGAACCTGCAAATTTCTATTGCTCTAACCTAACTGAGCTATCACATTGCTGCGAATGGGAATCGAACCCATGACCTATAGAGGAGATAATTTTTTGGAAAACCATCAAAACCTCCAAATCAAGCTGCATAGAAAAACATAATACGCTTTTGCGAAAAGTTCCCTACAATGGTGCTATACAGAAACACGCAACAGGACTTGTTTGATATTGTAAATCAAAGTTTCCTTTGATGTAATTCAGTTTATAAAAGAACTTGTTTTATTTCCTGAGCAAATATTCAAATTGTACTGCGCAATTATTTTGCGTAGTACTTTAGTCTGCCACAAAGTCACTAAGACACAAAGCTTGAGTTGTTATTATTTTTAAAAATCTTTGTGTCTTTGAGCCTTAGTGATACAACTCTTAAACAAATTCTAATGCCAACGTTTAATTCCGAAATCTGACTTTCTTAATTTGCACATTCTTCCGTCAGAATGTTCATTTAGTACAGGAAGAGAGACTCGAACTCTCAAAATACTGATTCTAAGTCAGCCGCGTATACCATTCCGCCATTCCTGCTTGTTTTACTTGTCTTGCCACAAAGTCACTAAGACACAAAGCTTAAATTCTTATCCTTTTTAAAAAATCTTTGTGCCTTTGAGCCTTCGTGGCATAAAAACAAGCGGCTCATACAAGCCAGTTCTTTCTAGAGAACGCGCGATTTCGGAAGGAATTGAACCTTCAACCTATTGATTAACAGTCAAGCGCTCTGCCAATTGAGCTACGAAATCATTTGTTTTTGGGCACAAAAAAAGCACCCGGTCAAAGGTGCTTCATGAGATTGAATACGATATAATTATCCTATTGCCTGTATTCATGCACCTGTATTGTTAAACATCCAAGATCTGAGCTCGGGTTTAGCAGTTGTTGGTTATGTGTATTATTATTGAAAGCCATTTTATATTGTTGTATTATATTTTGAAATCATTCTCGTTTTTTGAAATTCTCTTTTGAGATTTTCTTCGGCAAAGATAATGTCGAAAAAATCAATTATCCAAATCATTTTTAAAATTATTTTACTGATTGTCAATTAGTTATATTTAAATAAAAGCCATAAAAATCCCTGTCCGCATACTGGTGCAGATCTCTTTTTTTATCAAATGACTGTCTCTCATCAGATTACTTTTCAAGATTATATTTCGCTATTTAGTTTAATCATTAAACATTTGGTCAATTATTTTTTTAATTATTTTTAGTTAAGGGTTATTTTCTATAATTTCTTACCATTCTGAACGAAGTCGAAGTGCATTAAAAACAAAAAAAGCGCCCCGATAAGGACGCTTTTATATATTTATGTTGAGTTTAAAACTACAGTTTACACTTCAATTCTATAAAATACATATCACATCCAGCACTTTTAGCCGGAAGAAATCCCGCTAAACAATCGCTATATTGTCTTACTGACAGATTGATATGTATGTTTTTGATTTTCATTTCGGGAGCAAATGTAATTGTTTTATATAAATATTTGATCCATTTGGTTTAAAATTGTAAAAAATGTATTTCATTTTCTTTTAAAATACCAAAGCAATTCTTTTTTTAATATTTTTATCACTTTAAAAACAAACTATGAAAGAATATATTGATTCCATTAATTGGCAGGTAGCCTGGGGATTTACAAAACAAATATTGTTACCAAACTTAGGTTCGCTACTATTTTGGAGTGTTCTGTTTATACTACTGGGTTTACTCATTAGTATTATTCTAACCGTCAATTTGCATAAAAAGAAGTTTTTTGCAAGAGATAAAAAATACTACAATTGGTTTGCAAAAGTCTGGATTCCTTATATACTATTGGTTAGTATTTATTTCTTCGGGATGTTAGGTTTGTTTTATGGCGGTCATGCTATACTTTCTAAGGAAAGTGAAAGTATGGCAGCCACTATTTATGCTCAATCTGTTGGATCTACATTTTCGTCCGAAAAAGAAAAAAAAGAATTTTTAGCAACGCTTCAAAAATTTTCGGACTCGTCAGAAGATTTTAGTAAGGATTTAACCAAAGCGATTGGTGTATATATCAAAAAGAACAATACTGGAATGAGTTCTGTCGATCATCTCAAAAATACATCGACTGCCTATTTACTCCAAAAATACGAACCTGAGATTTACAGCACCACACTTTATGGATTTATCAAAGTAGTCGATGATAAAGCTGATCTTGCTTCTCTTAAAAAATTAAATTACGCTGAATTTAAATTGCTTTTAAAGCAACTCAATACTATTGATCCTAAAAGAATTGAAGAGTCTATTCAATTAGAAATGAATAACAAATTGCAAAGCTTTTTAGATTATTTCTATAAAGGAATGATAAAACATCAGTTGCTTCTTTTCGCTCTTTTCCTGGCTATTCCTTTTATCGAATATTTTATTTATTTGAAGTTTGTGAAAACTAAAGAATCTGATGTAAGCGGGCCAAAACCTGTTGAAAATGTAATTGCTTCCTAGAATTTCTTATAAAAAATGCGCAATGTTATTTGCGCATTTTTTGATTTTCATTTAAGAAACTAAAAAATTATCTGTCATTTCTGGTCAAATAATCGTATTCTTTTTTACTTTTTAAATATATATTAAAACTGGAAATAAATTCTGTTATTAAGGCTATTTCATCTTTGTCTAATATTATATCGTAAATTCCGAAATCAATATCACCGATAGAAAACCCAATATCATCATGGTTAAATGAATTAGTTTTTTCAAGTAATTTTTTCTTAATATTGGAAATGCTATCAGTGAAATCCCGTGTAGTTTGTTTTTTAATTTCATTAATAATCAAAGGCTTAAAAAGGGTCGCTATCGTGGGATAAAATATCAACTGTCATGCTAAAATCCAGGTCTTGAAGTTCGAATTTCTTATTCCCCGTCATAACCGGTTTGCCTGTTAAATAAACCCATCCTGACACTGGTAATAAATTGCCTGGTAGTTTAGCTTTTAACTTTACTCCAACAACAATTTCATCTGCATTTGGATAAAAAGTCATTTCAATTAACTTCACTTTAGCTTTCTTTTTAAGAATAATATCAGGTTTTAAAACCACATCATTGTCTTTTAAATATTGATTAGCAGTATGCTCGATATCGTGATATTTAATAAGCAAAGGAAGAAAGGCTTTAACTTCGCTTACTGTTTCAGTCTGTTCTTCTAATAAGGGAATTGAACTTGTTGTGTTGACAATGTTATCATTAAAACTAATATTTCCTTTTATTCCAACATATAAAGCTAATGTATCTTTATAAACTTTTAAGCCGGACAATGATACTTTTGAAGGATTAATATTCAATTGATATTGCTTGCCATTTGCCAGAGCTGGCAAACTAACACCATAATATTTCCATCTATCCTTAACAATATCCCTAATCATTTCACATTTGACTTGCTTACTTATAATATTGCTTACATCTTTTTCAATTTCTTTTAAATATTTGTCTGTCAATCCAGTCAAGGAAATATTAATATTATCCATAATCTCAATCTGTGGATTTGATATCCAGGAATGTGTTACATTTAATCCTATCTTGGGACACCAATCTGGTGTGATGGAAAAACTTGTGTTAACGAAAAATTGAATTTCCCCATCAAAATTCTTTTTATTTAAAGTTAAGGCCGCTGGAACATTTCCTTGCAGACCTGCATTTCCTTTGAATGAAATAGGAACAGATATTCTTAAGGTATTATCATCAACATAGGATAGTGTTATTTTTTCTTTTTCTTTCAGCTTCAAATCAACATCATATTTATATCCTACAGCTACTGCCGGACCTTTTGTTTCTATCCACTCGTTTGGATGATACAAAGGATTATTTGTCTCTATCCATTCATTTGGATGATACAATGGATCCTTGGTTTTAAACCATTCATTTGGGTGATATAAAGGGCATTTAAATTTGACTCCAAATTTCTTTTGCCATTTATGTGGGTGATATAAAGGGTCTTTCGTTTTAAACCATTGATTTGGATGATATAAAGGATCTTTCGTTTTTATTAACTTATTCGGATTATAGAGAGGATCTTTTGTTTTTATCCAGGATCTATATTGAAATGTACCTTCATCAGAATTGCTATATCCATTTTTCAATGCATCATTTAATTTGCTCTCCAAGCTGGATAAATCAACCTTTAATGCAAGCGAAAAATTACTTTCATAGTTAGGTAATTCTACATCTTCATGTAAGCGCTCAGGTTTTTTTGTTATCTCTTCATAACTTTTACAACTTGTAAATGCAATTGCCACTACAAGTATCAGAAGGTATTTATTGTATTTCATAATAAATTGATTTTAATTATTAGAATTTTCTGTTGTTTTGAAAAACTTATTCGCGACAATCTACTTAGCAGTATTTTTTAATTGAAAGTTTATTTGTAGTATCTAATTTTCTTCGATTCCTTTATCCAGACTTATTTTCTTAACCTTAGATAAATTGTAGGTTATCCCGAAAAAGTGTCCGAATTTGAATTGGCTTTGTATAGGTATAGTTCCGGAGTCGCCTAAGTTATATGAACTCCCAACCTGATAACCATCTGCAATTCTATCTACTTTTCCCATAGAAATACCTGTAGAAAAAATAATGCGTTCCTGTTTTCCTAATATAACTCCACCACCTAAAAGCACTTGCAGCTTCTCGTTCTGCGTTATTACTGCGCCAAAATTAAGGGTTGGAACAATCCAGGAATTCATTCGGATATAAGTGTTAATTGTAGAACCAAAGGCCATATCATAATCTCCACTATTTTTCAGCATGATGATTTTATTACCCGCAGTTGACGGATCGTCTCTTTTATCATAGTCATCATCATAAAGTGATGTAAAAAATACTCCGGCACTAACATCAATTTTTACCCCCCCTTTTATCCAGATATTATAAGGAGTTGATGCGAAATCAGCCTCTTCAACTTTTGTTTCTTTATTAAAACGGCGTAGTTTAAACTCTATAATGTCAATATTTTTACCTTGTACATCGATTGGAAACGTATAGACATTTAGATCAATGCCGTAGAATTTTTCTACGATTATTTTTATACTTTTTTCTGCTTTATCTTTTGTTTCAATTACACTTTTTTGTGTGATTGAATTTTGAATATCATTGTCTAATTTTTGTAAATTGTCTAATAATTCATAAGAACTCTTTAGTTGTTCTTTTGCAAAAGAAAGGAATTCTAGTCTTTTAATGCTATAATCATTTTCGACGAGTTTGCTTTTTTGTCTTAAAATTTCATAAAAAATTTCTATTTCAAAATTTAGACTGTCGATACTTCGTGCTAAGATGTTATTTTTTTTGATAATGCTTTCGAAAGTTTTATTTTCAGCATCCCATTTTAAAAATTTCTTATTTGATTCAGCTTTTACTTCTTGAATAATTTCATCAGATTTCTGTTCGTTATTAAAAAATGAAATTTCTTTAGTATCAATTTTGTAATTATGTGATAAAGGATTTCCATTTATTAGTTTAATGGCTGCCATTTCTCTCGATTTAATAGAAAGCCATTTGCTACTGTCTACAGCACTAGGCAATGAATCAGTATAAATTGTTACACTCTTTTTATGTGGTTTACTCAAATCGATTTCTATAATCTTGGTTGTGATCTGACTATAGCCAATAAATCCAAAAAATAAATAAAGAATAATTAATATTGTTTTCATGATTTCTATGTTTTAGTTATGTTTCAAATGTACCTACACAACAACATATCAATCAATTACCCATTCGGGTGATATTTTATTATCTTACATTCTTCTATTTTTTTTGTAAGTTTATTGAATGTTAAATTTATATTTCAAATTCTGCCTAATTTCAAATATCACCCAAAAGGGTAATTGCAATCAATGTAGGTATTGCACAACTTTGTAATGAAAATGTAACACCATGAAGATAAGAGTTGCTATAGTAGAGGATGATAAAAATTATAATCAGGCGTTGAAAAACATCATCGACTTCCAGGAAGACATGGAATGTGTGGCTCAATTTTTTAATGGTAAAAATGCGTTGCAAAAATTAGAAGCCATAGAACCAGATGTAGTTTTAATGGATATTCAACTGCAGGATTTATCAGGTATTGATATTGTTTTTAAACTGACAGAATTGATGCCCGGTACTACTTTCGTAATGTGCACCAGTTTTGAAAATGACGAAAAAATCTTTTCTGCCTTACGTGCAGGTGCGAGTGGATATTTGGTAAAAGGAGATCCTTTGGACAAAATTATTCAAGCAATTTTGGAGGCCCATAAAGGAGGTGCACCCATGAGTTTCGCTATTGCCAAACGTGTTTTACAGCATTTTCAGGAATCAAAAGTACAAGTACAAACCTTATCGTTACTAACTGTAACTGAAAAAGAAGTGCTGGAATTGCTGGCGCAGGGACTTCTGTATAAAGAAATTGCCGACAAAAAAAGTGTCACCATTGACACCATTAAAAAACACATTGGCAACATTTACAGAAAATTACAGGTAAGCAACAAAATTGAAGCAATTAATAAATTTAACAACAAAAATTAGAAATTATGGAATTAGAAAAATTACAAGACAAAGGAATTGAAAATTTTATCTTTAAAAAAAAGATTAAACAAGAAGAAGAAAAACTTTTTATTATGAGGTATCAAGTTTTAACAAAAAGCATTAATGGATTAACTGAGAGCTTTATTGTTAACTTTCAAAGGCTAAAAGAATTACTTCTGGAAAATGGTAGCAAAAGTTATTGTAATTTCTATTATATCCAAAACGATAATATGTTGAATCTCGGTTTGTCTTTTTCAGATAATGACGAAGAACCTATTCAAGAATCTGATGCATTGTATATTTTACAAAACGAACTCTTTATTAGAACAGATTACGCAAATTTTAACAAATTAATAAATACTTTTAAAAATGACATCGGAAAGAATATAAAAGCTAAGACTAAACTTGAGACGAATATGATTTCATATGATTTTGAAAATGTCGATTATTACTTAAAAACATTGGATTTTCACTTTCCTGTTAATTTCTTAAAATTCAACATGTTCCAATATCGTTCTACTAATTTAAATGATGAGATCTTAATCAATTTTGAAGGCAAAAATAATAAAATTTCTTTCTGCGTACATGCTATATTTAGCAATACTGATAAACTATTCGGTGAAAGTAACGGTTACGATTTAGGCAACTTAAGACCTTAATGAATAGTATTTACGAAATAATATTACTTATAACACTACTAAAATCAATAGTTTTGGTTAAGAAGTTTACTCTTTCTAGCCAAAACTATTTGTTTATATACCTTTTTATTACTTTTTTGACAGAAGTACTTTCGTGGATTATTTTATTAATAGATAAAGATTCTAAATTTAGTTTTCAATATATTGTATATTGTATATTCTGCATACTATTTTTCTGGTTTTATTATTCCAGACAATTCCATAAAAAGCTAAAGAAAAAAGTCACTGTCCTATCTGTTATTCTCATAGTTTATGTTTTAACATTCCCTGGCTTTTTGGGAGAAAACTTAGATTCGAGATTAGTCATTGCCTTACCCATTTTTTATATCTTGTACACTATTCTATGGTTTTATCAAAAAGTAGCTTTCCCATCCAAAGATAAAATTACGGATGATCCTAATTTTTGGATTTCAACAGCTTTACTTCTTTGGAGTTGTTTCTTTATTTTTAGAGTAATTCCGAGATATTTTTTTGATACTACAGATAAAGATTTTTTAATTTTATTGAGAGAATTGGTATATATCATAAATATTATAATGTATCTTTTATTTTTCAAAGCTTTGATGAAATACGAAATCCTTGCAAAAAATCTACATAAATGAGCCAGCTTCCACAAGAAATAAAACTCACTTACATTATTGCCATCATCGTGATGCTAATTTTTGTGTGTTTTATTATTATGGTGGTGTTTATTTACAATAAAAAGCAATTGATTCAGCAGCAAGAAGATCAAATACGGGAAAGCGAATTCAAAAATCAATTGCTGCAGAAAGAACTAGAGCGGCAGAAAGCGATTCAGTTAGAAAGAGAACGTATTTCGCAGGATATGCATGATGATTTAGGTGCCGGAATTTCTGCCATAAAACTTCAGGCTGAGTTTTTAAAATATAAAATGCCTAAGGAAAGCTATACCGAAGATTTAGAAGCCATTATCTCTACTTCTGAAGATATGAATTTAGCCATGCGGGAGATTCTTTGGAGTCTGAATTCACAAAATGATACTATTGGAAATTTTATAGAATATACCGGCTTGTATGTGAAACGCTTTTTGGACAAAACCACAATTAATACACAATTGGATTCGAACGTTCTTGAAAAAGAGACCAATTTATCTGTAAAAGCAAGACGAAACCTTTTTTTAGTGGTTAAAGAAGCCATTCATAATGTGTACAAACATAGTCAGGCAACTAACATCCTTATCCAATTTGAAGAAACCGAAGCCTATTTTAAAATTGCAGTAATTGACGACGGCATTGGATTATCAGATACTATTCAAAAAGGAAATGGTCTAACGAATATGTCTCTGCGAATGGAGAGTATAAACGGAACTTTTAAGATTGTTCCTGTTCAAAAAGGATCTTCTTTGTTATTTGTGTGTCCACTACATCATTACAATTAAAGAAATCTGTAAAAACCTATTTATTAATCATTCAATTAAAATAAGCAAAAGCGTATATTTTTAAGCGATACAAAAAATAACCTAAACAGTATTTTACCAAATTAATCGTGTTTTTACGGATCACTGTTTTTATAAAAATTTTAAATACCTTTGAATTATGAGCACAGCAACAAAACCAAAACATATTGGCCGCAATATAAGCCGAATAAGAGAACTTCTAGGTATGAAACAAGAAGCACTTGCAGAAGCAATTGGTATAAGCCAACAAACTGTTTCCAGTATTGTCGGATATTGCTCCGGTAAAACCAAAATAAAATCCGTTATCGAGATAGGTTTTGGCTTCTTGTAAAGTCCCTGTAAAACAATGCACAACGGCTTTTGGCAATTGTGGCAAATAGTCTTTTGTAATGCTCATAAACTTTGTAAAAGCAGCTCTTTCGTGCAAAAACAAAGGCTTCTGAACTTCGATCGCCAATGCTAATTGGGCTTTGTAACAGGTTTCCTGTACATTTCTGGGCGAAAAGTCACGATCAAAATCCAGTCCGCACTCGCCTACTGAAACTACGTGTTTCTGCTTTAATAAATTTCGTAGTTTTGAAATGCTCTGCGCATCAAAACTTTTCGCCTCATGCGGGTGAATTCCAGCTGTTGCGTACAAAATTCCCGGATATTGTTTTGCTATCTCAGCCGAAGCTTCGCTGTTTTTTATGCTTGTTCCGGTGAGGATCATTTGCGATACATCGGCATCTAAAGCGTCTTGTACGACATCGTCTATGTCGTTGTGGAATTGTTTATTCGTTAAATTAATTCCGATATCTATGTATTGTTTCATTTTTTTTGTTTGCCACGAAGGCACTAAGACACAAAGTTTTCTATTCTTTGGTCTGGTTATTATTATTTTTTAAGCGTAATATTTGTCATTTCGACCGAAGGGAGAAATCTCCGCGAGAAACTCTACAAAGATTGGACTCACGTTGCGGAGCTACTTGCGGAGATTTCTCCTCCGTCGAAATGACATAAAATGAGGATACGTTGTGTTAGACGCACTGCTGTGCGCCTCTACACTGAAAACTGCGACTGCGACTGACAACTAAAAGTGCGCCTCTACACTGAAAACTGCCACTGAGACTGAACACTAAAAGCACACATCTACACTGAAAACTGCCACTGCGACTGATCACTAATCCTCTCTACTCCCATCATCCGCCATTCTTACCATTTTAGGTGTAAACTTCGCTACTACATCTACCAAATCCTGTTGTGCTGCCATTACCTGATTGATATCTTTGTAGGCCATTGGTGCTTCATCCAGACCTGCGCCAATAAGCGTCACGCCATGATGCTGCAAGATGGATTTCATCTCGGTTTTGGTAATGTTTTTAATGGCTTGTGTTCGGCTCATTTGTCTTCCTGCTCCGTGTGAAGCCGAATTAATGGCGTTCTCCTCGCCTTTTCCTCTCACCAAAAATCCCGGTGCGGTCATACTTCCCGGAATGATTCCCATCACGCCTTTTCCGGCTGGGGTTGCTCCTTTTCTATGTACGATTACTTCTTCACCGTTCCAGATTTCTTTCCATGCAAAATTATGGTGGTTTTCGACTTTGGCTAAAATCGTTGCTCCCAAAGCGCGTTCCATTTTGTTATGGATAATCTCGTGACAAGCCGAAGCGTAATCTCCCGCCAGATTCATCGCTATCCAATATTCCTGACCCAGTTGCGAATTCATATCCAAGTACGCTAAGTTTTTAGCCACTTCCGGAAGTTTACAAACGTCTTTGGCAATTTTAGTGTAATATCCCGCAATGGTAGCGCCCATTCCGCGTGAACCGGAATGCGTTAACAAAGCGACATATTTACCTTTTGGGATATTCAAAACCGCATCGTCTTTGGCAAATTCCATGATTCCGAATTCCACAAAGTGATTTCCACCGCCCGAAGATCCTAATTGCGACCAGGCTTTATCTTTCAAATTTTTCACAAACGGAGTCATATTAAAAGCATCGTTTTCTAAAACCGCGTGATCTGATTTGTACTGACCGTGAAATCCGTGTCCCGCTCCAAAAATAGAATTCGCGATTAATTCTCTTTTGAATTTGGCTTCGTTTTCAAAGTAAAAATCCTCCGCAATATCATAAACCGATAATGCCATTCGACACCCAATATCAACCCCAACACCATACGGAATAATGGCATTTTTGGTCGCTAAAACTCCGCCAATTGGTAATCCGTAACCCTGATGCGCGTCCGGCATTAAAGCTCCGGCAACGGTAACGGGCAATTTCATGGCCACTTCCATTTGTTTTCTCGCTCCGTCTTCGATCTGATCTAATCCGTAAGCAGAATATTCGTTTGGGTTTTGGTTTAATGAAATGAAATCTTCCGGTTTTTCATTTGCTTTTTCGATCAGGGCAATTGCAAGTTTGCTAAAAATAGCGTCGTCTATATAATTTTCCGGTTTTGCTAAAACGTTTTTGAAATTGGCTATCATTTCATCACGCGTGAAACCGTTTATTTTGCTGTTTATTTTTAACGCGATTCCGATTATTTTTCCTTTCGGGAATCCTAATTCTAATATATCTGTACCGTTTATTTGTGTTTTCATTTTTTTATTTTTTTAAGGTACAAAGTGCCAGAGTTACATATTAAAAAGTCCCTTAACACTTTGTAATCATCTTAATATAAATCGATCACCATTCTCTTGTTGTCTTAATAAAATTTCATGAATTCTATTAATCTCTTCTATAATTGGTTCTATTTGGTATTCTACATTAAACATTTTAAAAATATGCTTATCATAAAAATATGCTCTAAAAAATGTTCTATTATTATCTACATAAGTTATTGGTCCCACGTATTTCGGCATTACTATTCCAATTGTAAATTCTTTTAAAAAATCATCTAATCTTTCATCAAAATGTTCCATAAGATTCCGCATATCTCGATTTTTTAAAACACTTGAATCACTAACATGATAAACTTCACGTAGCTTTTGCCCTCTAATCTTATAATCCACCGTATTCTTATTCTTCGGATTATTCGGAGGCCAAAAAAATCGAGAAATACCTCCTACACAGAGAATTATGTTTTGAAGCAAATCTAAAATCACATCATCGTTTTGACAATCATAACATTCACTTTCAAAAATTTTATTTAATAATTCAATATCATTAAAAATTGAACGTGTTTTAGTTAATAAAGCTTGAATGTAAAAAGCTTCATTAAGAGGATAGATTTCAAATTCTGAATTTCTCATATTTTATCAATTTATTTTTAAAGTTCAAATAATACTTCGTAATTAATGGGGAGCAGTAAATAACTCAAATTCACTTTTTTTAGTTAAATCTTATTTTAAAACAACTTGTATTATTTACTTAACAAAGATTTCAACAGTAGTGCGCAATTATTTTGCGCAGTAAAAAAAGAACTTTATATTTGAGTAAAAAAGAGCATGGATTTACAGCAGAAATATACTGAATTGCTTTTGAAAATTGGTTTTCCCGAAAATGATATTCGACAGCACTGGCTGGATTTAGAAAAAGCCTATTCTAAAAAATCAAGGAATTATCATAATCTGACTCATATACAGGATATGATTTTTAGTTATGAAAAGTATTCAGACCAACTTCAGTTTCCTAATGAAGTCTTGTATTCGATCTTTTATCACGATTATATCTATGTGAGTTCGAAAAAAGATAATGAATTGAAAAGTGCTGAATTTGCCATTAAAATTCTTCCGAAGAATGCGAGTTTAAAATCCAAAATGGTTTTTGATATTATTGTGGCTACTCAGCTGCATCAGCATAATGACAACCAAGATATTAACTGGCTGATAGATTTTGATTTGAAGATTCTTGCCAGAGACTGGTACGATTATAAAATCTATTTTGAACAGATTCGGAAAGAATACGGTATTTATCCTGATTTTCTATACAAACCCGGACGTGCCAAAGCCCTGAAACATTTTCTGGAGAATGAATTTATTTTTCAGACCGAGGAATTCAGGAATTTATATGAAGAAAAAGCGAGGGAGAATATTGAAAAAGAGATTTTACTGCTAAGTTGAATTTCATAAATTTTTTAATCTCACTGACGAAAAGTTTTTTTCTCGCAGATTTGGCAGATTAAGCAGATTTTTAATGTTTATCTGTGGATTAAATAATTGATGAATTTAGAAAATTATAAAAAAACGAAGAAGATTATTGAAAACGAGATTTCATGATTAACGTAATTGCGTGAGGGATGGAAACGGCATCCTTTTGTGGCGTGGTTCGCCACAAAAGATATAGTGTACAGCCCGGCCCTTGGGACACGCCCAAAAAACGAAACTATGTCACAAAATAAAAACGCCTTAATTCGGTATAAGACGATTGACAAATGCCTGCAAAACCGATACCGGCAATGGACTCTGGAGGATTTGATCGAATGCTGTTCTGAAGCTTTATTTGAATATGAAGGACGGGGAAATCCGATTAGCAAGCGAACGATTCAGATGGATATTCAGCTGATGCGGAGTGAGAAACTGGGGTATAATGCGCCGATTGTGGTGTATGATAAAAAGTATTATAAGTATGAAGATGAAGATTTTTCAATAACGGATATTCCGCTGACGGAAACCGACATGAATGTTTTGACCGAGACAGTTTCGATGCTCAAGCAGTTTAAGGATTTCTCTTTATTTAATGATGTTTCGGATATTTTGCAGCGGTTGGAGGATAAAATATATGCCGAAAAATCGCATACGAAACCGGTTATTTATCTGGATAAGAACGAGAATTTGAAAGGATTGCATTATCTGGATGAAATTTATCAGGCGATTATTAAAAAAGTAACACTAGTGATTACGTATAAATCGTTTAAATCGAGAGAAGAAACGAAGTTTCATTTTCACCCGTTTATTTTGAAGGAATTCAATAACAGATGGTTTTTGGTGGGAAAGAAAAAAAGTTCACAACCCATAACTAATTTGGCTTTGGATCGAATCATTTCTATCGATTATGATTTTAACATTCCGTATCTGGAAGAAGATTTTGATGCAGAATCGTACTATAAAAATATAATTGGCGTGACTGTAAATTCAGGTTTGCAGCCGCGAAAAATAGAGCTTTGGATTGATGCCGAAAATGCGCCTTATGTTATGACAAAACCTTTGCATCATACACAAAGGCTCATACAGGAAAACGAGGATAAAAGTATTATTGTGCATTTGTTTATTGCTCCCAATTATGAAATGGAACGCCTTTTATTAGGATTTGGCTGCGGAATTGAGATTCTGCGGCCGGAAGGCTTACGTAAGAGGATGAAAGAAACACTCCAAAAAGCGTTGAAGAAATACGATACTTAAAACTCCTATTATTTGATGCAGGATTTCTATTACAGAATAAAGAATTTTAGTCTTTCTTACTGTGGTTCTCATAATTTTTACAGTATAAAATTCATTAAAACTTAAAAAAAGAATAGTATATTTCAAGTAAAAAACTAACCCATAAAACACTCTATTTCAGAGAAATTTATTTACTAACCTAAAATTTATCCTAAATTAATATGCGTGCATAGTATTTTTTGATTATATTTGAAATCGATATAGTTACCTATGAAAGACAAAACAATAGATTATATTTTGAGAGCTACCTGGCAGGCTGTTTCCCGAATGTATAACGAGGAGGCTGCGAAGTACGACGCCACAATGGCAACCGGATTTGCGCTTTTAAGTATGGACAAGGAAGAAGGAACTCCTTCGACTGCTTTGGGACCAAGAATGGGAATGGAAGCTACAAGCCTTACCAGAACATTAAAATCAATGGAAGACAAAGGTTTGATTGTTCGCAAAAAAAATCCGTCAGACGGTCGCGGTGTTTTAATTTACCTGACCGAATTTGGAAAAGAGAAAAGAGATTTATCAAAAAATACCGTTCTGAAATTTAATGAAACCGTTAGAAAACACGTTTCTGACGAAAAATTGAAACATTTTATCGAGGTTTCTGAAATCATAAACGAATTAATTCAGGACAAAAACATATTTAATCAAACAGAAAACAAAGAAAATGAATAATCTTATTTAAAGATAAAAAATTCAAATTCTACCCAAAAAACAAATTTTACAAATATGAAACGCACAATTAAAAAAGTTGCTGTAATTGGATCCGGAATTATGGGTTCAGGAATAGCTTGTCATTTTGCTAATATTGGTGTTGAAGTTTTACTGCTTGACATCGTACCGCGCGAGTTGACAGAAGCTGAAACTAAAAAAGGATTAACGCTTGAAAGTAAAGCTGTTCGCAACCGTGTGGTAAACGAGCACTTAGCAAATTCATTAAAATCGAAACCATCTCCTATTTACAGCCAGAAATTCGCAAGCCGAATCACAACCGGAAATACGACTGATGATATGGCAAAAATTGCCAATGTTGACTGGATTATCGAAGTTGTCGTAGAACGCCTGGATATTAAAAAAACGGTTTTTGAACAAATTGAAAAGTACCGTAAACCGGGAACTTTGGTTACTTCTAACACTTCTGGTATTCCGATTCAATTTATGAGTGAAGGAAGAAGCGAGGATTTTCAAAAGCACTTCTGCGGAACTCACTTTTTTAACCCTGCGCGTTACTTAAAATTATTCGAAATTATTCCGGGTCCAAAAACCTCAACTGAAGTATTGGATTTCTTAAACGAATACGGTTCTAAATTCTTAGGAAAAACTTCAGTTGTGGCTAAAGATACTCCGGCGTTTATTGGAAACAGAATTGGTATTTACGGTATTCAAAGTTTGTTCCACCTCGTAAAAGAAATGGGATTAACGATTGAAGAAGTTGATAAATTGACTGGTCCGGTAATTGGACGTCCAAAATCGGCTACTTTCCGTACCGTTGACGTTGTTGGTTTGGATACTCTCGTACACGTTGCCAACGGTATTTATGAAAACTGCCCGACAGACGAACAACACGAATTGTTTAAACTTCCTGATTTCGTCAACAAAATGATGGAAAATAAATGGTTAGGAAGCAAAACTGGTCAGGGTTTTTATAAAAAAGTAGATAAAGATATTTTGTCTTTAGACTTAGATACATTAGAATACCGTGCTGCTAAAAAAGCAAGTTTTGCTACGCTTGAACTGACAAAAACTATTGATAAACCAATTGATCGTTTTAAAGTTTTAGTAAAAGGAAAAGACAAAGCAGGTGAATTTTACAGAAAAAGTTTTTCTGGAATGTTTGCTTATGTTTCAAACAGAATTCCTGAAATCTCAGACGAATTATATAAAATTGATGATGCGATGAAAGCCGGTTTTGGATGGGAAAATGGTCCATTCGAAATTTGGGATGCCATTGGTGTTGCCAACGGAATCGAAATCATGAAAGCAGAAGGTTTAGAGCCTGCTGCGTGGGTTACTGAAATGTTGGCTTCCGGAAGCGAAAGTTTCTACTCTGTAAAAGAAGGAGCAACTTATTTCTATAATATTCCAACAAAATCTCAAGTTAAAGTTCCGGGACAAGATTCATTTATTATTCTGAACAACATTCGCGAAAGCAAAAAAGTTTGGAGCAATAGCGGTGCAATCATTGAAGATTTAGGAGACGGAATTTTGAATTTAGAATTCCAGTCTAAAATGAATACTATTGGTGGTGATGTGCTACAGGCTATCAATAAAGCAATTGACTTATCTGAAAAAGAATATCAAGGTTTAGTTATTGGAAACCAAGCCGCGAATTTCTCTGTTGGAGCTAACATCGGAATGATTTTTATGATGGCTGTGGAACAGGAATATGATGAACTGAACATGGCTATCAAAATGTTCCAGGACACGATGATGCGCGTTCGTTACTCTGGAATTCCAGTTGTAGTAGCGCCGCACGGAATGACATTTGGTGGTGGTTGCGAAATGAGCTTACATGCTGATAAAGTAGTAGCTGCAGCAGAAACGTACATGGGATTGGTTGAGTTTGGTGTTGGTGTACTTCCTGGCGGAGGTGGATCTAAAGAAATGGCTTTGAGAGCTTCTGACCTTTTCCGCAAAAACGATGTGGAATTAAATGTTCTCCAGGAGTATTTCTTAACCATTGCGATGGCAAAAGTTTCGACTTCTGGTTATGAAGCTTTTGATACAGGACTTCTTCAACATGGTAAAGATGTTATTGTAGTAAACAAAGATCGTCAGATTGCCGAAGCTAAAAAACATGCGTTGTTAATGGCAGAAGCTGGTTATACACAGCCTATCACAAGAACTGATGTTAAGGTTTTAGGTAAACAAGCTCTTGGAATGTTCTTAGTTGGAACGGACCAAATGGAAGCTGGTAAATACATTTCTGAACACGATAAAAAAATCGCGAACAAACTGGCTTACGTAATGGCCGGTGGTGATTTATCTGAAGCAACTTTAGTATCTGAACAATATTTATTAGATATCGAACGTGAAGCTTTCCTGAGTTTATGTACAGAAAGAAAGACGTTAGAGAGAATTCAGTATATGTTAACTAAAGGAAAACCACTTCGTAATTAGAGAATAGATGCAAGAAACAAGAAGCAAGACTTCAAACTACGTTTTGTGTTTTTTCTTGCTTCTTTCTTCTTTCTTCTAAAAATCTTAAAAACAAAACAAATGAAAACAGCATATATAGTAAAAGCATACCGTACGGCGGTAGGAAAAGCACCAAAAGGGGTTTTTAGATTTAAGAGACCTGATGAATTAGCTGCAGAAACCATTCAGTTTATGATGGATGAACTGCCAGATTTTGACAAAAAACGTATCGATGACGTTATGGTAGGAAATGCCATGCCGGAAGCTGAACAAGGACTAAACGTTGGACGTTTGATCTCTTTAATGGGATTAAAAGTCGAAGATGTTCCTGGTGTAACCGTAAACCGTTATTGCGCATCTGGATTAGAAACTATTGGAATGGCGACTGCTAAAATCCAATCAGGAATGGCTGAGTGTATTATTGCAGGTGGTGCAGAAAGTATGAGTTATATTCCGATGGGAGGTTACAAACCAACTCCGGATTACAAAGTTGCAGCTGCAGGTCATGAGGATTATTATTGGGGAATGGGTTTAACTGCTGAAGCGGTTGCTAACCAATATAAAGTCTCGAGAGAAGATCAGGATGAGTTTGCTTACAACTCTCACATGAAAGCCTTAAAAGCACAAGCTGAAGGGAAATTTGACAAACAAATTGTTCCAATTACTGTTGATCAGACCTTCATCAATGAAAACGGTAAAAAAGAAACTAAATCATACGTTGTAAAACAAGACGAAGGTCCAAGAGCCGGAACATCTGTTCCTGCCTTGTCTGGATTACGCCCAGTTTTTGCTGCTGACGGAAGTGTAACAGCAGGTAATTCATCACAAATGAGCGATGGTGCTGCTTTTGTTTTAATCATGAGTGAGGACATGGTTAAAGAATTGAATCTTGAGCCAATCGCCAGATTAGTAAATTTTGCTTCTTCTGGTGTTGAGCCAAGAATCATGGGTATCGGACCTGTAAAAGCAATTCCTAAAGTGTTGAAACAAGCAGGAATGTCATTAAACGACATTGAGTTATTCGAGTTGAATGAAGCTTTTGCTTCTCAATCCTTGGCTGTAATTCGTGAACTAGGATTAAATCCGGATTTAGTAAACGTAAATGGCGGTGCCATTGCTTTAGGTCATCCACTAGGTTGTACAGGAGCAAAACTATCTGTTCAATTGTTTGATGAGATGAAACGCAGAGGTAACAAATACGGAGTTGTAACTATGTGTGTAGGAACTGGACAGGGTTCTGCAGGTATTTACGAGGTACTATAGATAAAGTATTTTTTCTTATTCTGTCATTGCGAGGAACGAAGCAACCTCACTAACCATTACGCAAAGTTTTATTTTGCAATGTGTTTGCTTCGTTCCTCGCAATGACAAGATTGGGGAAATAAAATCATAAATAAAAAACATACAAAAACAAAAGCAATGGCAGATACAATCGAAAAAAACGTAACCCGTGGTGGTCAGTTTTTAGTTAAAGAAACAAAATGTGAAGATATCTTTACACCAGAAGATTTTTCGGAAGAACAGTTAATGATGCGTGACTCTGTTAAGGAGTTTGTAGACAAAGAATTATGGGCACATAAAGATCGTTTTGAGAAAAAAGATTATGCTTACACAGAAGAAACTATGCGCAAAGCTGGTGAATTGGGACTTTTAGGAGTTGCTGTTCCTGAAGCTTACGGCGGACTAGGAATGGGATTTGTTTCTACAATGTTAGTTTGTGACTACATTTCTGGTGCAACAGGATCTTTTTCAACAGCTTTTGGTGCTCATACCGGAATTGGAACTATGCCAATTACATTATACGGTACAGAAGAACAAAAACTAAAATACGTTCCTAAATTGGCTTCAGGAGAATGGTTTGGAGCTTATTGCTTGACTGAACCAGGTGCAGGATCCGATGCTAACTCAGGAAAAACAAAAGCGGTTCTATCTGAGGATGGAAAATACTACTCAATCACAGGACAAAAAATGTGGATTTCGAATGCTGGTTTTTGCAGCGTGTTCATCGTTTTTGCCCGTATTGGAGATGACAAAAATATTACAGGTTTCATCGTAGAAAATGATCCGTCAAACGGAATTTCTATGAATGAAGAAGAGCATAAATTAGGAATCCGTGCTTCTTCTACCCGTCAGGTTTTCTTCAATGAGACAAAAGTTCCCGTTGAAAACATGTTGTCTGAAAGAGGAAACGGTTTCAAAATCGCGATGAATGCTTTGAACGTTGGTCGTATTAAATTGGCTGCCGCTTGTTTGGATGCACAAAGAAGAGTTACTTCCGGAGCTGTAAAATATGCTAACGAAAGGATTCAGTTTAACACACCAATTTCATCTTTTGGCGCTATCCGTTCTAAATTAGCTGAAATGGCAACTAGCGCTTACGCTGGAGAAAGTGCATCTTACCGTGCTGCAAAAGATATCGAAGACAGAATCGTAGCTCGTGAGGCTGAAGGAACTTCTCACCAAGAATCAGAATTAAAAGGAGTTGAAGAGTATGCTATCGAATGTTCAATCCTGAAAGTAGCAGTTTCTGAAGATGTACAATCTTGTGCTGATGAAGGAATTCAGATTTTTGGCGGAATGGGATTCTCTGAAGACACTCCAATGGAAAGCGCCTGGAGAGATGCTCGTATTGCCAGAATTTACGAAGGAACAAACGAAATTAACAGAATGCTTTCTGTTGGTATGTTGATCAAAAAAGCAATGAAAGGACATGTTGATTTACTTGGACCAGCAATGAAAGTTCAGGAAGAATTAATGGGAATTCCATCTTTTGACACTCCTGATTTCTCTGAATTATTTGCAGAAGAAAAAGGAATCGTTGCCAACCTTAAAAAAGTTTTCTTAATGGTAGCGGGAAGTGCTGTTCAAAAATACGGTGCTGATTTAGATGCTCACCAACAGTTATTAATGGCTGCATCTGATATCTTAATCGAAATTTATATGGCTGAAAGTACTATTCTTAGAACTGAAAAATTAGCCAAAAATCAAGGTGAAGATAAAGTACAAGAGCAGATTGCTATGGCAAAACTGTACCTATACAAAGCTGTAGATATTGTAAACCTAAAAGGAAAAGAAGGAATAGCTTCTTTTGCTGAAGGTGATGAACAACGTATGATGTTAATGGGATTACGCCGTTTTACAAAATATACAAACATGCCAAACGTAGTAGCATTGAGAGAAACAATTGCTTCTAAATTAGTTGCGGAAAATTCATACTGCTTCTAATATAAAATAGTTTTTTTAGCTTTTAATTTGTTTAAACCCGTACAACCCGAAATTGTACGGGTTTATTTTTTTATCTACATAAATGATTTTTTACCATATATGATATAAGTTCATTTAAACATACTTTGTCGATATTTCTTGCGAATTTAAATTCTTATATTTTCCTAAACAAACAGCATAAGATTCTTATATGATTTATATCGTTTAAAACATCATTTTGCTATCAAAAGAGAATTTTAATTTCTTATATTTTCCAGAAGCACATGCTAACCAGACAGCTTCTATCTTATTACATGGTTTTAAGCCAATATCACAAATCTTTATTAAAATTACGGTTATGCTATAGGATTAATAACAAAACTTACAATTCAATGTTTTATATTTAGCATTTTAAAACTTTAAAAAACATAAAATGAAACAAGTTAATCTAATTACCCTTTTATTTATCTGCCTGATATCCTCAAATATTTTTGCGCAGAAAAATAAAAAAATAGACATCATCGCTTATTATACCGGTGATTCTAAAATCATTGACGAATACGAAGTCAATAAACTGAATCAAATAATTTTTAGCTTTTGTCATTTAAAAGACGGCAAACTAAGCGTAGATTCTCCTAAAGATTCAATTACAATAAAACACTTAGTTTCTTTGAAAGCTAAAAATCCGCAATTGAAAATCATTTTATCACTTGGTGGCTGGGGTGGCTGCGAACCTTGTTCATCTGTATTCTCAACTACCGAAGGGCGTTTGAAATTTGCAAAATCAGTAAAAGAAATCAGTGACTCTTATAAAGTTGATGGTTTTGATTTGGATTGGGAATATCCCGCAATTGAGGGACTGCCTGGGCATTTATATCAATCTGTGGACAAATCAAATTTTACGGAATTAATCAAAATATTACGTTCGGTTTTAGGAAAGAAATACGAATTGAGTTTTGCTGCAGGAGGTTTTCAAAAATATTTAGATGAATCTATAGATTGGAAAACGGTTGCGCCATTAGTAAATCGTATTAACATTATGAGTTATGATTTAGTAAATGGCTATTCAAAAGTTACCGGACATCATACGCCTTTATTCAGCACAAATGCAAACGAAGAATCGACAGACAGAGCGGTTACTTATTTATTAAAACAGGGAGTTGCTGCTGAAAAATTAGTTATTGGTGGTGCATTTTATTCAAGAACCTGGAAAAATGTAGAAAACATTAACAATGGTCTTTATCAGGCTGGTGAACACATAGAAGGGGTTAGTTTTAAAGATTTTGAAAAAACGTATACTGAAGCAAACGGCTGGAAATATTTTTGGGATGAGAAAGCAAAAGCACCTTACTGGTACAATACACAAACCAAAACTTTCGCAACGTCTGATGACCTTAAATCTATAAAGGAAAAAACTAAATATGCAAAATCCAAAAAACTGGGAGGAATCATGTTCTGGGAACTTACTTTAGATACTACTCGTGACGGAATGGTTAATGCTATTTACGAAGTGAAAATGGCTAAATAGACAGTCAAAAAAAATAAAAAAAGCGACAGTTGTAGAAATCTATAACTGTTGCTTTTTTTAATTAAAACATATTAATATTTTCTTTTTTTTTAAGAATGAATATTGATAGGCGGCAGTTAAAGCATAATAATTCAATCCGTTATTGGTATAAGCACCTATATGGATCTGCTAATACATTTACATCCATATAAGCATATCCGATTGCAGCTACATTTATTTTTTTTGCATATTAGTATAAACTCTGGGTTCTAAATCCTGAATGTAAGCTGTAATTACAAATAAAAAAAACAGTATCGGTAATCGATTTTTCGAGAGAATATAAAAAGTCTTTTTTAGCATCCATCACAGAATTTGGGACACAATGATTAAAAAACTACCTACAATTCCTATTTTTTAAGTTCTTCTGGTTTTGGTGCTTCAATTTCTCCATCATAAGAAATTGAGGCCCTATTATTACTATTGACTGAAAGAGTTGCTCCTCCATTAAAGAAAACAGTAAAAAAAAGATTATAAACATCTTCTTTACCTTTTACAGTTGTTTTTATATTATACGATTTTTTATTTTTTTCAATTCGTATATCTTCAGGAATACCTTCGAATTTTATACCGCCTTCTCCTCCTCCGTAAGGTATATTAAATCCACGTCCAAAAAAAGGCAGATCGCAGGTTGTCTTGGTTTCATTAAATTTTAAAAAATAAGTGTTGTAATCTAAATTCAAAAGCCTGCCTCCCTGCGGCATAACTTTTTGTGCTTCAAAAACAAAATTCTTAGAATCAATAAGGGCTTTTATTTCTTTTTGTTTCTGTAGTTCTCTTTCTTTTTTAAGTTCTTTTTTGGATTTTTCCTGTGCTAATAAAGGATATCCTAAAAAAGATAATACTATTAAAAAAATGAATAGTTTAGTTTTCATAAATTACATATTTAAGAAAAGGAAATTCTATTTTTTTGTGAATCTCATCATTGCAATATCACCAGAAATAAGGTTTAAAGTTTTTCCTTCATCAGTAACACTATAGGAAGTTACTTTTGACAAAGTACTCATAAAAACCTGTTCACCCTGGCCGTCCATACACATCATTTTGGTTGCTGCCATAGGTTGGGTAAAATCAATTTTATTCTCAGTTACTTTAAGTTTTCCTGTATAAGAATTACAGCTGTTATTGCCCGAAACCAAATTCTCTTTAATATTGAAATTTATAGTAGGTCTTTTATCAGGATACAAACCATCGAAAGCGATTCGCGGTCCGCTGATATAATTAAGCTCCCAGTTGCCTTCCAGTTGTGAAACGGTGTCCTTTTTTTTACATTTAAAAACATTACAGGAAACTAATAGAAAACTAAAGAAAATAAGTATGACAACATTCTTTATCATAATCTTAAAATTTTAAATATTAATGAATTAGAAACCGGAATTAAACATTTGTATCGTTAAAACTTATACGAATTTAAGCAATATTTTTGAGTTCTTCATTCGAAGTGAATTAAATTACACAGAATAGTTTTAGATTTTTTTAACTTCAATCCTTAAAGATTATCGTTTGTTTTATGTTAAATTTACTTAATCTTAAATTTAAAAGCCACACATATGAAAAAAATGATTTTTTCTTTCGCAATAATTACTGCCTTAATAATTGGCTGCAAAACTAGTACAAAATCAAACGATGCTAAAACTCTGACTATAACTTTAGAGCCAAAAAGCAATAGTAGCGTTACAGGAACTGCAACTTTTACAGAAAAAAATGGCAAAGTAACTTTTACAGCAAAACTGGCAGGTTTGCAACCTGGAGTTCATGCTGTTCACATTCATGAAAAATCAGATTGTACTGCTGCAGATGGAAGTTCTGCCGGAGGACATTGGAATCCAACTTTTAAAAAGCATGGAAAATGGGGAGTTGGCGAATATCATAAAGGTGATATTGGCAACTTTACAGCAGATGCAAAAGGTAACGGAACTATAACCATGACTACTGATGAATGGGCAATTGGGGGTGATGATGAAACAAAAAACATATTAGGTAAAGGATTGATTGTGCATCAAGGTGCAGATGATTTTACCTCCCAGCCGGCAGGTAATGCAGGTGCAAGGGTTGCCTGTTCCGGAATTATAAAATAAAGTTTTTATCTAATGATGTTTTTAAAATATAAATCTCATAACAGAACCTAACAAAAATATTTTTTTGAAAGATCAGGAACATCTATATTTTAAAAACGCTCAGGAATGGAGAGCTTGGCTGCATGAAAATCATCACAGTTCAAAAGGCATTCATTTGATATTTTACAAAGTAAGCAGTGCAAGTGAAAGTATGCGTTGGGAAGAAGCTGTTCAGGTTGCAATTTGCTACGGTTGGATAGATTCTACTGTTAGGAAGATTGATGACGACTCCAGAAAGCAATTTTTTTCGCCCAGAAAAACTAAAAGTGTCTGGAGCAAACTCAACAAATCCTATATTCAAAAGCTAATCGCTGCTAATTTAATGCACGAAAGCGGTTTAGCTAAAATTGAAATTGCAAAACAAAATGGCTCCTGGAATTCCTTAGATTCTGTCGATGAGTTGATTATTCCCAAAGAACTTCAATTGGCTTTCAATTCTAATCCAGTTGCTTTTGAGAACTATCAGAAGTTTAGTCCCTCGTACAGAAAAAATTATCTTTACTGGCTCAATCAGGCCAAGAGAGAAGAAACAAGAAACAAGAGAATTGCAGAGATAATTTTGCTTTGCGAACAAAATAAAAAGGCGAGAGTCTAATTTTACATTCCTCTTTACTTCACAAAATATATAGCCACTATTTTTTTTACAAAATCTAGTGGTTATTTCATTTAAAAAATTAATCTTGGCACGAGAAAAAGATATAGCTTTGTATTCTCAAATTAAAGTTAATGATTAACCCATCGGCACACGGCTGGATAGATAAATTTTTTAGTGACCAAAAATTCTCAGAAGCCATTCCTTTTGAGACTACAAATTCTTTTTACCAAAAAGTAAGAGAAACAGGTTTTATCTACGGGCATATTATTTCTATTAATTCTCAAATCCCAATTCCAATAAAAGGCTGGTTTAAAACTGAAATTTCTAAAATTGCCTTATTAAACACCTTGTATCATGTTTTTTGCTTAGAAAAAAGAAACTCCGAACCCCATAACTTTATTTCTGAAGTTTTAAAATTCTATAAGGAAATGAATCCTGAGAGTTTTAATTTGTTCAAAATTCTGCTTCCAAAAGATTCGCCTTCACTTGAGTTAGAAAATATAATTGATCAGAGAGTACAAACCAATGACAGCATTATTAGCAAAAACTTCTCGCATCTTGTAACTAATGCTTTGTTATTTATAGATGTACTGGCTTTTAGACAATATTTAGAAAATGGTACAATTCCGGAGAAGTATCTCAAAAGAATTGAAGAAACTGTACTGGGAATCGTAGGACTTGCATTAAAAACAAAAACGGTTAAATCACAGCATGACGACTTATTAATTAAGCTTTTTGAGGCTTCTATACGTTATTCTAAATTTTCAAAAGTTACAGTCGATACTTTAGAAACCTTACGTCTTGATTATTTTACCAATACACTAGAGCATTATTACTTAATCGATATGGCCGGTATGGCTTTATGGAGTGATGGCGTAGTCGAAAATGAAGAAGCTTACTTTTTATATTCTTTAGGATCAATGATGGAGGTTTCTGATGATTTTGTAACTCAAAGTATCGATACAACAAATTCGTTTATAACAACACATAAAAAGAAAATACCCTATTTCAATTATTCGAATCCGGTAAAGCATTTCTATGATCAGATGACACATACGGTTGTAAAATTGATCATTAGAAACAAAAACAGATTAATTAAGGAAATTGTTCAGAGTAAAGAATTAATGGTTCTTTTGGCTTATTCTACAACCAGAGATTTGGATGCCAAAGAAAAGAAAAAAGTAAAAAAACAGCTTTTGGATATTTGTAAAACAATACCATCACTTACTATATTTTTACTTCCGGGAGGAAGTTTATTATTGCCTATTTTAATCAAGTTTATTCCAACAATGTTACCATCTGCTTTTAATGAAAATCTAGATGAAAATGAATAAAAAAAAATCGCCTTATTTGAGGCGATTTTTTTTTACAAATTACTTCTTACAAATTACTCAATTGATAAACATCATCTAGTTCTTCATTCGATGCAATATTCACATTCAAATCGGTTACGAAACCTGAATTTAAACCGTAAACCCATCCGTGAAGCATTAAATCCTGACCATTTTTCCAAGCAGCCTGTACAATTGAAGTTTTAGCCAAATTATAAACTTGCTCTTTAGCATTGATTTCAACAAAAGCATTGAAACGTTCTGTTTCATCTTCGATTGAATTTAGATATTTATCATGCAAACGGTATTCATCTTTAATATGACGAATCCAGTTATCGATAATACCCACTGACATATTTCCCATTGCAGCTTTTACACCACCACAACCATAATGCCCGCAAACAATAACGTGTTTTACTTTTAAAACATTTACGGCATAATCCAGTACGCTTAACATATTCATGTCTGAGTGAACAACCATATTGGCAATATTTCGGTGTACAAAAACCTCACCTGGCTTTGCTCCTATAATTTCGTTTGCAGGAACACGACTGTCGGAACATCCAATCCATAATAATGGCGGGGTTTGACCTTTAGCTAAATCAGCAAAATAATTTGGGTCTAATGCTAATGATCTTTCAACCCACTCTTTATTATTGTCTAATAATTTTTGATAAAATTCTCTCATTACTTATTAATTTTTGAAATGGTATTTTTATATCTATAAAATATTAAAATAAACTTTTGCAAAGTTACATTTTTTGATATTTATAAAACTTTAGAAATACCTTAATTATTTTTTTATTTGTTTTAAAACTCTTTTTTATTCAACTTCTTTTTTTACTAAAATTCTTTTAGCAACATCATAATAATGCTCGATTGTGACGTGGTTATTCGTCTCTGGGGTATTTTCCAATTCGTATGCTTTCTTAAAACCTTTCAATTTTACTTTAATGTTTTCATCTATAGCCCGTGTTTCCTTAAACTCACGAATCAAATCCAGAACATCATGAGCGATATACTCCGTATCATGCGCATTTATGATTACTTTAGAATTTTCAGGAATATCATTTAAGGTTTGTTTGATTGCTGCTTTATTCAAAAATGAAACTTCCTGTGCCAAATCGATATGGATAATATCTCCGTCTTCATATTCTTCTTTTTTAAAACTGTAAGCTCTTTTTAGATTTCCTCTCAATACAAAAATGATACTAATAATGATTCCCAACGCAACCCCTTTAAGCAGATCTGTAGCTACAACAAATACTAAAGTTGCGATGAATGGTATAAATTGATATTTTCCTTTTTCCCAAAAATGTAAAAATGTAGCAGGTTTAGCCAGTTTATATCCTACCAAAATCAAAACGGTAGCCAATGTAGCCAACGGAATTTTATTCAATATTGCCGGAATAGCCAAAACACTGATTAACAAAAGTACACCATGAATAATAGAAGACATTTTAGACTTTGCCCCTGCATTATTATTAGCAGATGACCTAACCACAACCGATGTCATAGGCAGTCCACCTATAAGAGCACTCATCATATTACCAACCCCTTGCGCTTTTAATTCGATATTGGTATTGGTATATCGTTTCTGAACATCCATTCTGTCGGAAGCCTCAATACACAAAAGAGTTTCAATAGAAGCAACAATGGCTATAGTAATCCCAACAACCCAAACTTGCGGATTTGTTACTGCAGCAAAATTTGGCGTTATAAGAATTGATTTAAATTCATCAAAAGATTGTGGAACAGGTAAAGAAACCAAATGCTCTTTTGCAATTGCCAACGAACTACCTGAAATAGTAAATATTTCATTCAAAACTACTCCCAGAACAACAGCTACAAGTGCTCCCGGAATTAATTTTAATCTCTTTAAAAAAGGAACTTTATCCCAGGAAATCAATATAACTAATGATACTAACGAAATTACGACAGCACCAGGCTTAATATGATTAATTACATCGAATAAAAATGAAAAAGTATTGCTTCCGTCATGTTGGATAAAAGCCTGATCTCCTTCAAAATCTGCATCGTAACCAAATGCGTGTGGTATTTGTTTTAAGATGATAATAATACCAATACCCGCTAACATTCCCTCAATAACATTTGTTGGAAAATAATTTGAAATACTTCCGGCTTTTAAAAACCCTAATCCTAACTGAATTAATCCAGCAATAAAAACAGACAGTAAAAAAACATCGAAAGCACCAAAATCAGTGATTGCAGTCAAAATAATAGCTGTTAAACCAGCCGCAGGACCCGATACACTAATGTGTGACTGGCTTAAAAACCCCACCACAATACCACCAATAACACCTGCGATAATTCCGGAAAACAAGGGTGCTCCGGAAGCCATTGCAATACCTAAACACAAGGGAAGAGCCACCAAAAAAACTACTAAACCTGAAGCAAAATCAGATTTAAGGTTGGCAAAAAGATTCATTTTTTTTGACATAATACAATACTAAAAATTGATACATTAAGAATCTACTGCATTTTCTATAAATACAGTTAGTTTAAAATAATCGGAAGTATTATGCCAAATTTGGAGGGGGAGCAAATATGCTTGGAGAAATATTGTCTAGTTTTACAATATTTTCAGATGCTATTGTCTTTTTTTGAATATAAACCGGCATTGCAACTTCGTGTTGAAGTATTGCGGCATAAACGGCAGCCTTAAGTTCTTTATGAGAATGCTCTTCTTCAGAAAAACTGAAAAACATAGACGTATCATTGCTTTTCTTCATCAAGGTCACAACAGTTGGCGTTGCTAAGAAAGCAATAAATATGAATAATAATATGCGAGCGACTAATTTCATTGTGACAAAAATAACTTTTAACAAATAGAATCAAAGTATCAAGCTAAAAATTTTATAGAAATTTAACATTTATAAAAAAACAGAAAAATCAAATCTGACTCTTCTGTTTGTAATTATTTACTATACAGTAATTTAAAGCTCTTCTTCAAGCCAAGCATTCATCATCCAAATGGTTTTTTCCTGCTCTGCAATAAAGTCACTCATCATCGAATTAGTTCCTTCATCATTAATTTCTCCGGATTTATTCAAAATCTCCCGTTCAATTTTAAGCAAATCCGATAAAGAATGTACTATCAATTGAACTGCTTTTTCATCATTCGAAATATTTTTCCCAACTGTTAGTTTGTTGTTTTTAATATAATCTTCAAAAGTATGTAATGGTGTTCCTCCAATAGTCAAAACCCTTTCAGCAATCATATCAATCTTTAATTGAGAATCAGTGTATAACTCTTCAAATTTCACATGTAGATCGAAAAAGCGTTTCCCACGAATATTCCAATGAATTCCTCTTAAGTTTTGATAATAAACTTGAAAATTGGACAGCAAAACATTTAACTGTTTTACTAATAATTCTGATTCTTTTACTGGTAATCCTAAAATATTTGTTTTCATCTTATATTAATTTTATAGTATGTTTTTTACAAATTTAAAATAACTTCTTCGAAATAATTATAAAAAAAAATTATATTTTCTTATTTTTGCATCACAAAATACTATCAAAATGACTATTACTCAATTACAATATGTTTTAGCAGTAGCCGAACATAAAAATTTTACATTGGCTGCAGAAAAATGTTTCGTGACGCAGCCTACTTTAAGCATGCAGATTCAGAAAATTGAAGAAGAACTTAATATTTTAATTTTCGACAGAAGTAAAAAGCCTATTCAGCTTACAGATATTGGTCAAAAAATTGTAAATCAGGCAAAAAATATTGTTAATGAAGCTGACAGAATAAAAGACATTGTTGAACAGCAAAAAGGATTCATTGGAGGAGAGTTTCGTTTAGGAATTATTCCTACTATTATGCCTACCCTTTTACCCATGTTTCTAAGTAATTTTATAAAAAAATATCCGAAAGTAAAACTTTTAATTGAAGAGCTAAATACAGATGAGATCATTACAAAGCTAAAAAACGGTCATTTAGACGCTGCCATTGCCGCAACGCCTCTTGAAGATGAAAAAATTAAAGAAATCGTCCTTTATTTTGAGCCTTTTGTAGCTTACATCCCTGAACATCATTCCAGTTTTCAAAAAAATGAAATAGAAGTTTCTGATTTAAATATCAATGAAATTTTGCTTTTACAGGATGGCCATTGCTTTAGAGACGGAATTTTGAACTTGTGCAAAAATGGAACTGATATTGACCAAAATAATTTTCAGATTCAAAGTGGAAGTTTCGAAACATTAATAAAATTAGCCGATGAAGGTCTGGGAACAACGCTGCTTCCGTACTTACATACAATGGATTTAAAAGAAACTGATAAATTAAAACTACGTAATTTTAAAGAGCCAAAACCAGCAAGAGAAGTTAGTTTAATTTATCCGAAAAGTGAATTAAAAATGCAGATTATCGATGCTTTAAGAAGTACAATTGCCGGTGTAATAAAAGGTGCAATTGTTTTTCAGAATGTTCAAATTATTAGTCCATTACAAAAGAAATAAAAATAAAACTTAGTCCCTTTAAATAAAAAAATCGTATCCTAAACTTTACAAAAAAGTTAAACGGATACGATTTTTATTTTAGAATATTTAAATTTCTATTTAATTCCTTTCTTAAGTTTTTCAACAGAAGGATCTTCTAAAAGTTTTATTTGATTAACCACTATTTGAGCAATTTCTGTTGCGCCTTTTAACGAAAGATGCGTATCATCATCTTTAGCCTCTTTATAATATGGGGTTTCACCTGCTTTAAAATGCAAATGCAATTGTTTTGATTTCTCAGGACCATAAGATTGTTCCAGCAACTCTGTATAATACTCCAAATCAATAAAAGGAACTTTAAACTCCTGAGCCACTAATCTCGCTTCTAATGGATAATCCCCATGAGTAGCTATTAAAACCCCTTTTTCATTAAAATTTCTTCTTGCAATAGAGCTTAACAAAATAGGAATAGCTCCTTTAGAACGAGTTTCTTTTACAAAACGAATTAAATTATGTCTGTATGCTGTATGTGGATTTGTATAACGCAATGAATCCATATTTTTTTCATCATTATGACCAAACTCAATAAAAACATAATCTCCTTTTTTAAGCTTTCCATACACTTCGTCCCAATGTTTTTCATCAATAAAACTTCTCGTACTTCTTCCATTTAAAGCTTTATTTTCGATTATAACATCGTCTTTAAAAAAAGACTGTAACACTTGAGCCCACCCATGTTCAGGGTTTTTATCCGGATCTTTTTTGTTTGCCATTGTCGAATCTCCAATGGTGTAAACAGTAGTTTTTTGTGAAAAACAAGCTGCTGAAACCAACAGAATTAAAATATACTTTTTCATTTTTTTTATTTTATTAATCTATTTTGCTGCTGAAGGAACTGTAGCTTTCTCTCCAATGAAGACTTCATTAAGAATTACATTTTCAGCATTTGTAGTTGATATGGCGTTTTTAGCCCATTTTATTTCGATGTTGTTCAACGAAATATTTTTGATTTTTTTATCTGGAAATCCCTGGATAACGATTCCTGAAGCTGATGCTTTGTTACATGAAATATCAGAGAAAGAAACATTTGATATCTCAGACTGAAACCCTTTACCTTCTCCGTGATAATTAGCCGTTATATAAAGACAATCTTCGACTTCATCCAATTGAATATTTCGAACAAAAATATTTTTTATAAAACCTCCTCTGTCTGCGTTGGTTTTTAAATAAATTCCTCTTTTCAAATAACCAACTGTTTTGCAATTTTCAACAAACACATTTTGTACTCCGGCAGACATTTCGCTGCCTATAACTACTCCGTGTAGCCCCTTGAAATTGCAGTTTCTAATAACAATGTTTTCACTTGGTGTAACCGAATTAGCTCTTCCTTCATGATCTCTCCCCGCTTTTATCGCTACATTATCGTCACCGTTGTTGAACGTCACATTTTCGATCAAAACATCTTTGGCATACTCAGGATCTATTCCGTCATTATTATAATTTAATGATTTATAACTTATTCCTCTAACTGTTATACTTTCTGATTTTAGCAAATGAAGGCACCAAAAAGGAGAGTTCTCAATACGGATATCTTCAACCAAAATGTTTTTACAGTTAAAAAACTGAATCATTTGCGGACGCAAAAAGTAACCTTCACCAAATTTTCTGTCTTTTAATGGAACAGTGTTATGATTCATTTCACGGCTCAGCTCTTTACCTTTTGCTTCTTGTGCTTTAAAAGTTTTCCAGGTCCTGCCTCCTTCCCCATCAATTATTCCTTCACCAGTTAAAGCAATATTTTTGCAATCATAGGCATAAATTAATGGACTGTAATTATAAAGCATTGTACCTTCCCAACTGGTTAAAACCATAGGCAGATAATCTTCAGGTTTATCACTAAATTTAATTTTTGCGTCTTTTTCGATCTTTAAATTGACATTGCTCACAAAATGGATTGGACCGTTTAAAAGATAAACTCCCTTTGGAACTACAATTGTTCCGCCGTTATTCTTTTTGCACAAAGCCATTGCCTCATCAAAAAAAGGCTTGCTATTGGAAATAGAATCACCTTTAGCTCCCAATTTTACAACGTTAATTTGAAAAGAAGGGATTTTAGGTAACTGAATTCTATTAACAATAGAATCTACTTTTGCTCTTGGAAAATTATGATCCTGAGCAAAAGTAATTGTTGAACATAATGCCAGGAAAAAAAGCCTAATATTCATGATTTTTTATTTTTATAAGCAAGATCTTTATTCATTCTCTAAGAATTATTCTGAATCCGTTTTCTCTAAATTGTTTTTTTTTGCCCATTTTTTATATTTTTTCAAAACTTCCTTTGGTTCATTAGAATACCATGAATATCCATTTCTTCTCTCTTCTCCAATATCCGTTATAAATCTCTTTTTGATTCCGTCGCGGTCACAAAAAATTGCTTCATTAGTGTCAAGCTCAGCAAATCTTGGCCATATAGGCGCTACATCTTCTGTAGGATACATTTTTTTACCTATAATTTTACCATCTTCATCATATATACGCTCTTCTCTAAGATTAGTAATTTTTGTTTTTTCGAACCAGTCATAAGCACTTTTAACAGCTGTTTTCACTTCTGGTGACGGATTTTCAATAGACATTAATAATAATACTACTTTGGCAGATTCTTTACCACTTAACGAAGCAAGTTCATATGCTCTTGCATCAGCAGGTGCAAAAGTAACTTCATCATGCTGTGCGCACCATACCGTTAAAACACCATTTTGTTTATACTGTGTCTTTAAAATGCAATCAATCCCTTTTTCGAAAGCAATTTTAGCTTTATCAACAGTTTCCTTTGGAGGTTTAATACTATAGTAGTTTGTTTCATTACCTATTTCTCTCAATACATTCAAAACATCAACCATTGCATTATCGTTATAAGTGATATGCGTATAATATCCTTTTTTTAATGGAAAGAATTGAGGCCATCCACCATTAGGATATTGTGCTGAAAGTAAATAATCAATTGCTCTTAAAAATGAATCTTTATATTTTTCTTCTTTTGTCTGAGCATACATTTTAGATACAAAAAGTATTTCCTGTGTTGTTGCTCTATTGTCTATGGTACAATCTTTTCCTGTAGGTTTTAGCGCTATTAACTTTTCTTTCTCTTCTTCTGTCAATTCTTTTAACATTTGAATGTTTTTTGGCCAACCACCAATATCTCTTTGGTAAAGCAAGACATTTTCACCTATTTTTTTACCCTCCTCAGAACCAAACCAGGCAGAGTAACTTTTTATAATTAAATCCGGCCACTTTTTGGCCTTTTCTTGTCCGTTAACATAATAGTTGCTACAGATCAAAAGTAATAATACAGTTTTTTTAAGTTGATTCATTAATTAGTTAATTTAGTTATTTATTTATATAGTTTTTTTAGTTTTCATTACTTACTCTGAACCAATCTATAGCAACATTTCCAGCATCATTTATAATACCTTCCCTAAGTGCCAAAAAACCTATTTTAGCACCTATCCACTTACCTTCTCTTGCTGTAAAACTTTCGCCAACAGGATTAAATTTTTGTCCATCTTCACTATAAAGGAAATTACAAATTCCACCTGCTTTGACTTTGACTTGCAGGTAAATTGTATTCTCCTTCACTGTAATTTTCTTACTCTCAGATTCGATTCCTTTTTTATCAGATTTTAAAGCTGTTTTTTGTGAGAGAAATAATTTTCCATCCTCTTGTTTCAGACATAAAAAGCTATAATCCAATCCCATAATTAACAATCCGGTATATTCGCCATCAAATCTTGAATTGAACGTAATTTTTGTTGTAGCCGTAAACTCATTTGCCGGGAGTTTTTGCAAAAGTAAATTGGGAACATCAAACAGATTGTTGTAATCTTTTGGAGCAGGAATGCAATTTAAATTATAATATCCCATTGTAGTCGGAAATCCCCAGGTTATTTGCGGGTTTGAATGCCACTGCCATTGAAGCCCAAGTTTAGGATTATTAAATTCATCGCTTTCAGGTGGAGTTTCAATAGGGAATGTTTTTTTACCGACATTCGGTTTTTTATAAACCATAACTGGCTCACCAATACCGTCATTATCTTGATCAATTCCAATTACAGGCCAATCATTTTGCCACTTCATAGGCTGCAAATGAACTACTCTGCCATAAGCAAACTGATCCTGAAAATGAATAAACCAATCTTCTCCGGTCTGTGTCTGAACCCACCCCCCCTGATGAGGACCATTTACAGACGATTTTCCCTGATCCATTACTTTCCTTTTTTCATAGGGACCATATATATGTTTAGATCTTAAAACCGTTTGCCATCCCGTTGCTACACCTCCTGCTGGAGCGAATATATAATAATAACCGTTTCTTTTGTAAAACTTAGGTCCCTCAATAGTTGGTTCATCTTTATGACCGTCAATAATCATAACGTCATCATTATTTGCTAATAAGCCATCTGGGGTCATTGAACAAACTGCCAATGCACTTTTTATACCTGCACGGCTGCCTGCAAAGGCATAACCTAAATAGGCTTTACCATCCTCATCCCACAAGGGCGTCGGATCAATCAAGCCTTTTCCTTCTTTTACCATAATTGGTTCTGACCAGGGACCCTGCGCTTTTTTTGCTTTAACAACATAAATTCCAAAATCTGGATCAGGATAATAAATAAAAAATTCATTATTATGAAAACGAATACATGGAGCCCAGACACCATTTCCGTGTTGAACTTCATTGTAAACTTCCAAAGGTTTTTGTTTAGAAAGTGCATACCCAATTAATTTCCAGTTAACCAAATCTTTTGAGTGAAGAATCGGCAAGCCCGGAATACAATTGAAAGATGAGGCTGTCATATAATAATCATCCCCAACCCTTATGACATCCGGATCTGAATAATCAGCGTATAAAATAGGATTTTTATATGTCCCATCACCTTGATCAGCAACCCAGACTTTCGAGTAATTATTTTCGTTCTTATCTTGTGCAGTCATATTTAGCATATGACTACTACAAAAAACTAAAACGGCAATTTTAATAATTTTCATTTCCAAAAGGATATATTTCTTATCTGTTTAATTCTAATGCAGCTAAAATAAAGGGCCCTGTAGCTTTTGGGTCGTTATCTTTCCTTTTTTCATTTACATAATATTCGTAAGAACCATCTCTGTATGGATTACCTCCCAAGCCAGCAACCTGACAAGCCTGAGTTAAGGTAATTGTTCCATCAGCATCTACTTTCATTAATTGTGTAGTTAAACCATCAAAAGCTTTATTCGCTAATTTTTTAAATTTTGAAGGTAAATATCCTTTATTAGCACCTTTTGCAAATGCATAAGCAAACATTGATGATCCTGACGCCTCTAAATAATTTCCTTCTTTACCCATTTTATCTGTTACCTGATACCATAAACCTGATTTATCCTGATACTTCGCTAAACTTTCTGAAACATTATTCAAATACAAAACCAATTCTTTTTGTTTAGGATGATCCTTTGGAAAATAATCCAGTGCATCAACCAAAGCCATAACATACCAGCCTAGAGCTCTTGACCAGAAGTTTGGTGAATTTCCTGTTACTTTATCAGCCCACGGCATTTGTTTACTTTCGTCCCAGCCGTGATACAATAAACCAGTTTTTGGATCAGTTGCATGTAATTGGATTTGTTCGAATTGATGCGCAATATCATCAAGATTTTTTCCATTTTCAAAAGTAGCTGTGTATTGAGCATAAAAAGGTTCACCCATATACAAGCCATCTAACCACATTTGATTAGGATAGATTTTTTTGTGCCAAAATCCACCAGATTGCGTTCTTGGCTGTTCTGTTAATTGCTGACGCAATAATTGCATTGCTTTTAAATATTTGTGTTCTTTGGTTTTGTCGTAGGCATTAAAAAGTAGACGACCAGCCACAATCATATCAATATTGTGTTTTTCTATTTCATACGTTTTGATAGTCCCGTCATTTTCAACTAAAGCATCTAAATATCCCTGAACATAGGAGGCGTATTTTGGATCTGGATTTTTTTTATATAGTTCTTCGAATGAATATAAAACAAGACCATGAACATAGTCCCATTTTGGTGCTTTAGAATCGTCAATTTGCCAGGATTCCGGATGACGTTTCATCAAAGTCAAAGCCATTTTATCAGACCATTTCAAATCTTTAGAAACTATTGTTTCAGAATCTGCACTTTTTGCTGCCTCAGACGATCCCGTTTTACAACTAAAAAATGCGAGTGAAACAAAAAGTGTTACGGCTTTTAAAGTGTTGTGTGTGTTGTTTAACATAGTAATTATTTTAACTTTTTTTGGAATTTTTTATTTATCTAATTCTATGGCAGCCAATAAAAAAGCTCCTAAGCCATGAGAATTATCAGTTACAATTTTTTCATTCATATAATATTCAAATGAACCATCCCGGTAAGGATCACCTCCTAATCCGGCACTTTGACAAACTTGTGCAATATGAATCTCACCGTCCTTGTCAACACTAATAAGGCTGTTTATTAAACCATTGAAGCCTTTTTCAGCAACTTTTTCAAATTTAGCTGGCAAATATCCTTTATGAACTCCTTTTGATAAAAAATAAACTAACATTGACGAACCAGAAGATTCCAAATAATTGCCTTTTTTATTTTTCAAATTTGGAATTTGATACCACAATCCAGATTGGTCCTGATATTTAGTAACTGCAAGTGCTAATTCATTTAAATACCCTATTAATTCATTTCGCTTTGGATGGTCTTTTGGAAAATAATCTAATGCGTCAACTAATGCCATACCATACCATCCGAGAGCTCTTAACCAAATATTAGGAGCTGTACCAGTTTCTTTATTTGCCCATGGCATTTGTTTGCTTTCATCCCAAGCATGAAAATAAAGTTTTGTTTTTTTATCAAACGAATGCTTATTCAGCAGCTCAAATTGAAGCGCTACATCATTTAATTTATCTTCATTTTCAAATTCAGCATTATATCTTGCATAAAAAGGCTCTCCCATATACAAACCATCTAACCACATTTGATTCGGATAGATTTTTTTGTGCCAAAATCCGCCAGATGATGTTCTTGGGTAATCGTTAAAATTGTTTCTTAATGTTTTAAGGGCAGTTAAATACTTTACGTCTTTTGTATTATCATACAAATCAAAAAATATTTTTCCTGCGTTTATATTATCAAGACTATGATTTTTAGGATCGAACTTTTTAATAGTGCCATCATTTTCAACAAAAGTATCTGCATAACCTTTTACATAGTCATAATATTTTATATCATTGGTTTTATTGTACAGTCTTTGATAAGCTAACAAAATCATACCAATTTTGTAGTCCCATTTGGGAGCTTCGTGTCCATCAATTCTCCATGCTTCAGGATTTCTTTTCATTATCGACAATGCCATTCTTTCTGACCATTTTAACTGCTCTGAAATACTCAATGCATTTTGAATATTACCCTGAGCCATAGCCTTGCCGTAACCAAAAATCAACAAAACAATTATACTTACATAAAAATTAAATTTTAAAAAGGATCTCTTCATTCTATGATGCCTATTAATTATTACTTATTTAAATATTTTATCCAGAAATTGGGTCGCATAAAGAACTGTTTCATCAAACCATGGATTAAAAAACCAAAATGAATGAGGAGTATCTTTAATTGTATGGACTTCACTATAAATTTTATATTTATTTAAAATCGAGATCATGTCGTCTCGACCTGCATGAAACCGGTTAATACTGCAGTTAACAAACAATATTGGTGGTGCATGTTTATCTGTATGCGTTAAAGCCGAAGCATTTTTCCAGTTTACTGGATTTTCATCAGAAGTTCCATCAAGCCAAAAAGCAGCCATATCTCCCTCTGATGATTCCGGATGTTTAAAAGCTAAAACTCCGTCTACATCAATAATAGCCTGAACTTTTGATGATGATTTACTTTTATTATTTACATCTTCAAAAGCTGTTTTTTTATTTGTTGTACCAATCAAAGCTGCCATTTGACCTCCTGAAGAACATCCTAAAACAGCAACTTTGTCTGGATCTACATTATATTTTTTAGCATTATCTTTTATAAACTTAATAGCATTTTTAATATCATAAACTCCTTGCGGATATTTAGCTTCCAATGAAAGCGTATATTCTATGGCAAAACATGAATAGCCATTTGAAGCAATTTCCTGCGCCATTACTTTCATGTGACTTTTATTTCCAGATCTCCAGCCACCTCCGTGAATCATTACCACTGCAGGATTTTTCTTTTTTGTCTCATTAAAATAAGCGTCCAAATGCAGTATTCTGTTTTTATTTTGTCCATAAACAGCATCAATAATTTCAGTAACATTGGTGTTTTTTAATTCCGGAGCTATTTCTATGAAAGGATATTTTTTTATCAGCTTTGTATAGGTGTTTTTTACAGTATATGAAGAATCAATACTATAATTGCTTTGTGCAAAAAAAGTATTTGAGAAAAAAAACAGTCCTAATAAAAAGATATTCTTCATAACAAAAAAACTAAAATTTAGTTAAGAAAGGAGTTTGGCTAAATACCAAACTCCTTTTTAAATAATTCAAATGATAATAAAGCAATCAAATAATAATTTCAATTTTATTCTTTAATTGATTCTACTTTTTTGTCATTGATATAGGTATTTATAAAATTAAAATTCTTAATATTTTTCAATAAGTATATGGAATCCGCTTTTTCGATGACTACATTTTTTAGCGTTACGTTTTCCACAGGAGAATTTTCATATCCTTCTGCCCTAATTCCATATTGACCTGCCTTTTTCACTTTTACATTCTCTAAACTTATATTTCTGATAACCGGAATAAAATTTCCTGTTTGCGAGCCGTAAACATTATAAAACATATTTAGTTTTAAAACGCATTCTTTAACTGTTCCTACTTGCAGATTTCTTACATAAACATCTTCAATAATCCCTCCTCGTTTAGAATTTGTTTTAATACGAATCGCCCTGTCTAAATTTGGACTATCCATAATACAATTTTCAACAAAAACATTATTAACGCCTCCAGATATTTCACTTCCAATTACAACACCTCCGTGACCATCAATCATTTTACAGTTCTGCACAATAATATTTTTACTAGGGATTCCAACTCTTCTTCCGTCAGCATCTCTTCCTGATTTTATAGCTATACAATCATCCCCGGTATTAAATACACAATTTCTAATTATTACATTTTGCGAATATTCTGGATCACAGCCATCGTTATTAGGACCGTGGCTATTTATCGTAACCCCGTCAATAATTATGTTATTGGATTTCATTGGATGCAAAATCCAGAAAGGGGCATTAACTACCTTGACATCTTTTATTAAAACAGTATTACATTCAAAAAACTCAATAAAATTAGGTCGCAAATAACGACCTTCTCCAAAAACTCTTTCTGTAACCGGGACTCCCTTTTCAGCCATATCAACTAAAACTTCACGATTGTCAGGATCATTTTGCGAAGGAATCCCTTTTTCCCAGCCATATGTTTTACCACCTGACCAAACCCACCAATTATTCGTATTAGCCTGACCATTCAAAGTACCATTACCCGTTATAGCTACATTAGTTTTATTTTTAGCATAAATAAGTGGCGAATAATTCATCAACTCTGTACCTTCCCAAGAAGTATGAACTATAGGATAATCTTTTGGATTTGTACTAAACAGAATTTCAGCATTATCTTCCAGATGTAAATTCACATTACTCTCTAAATGTATGGGTCCAGTTAAAAATTTACCATTTGGAACAATTACTCTACCACCACCTCTTTCTGCACATTCTTTTATAGCTTTTTCAAAAGCTAACGTATTAAATGTTATTCCATCATCAATTGCCCCATAATCTTTAATATTATAATTATTATCTAAAAATTTAGTTTTGACAATATTTTTAGCAATCGAATCCATTTTTTTCCAAGGATTAAAACTTGAAACATCTTTTGTTTTAATACCACATGATAAAAAACACAAAGCAAACGCTGAAAGAAGAAAAACCAAATTATATTTTAAAGCTTTATATATAATCATTTGTTAAAATTTCTATTTTTAAAATTAGGTTCATTACCTATGTAATCGATTACACGAAAATAGATAAATTGATCCAATAGAGCAAATTATTTTCTAAATAATTTATATAATCAATTTTAATTGTAAAATTAATTTACACTTATTACAAAAATTTATATAAATTTTTATTATTGTATCAGCATTCTAACTAAACAAAAGAATTTAGGTAATCGATAACATTTTATATTGGAATATCCAAAAAAAATGTATTTTTGTGTTAAAATAAACAAAATAATTTTTTTTTAATGAGTGAAAAAATAACCATATATGATATTGCCAAAAAGCTAAACATCACTGCTGCAACGGTTTCAAGAGCATTAAATAACAATCCTAAAATAAAAGAAAGTACAAGAGAGTTAGTCCTTGAAACAGCTGCTTCGATGAACTACAAACAAAACAAATTAGCTCTTGCTTTAAAAAGTGGAAAAAGTAATAATATTGGTGTGATTGTTCCCCGCGTTGACAGTAATTTTTTCGCATCTGTAATTAGAGGCATTGAAGAAGAACTTTACCCACATGGTTATCAAGTAATTATTTGTCAAACTCATGAAAATCCTAAGAGAGAAAACGAAAATCTTTATACTTTAATTGATGCTCAGGTTGATGGAATTTTAATGTCTGTTACTGATGTTACGAATGAAAATGATAGTGCTTTTCACAATGTGTTACAAAAAAATGTACCCTTGATATTTTTCGATAGAAGTAAACATATAGATGGTGTAAGTTCAGTCACTATTAATGACTTCAAAGGGGGATACATTGCTACGAAACAATTAATTAATCAGGGATGCAGATACATCGCACATTTATCAGGAGATCAATCTTTGGAAATTTTTAAAAATAGATTTTTAGGATACAAACAAGCCTTATCAGATAGTGGAATCCAATTTAACGAAAAATATGTCATTCAGTCTAAAAGTAGTGTGGAAGCAGGGAAAAACGCAATTAATATTCTATTAGAACTTGAAACTCCACCCGATGCCATATTTTCTTCAAGTGATTTTGCTGCGTTGGGAGCTATTCAGGAATTAAAAGAAAGAAATATAAATATACCGGGAGAGTTTTGCGTTGCTGGCTTTAGTAATGAGCCTTTTACTAAATTCATGGAGCTTTCTATAACTTCTGTTGACCAGTCACCACTTGAAATGGGAAGAATGGCTGCTCGTGTTTTCTTAGAGCAGGTAGGTAAAACGGATGCGGTTAAAATCGAAAAAAAGGTAGTACTTGCACCAGAATTACACATCCGTAAATCTTCAACAAGAACTACCTTTTAATAGGTTTTTTATTTACTAATAAGCTTTATTAAAGCGAAACACCTCTTTTCCAAGGGATAAAATCATTTTGATTTAAAATTGCTGCTTTAGTTTTGATTGTTCCACTAGCAACATCAATAATAAATTCTAACATTTCATCTGCCATTTCATTAATTGATTTCTCACCCGTGATAATTCCACCAGTGTCAATATCAATAATATCAGACATTTTTGTAGCCAATTGAGTGTTAGATGACACCTTTACAACCGGTGCTATTGGATTTCCTGTTGGAGTTCCTAAACCTGTTGTAAACAATACCATATTTGCTCCTGATCCTACCATTGCAGTTGTACATTCTACGTCATTTCCAGGAGTACATAGTAATGTAAAACCTGGTTCATTGATATATTCTCCGTAATCATAAACACCTACGATTGGTGAAGTTCCTCCTTTTTTAGCAGCACCTGCAGATTTCATTGCATCTGTAATCAAACCGTCTTTAATGTTACCTGGAGATGGATTCATATCAAATCCAGAACCTGCATCTACAACTGTTTTTTCGTACCACTGCATTAACTCTAAGAAACGTTTTCCATCTTTATCATCTACGCAACGGTTTACCAATTCTTGTTCTACTCCACATAATTCAGGGAATTCAGAAAGAATTGTAGTTCCTCCTAAAGCAACCAAGTTATCAGATAACACTCCTAATGTTGGGTTAGCAGAAATTCCTGAAAATCCGTCAGATCCACCACACTCCAAACCAATTCTTAATTTTGATAATGGAGCAGGTTTTCTTTCAATTTTATTAGCTTCTTTGATCGCTGCAAATGAATCTTTTACTACAGTACTCAACATTTCTTCGATAGTACCGATTTGTTGTTGGTCGTAAATCAAAACCGGTTTGTTGTAGTCTGGATTAATTGCTTTCATCGCATCCTGAAAAATAGAAATTTGCAAATTTTGACAACCTAAACTTAAAACAGTAGCACCAGCAACATTTGGATTGTTTACATAACCAGCTAATAATTTAGCCAAACTATGAGAATCCTGACGAATACCTCCACAACCACCTTGATGTTGGATAAATTTTACTTCAATATTTTCAAACAAATCTACTTCGGTTGATTTTTCAACAACATCTGCAGCTCCTTTTTCAGTATTAACTAAAGAACGAAGTAACAACTGGTAATCGTTTTCTTTAGGTTTAGACAATTCCTTTTCGAAAATACCTTTTAAGATTTCAATATTTCTGTTTTCACAAAATACCAATGGGAAGAACAACCAAACATTTTCAGTTCCAACTTGTCCATCTTCTCTATGATAACCCATAAAGGTTCTGTCTTTCCATTTATCTACATTAGGAACATTCCATCCAATAGATTCTGTTTTAGCAGTTACTTTTGCACTTTCATGTTTTACATTTTCAGTAGAAAGTAATCCTCCTTTTGCAATTGGAGCACTCGCTTTTCCTACCAAAACTCCATACATAATAATGCGTTCTCCTTGTTCAAAAGGATACATCGCAATTTTATGTTTCATTTTCACATCAGACACGATAGTAATTTCCTCTCCTTCAAAGTTAATAACTTCGCCTGCAACCAGATTAACCAATGCAACAGCTACATTATCAGAAGGGTTTACTTTTATTAATTTTTTTTGCATGATAATAATTTTAGAAAGTATATATTCTAATTAATATTGTTTGCTGAAATTAGCATATCCTTTTTCAATTCCATTGGCTTCAATTTCAGTTAAAGCTACTACTAATGCTTCCGATAAACCGTTAATTTTTGTTAAATCTTCACCCCAGAATTCTGTGTTAGATAAAACATTAGCAACAACTGAATTTAAATCCCCTAATTGCCAAGCATTTTTAAATGCTTCTACTAATTCAGGAGTATCTTTTACCGGTAATACTTCGTTATTCCATGTTCCTTTGTAAAATTGGATTAAAGAAGCCAATGAAAAAGTCAAATTAACAGGCAATTTTTTGTTTGCATTATAATATCCTAATAAACTTGGCAAAACTCTTACTTTGAATTTTGAGATAGAATTTAAAGCAATATCAGCAAGTGCATGTTTGATAAATGGATTTTTAAAACGATCCATTACCTCTTCAGCATAGGCAGTGATTTCATGTTTGTCCATAGCAAGTGTTTCGCTAATTTCACTAATAACATTGTTTACAAACGGCCCAGTAAAATCTCCGTTAACAGTTTCCATTACTAATTTGTTACCGTATAACAATGAAAAAGGAACCATTGCAGTATGCGCACCGTTCAAGATACGAACTTTGATCATTTTGAAAGGACGTATATCATCAACAATTTTCACATTCAAATCTGTTTTATGAAATGGCAATTTTGCTTTTAAATCTTCACCTCCTTCAATAGCCCAAAGGAAAAATGGTTCAGCAGCAACAATTAAATTATCCTGATAGTCTAATTTGTTATTGTATTCTTCAATTTCAGCTCTTGGATATCCAGGAACAATTCTGTCAACCAAAGTACTGTGGTAAGAACAAGCATCTGAAACCCAAGTTTTAAATGCATCTTCTAATTTCCATAGATCAACATATTGCAAGATGATTTTTTTCAGAGTCTCAGAGTTATAATCAATCAATTCACAAGGAATGATGGTCAATCCTTTAGAAGCATCTCCGTTAAAATGTTTGAATCTTTCGTATAATAAAACAGTCAGCTTTGCAGGAAATGAAGCTGGTGGCTGCATATCCGGTGTATCACTTTCAACAAATTCAATTCCGGCTTCTGTGGTATTTGAAACAATAAACTGAAGTTCTTCTTCTTTGGCTAAAGCTAAATAATCTGCAAACTCAGTATATGGGTTTACACCTTTTACAATATTACTAATTAGCTCAATATCTTGTATTTTTTCACCCTTTTTGATACCGTTCATAAACAATGTGTAAAGACCATCCTGATCGTTAATCATGTTTACCATACCATCTTTTAATGGCTGAACAATTGCAATACCAGCATTGAAATCTACTTCTTTATTTAGTTTGTGAAAAGCGTAATCAACGAAAGCTCTTAAGAAATTACCTTCTCCAAATTGAACTACTTTTATTGGAAACTTCTCTTCTAATCCTGTATTTATTCTATTTAATTTTTTCATTTAATTCTTTTGTAAAAGTGTTATAAACAACCCTGATAATACCTTATTCGTTTCTATTATTGTAAAAGAAACATTACACTTGTAAATTTTAAAATAAAGCTTGCTGTGAGGAGTGACAAGCTTTATTTTCAAGCGTAATGTTCAATTACAACCTTTAAAACTCTAAAAAAAACTGCCTTTTAATAAGGAATTAAAAACTGATTATTCCCTATTTATTTCTTATATCTTTTATGATGCTCAAAACATCACTTACTTTATTTTTTAAACCTTCGTAATCTTGTTTCTCTAACAATTCTTTAGAAATTAGCTGAGAGCCAAGACCAACACAAGTTGCCCCTGCATTTAACCATGAAGATAAACTTTCAACAGTTGGATAAACACCGCCTGTAGGCATAATATTTGTCCATGGGCAAGGTCCTTTTATTGCTTTAATAAACTCTGGTCCATAAATATCAGCTGGAAATAATTTTACGATTTCGCAACCTAATTCTTCAGCTTTTGCAATTTCTGTAAGCGTACCACAGCCTGGTGACCATAATACTTTACGACGATTACAAGCAATTGCAATGTCTTCTCTAAAAACCGGTGTTACAATAAAATTAGCTCCTAAACTCATATATACAGAAGCTGCTGCAGCATCAGTAATAGAACCAACTCCCAACATCATACCCGGTAATTCTGCCAAAGCATACTTGTTTAACGCACCAAAAACTTCATGAGCAAAATCTCCTCTGCTGGTAAATTCCATTAATCTGGATCCACCATCATAACAAGCTTTTAATACTTTTTTACTGATTTCAATATCGGAATGAAAAAACAACGGAACCATTCCATTATCTTTCATCATCTGAGCGACTTCAATTCTTGAATACTTTGCCATATTTTTATTTATCTTGATACTAATCCGGCAGAGTTTCCTCCGGCCATATTTTCAACTTCTTTTAACGTAACTAAATTATAATCTCCGGCAATAGTATGTTTTAAGCAACAAGCCGCTACTGCAAAATCTAATGCTTTTTGTTTGTTTTCTTTATATTCAACTAATCCGTAAATTAATCCACCCATAAAGGCATCTCCACTACCTACTCTGTCAATTACTGGAGTAACTTCTTGTACAGCTGCATTAAAAATAGTTTTTCCGTTACATAAAACACCGCCAATTCTTTGGTGAGAAGCACTAACAGAGTAACGTAATGTCGTCGCTACTGTTTTTAAATTAGGACATAGCTCATACAATTTTGAATATAAAGCAGGTAATGATTTTTCGTCCTGGTAATCAGGATTTACTTTAGGAATTCCCAACATAAAATAAGCAGTATCAATATCTCCTAAGATAACATTGCTATATTTCAATAATTCAGGCATAACTTCACTCGGAGTTTTGCCATATTGCCATAATTTTGATCTGTAATTCAAATCACATGAAATAGTTAATCCTAATTCGTGTGCAATCTGAACTGCTTCCAGACAGGCTTCTGCAGCACTTTGAGAAATTGCAGCTGTAATTCCGCTAAAGTGGAACCAAGTTGCTCCTTCTAATACTTTTTTCCAATCAATACTACCTTTCTGAATAGTTGCCATCGAGCTGTGCGCGCGATCATATACCACATTGCTTCCTCTGGTTCCGGCTCCTGTTTCTAAATAATAAGTTCCTAAGCGTTCTCCGCCATAAACAATATTTTTAGACTCAACATTCATTTTACGCATTTCCTGTACTGCACAGAAACCAATTTCGTTTTCGGGTAATCTGGTAACAAACTCAGCATCAATTCCATAATTCGCCAAAGAAACACAAACATTGAATTCACCTCCACCGTAAGATGCCGTAAATGCTTTAGCCTGAGAAAAACGCAAATGTCTTTCTGTAGAAAAACGCAACATTATTTCGCCGAATGCAACTACTTTATTCATTATAACTTAATTAAAATTTAAAATATTCTTTTGCATTGTTATACGAAATATCAGAAACCATTTTTCCAATCCATTCCATATCAGCAGGAAGTTCTCCTCTTTGGATTTCATCTCCTAAAAGATTACAAAGAATTCTACGGAAATATTCATGTCTTGGAAACGACAGGAAACTTCTTGAATCCGTCAACATTCCTACGAAACAACTAATTAATCCCATGTTCGAAAGAGCGTTTAATTGTTTAGTCATTCCATCTTTCTGATCCAAAAACCACCATCCTGATCCAAACTGAACTTTTCCTCTCACGCTTCCGTCATTAAAGTTACCAATCATGGTAGCCATTACTTCGTTATCAGCAGGATTTAAGTTATAAATAATCGTTTTCGTCAATTTATCTTTACTATCTAATGCGTTTAAGAAAGAAGATAATTTTTGAGCCTGTGGATAATCTCCAATAGAATCCCAACCTGTATCAGGTCCTAAAATTCTATGCATACGAGCATTATTGTTACGTAAAGCTCCTAAGTGAAATTGCTGAACCCATCCAAGTTCATGGTATGTTTCAGATAAAAACAACAATACAGCACTTTGGAATTTCAAAACTTCTTCAGGGGTTATTGCCTGATTTTCTCTTTTCTTTTTGAAAATTGCATTTACTTCAGATTCAGTAAAGTTTTCAAAATAAATCTGATCTAATCCGTGATCACTTAATTTACAGCCATTTTCATTAAAGAAATCTATTCTTTTTCTTAATGCATCACGTAAATCAGCATATGTATTAATTGCTACTCCGGACACATCCCCCAATGTGTCCAGGTAAGCATTGTAACCATCATTTGAAATCAAAATGGCTTTATCAGGCCTGAAAGCCGTACTCATTTTAGTTTCAAAAGGGTTTTTATTTAATTTTTGGTGAAACTCCAAAGTATCAATTGGATCTTCGGTAGTACAAACCAGTTCTGCATTTACTTTTTTAAGTAAGTTGCGCGTACTGTATTCAGCTGAATTTACTTTTGCAGAAGCTTGTTCGTAAATACTTTCAGCAGATTTTTCGTTTAATAACTCGGTAATATCAAAATAACGGGCTAATTCTAAGTGAGTCCAGTGATACAATGGATTACGCATTGTATAAGGAACTGTTTTAGCCCAGTTTAGAAACTTATCTTTATCAGAACCATTTCCTGTAATAAATTGTTCATTCACTCCTAATGTACGCATTGCACGCCATTTGTAATGATCACCGTTAATCCATACATTTGTAATATTATCGAAAATTTTATCTTCTGCAATAAACTGTGGATTTAAATGATTATGATAATCAATTATAGGTTGATTTTTAGAGTAATTGTGGTATAATTCTTCAGCGAATTTATTTTCAAGTAAAAAATTATCGTTTATGAATGTCTTATTCGAGCTCATGTTTTAAATATAAAATAGAATATTATTCTTCGTTAGATGGTTTTCCAATTGTTGCCAGAATTCCTCCATCAACATATAAAATATGACCGTTTACAAAATCACTAGCTTTGGAAGATAAAAATATTGCAGCACCAGCTAAATCACTTGGATCTCCCCATTTTGCAGCCGGTGTACGACTAATGATAAAATCATTAAACGGATTTCCATCTACTCTAATTGGTTTTGTTTGTTCAGTAGCAAAATAACCCGGACCAATTCCGTTTATCTGAACATTGTATTTTGCCCATTCCGTTGCCATATTTTTAGTTAGCATTTTCAAACCTCCTTTTGCAGCGGCGTAAGCAGAAACGGTATTACGTCCTAATTCGCTCATCATTGAGCAAATATTGATTATTTTTCCTTGTCTTCTCTCTATCATTCCTTTGGCAACATGCTTTGAAACAATAAAAGGACTTACTAAATCAATATCAATCACTTCTCTGAAATCAGCAACTTCCATTTCCAACAAGGGAACTCTTTTAATGATTCCGGCATTGTTAATTAGAATATCAATTGAGCCCACTTCACTTTCAATTTTTTGAACAGCTGTTTTAACTTCTTCTTCTACGGTTACATTAAATTTATAACCTACAGCATTGATTCCTTCATTTTGAAGTTGTTTTACAGCATCATCAATTTTTTGTTGAGAAGAATTTCCATTCACTACAATTGTTGCTCCTGCCTGACCCAATCCTTTTGCCATTGCCATTCCGAGTCCGTGTGTACTTCCTGTAATAAGGGCAACTTTTCCTTTTATATCAAATAAATCCATCATGATTCTTATCTTAAATCTGTGATTTTACATACATCCATATCTCCGTAATCTAAGTTCTCGCCAGCCATTCCCCAGATAAAAGTGTAATTACTGGTTCCGGAACCTGAGTGAATAGACCAGGGTGGTGAAATAACTGCCTGGTGATTATTCATCCAGATATGTCTTGTTTCCTGCGGCTGTCCCATAAAATGACATACAGCTTGATTTTCAGGAATATCCAAGTAGAAATAAACTTCCATACGACGATCGTGAACGTGAGCAGGCATTGTGTTCCAAACGCTTCCCGGTCTTAATTCCGTCATACCCATTTGTAGTTGACAAGTGGTTACAACGCTTCCAATAATCATTTGATTTACAGTACGGTGATTTGCCGTTTCCATAGTTCCTAATTCTAATTTATTTGCTTCAGCTAAGCTTACTTTTACTGTTGGGTATGTAGTATGTGCCGGAGCAGAATTCAAATAAAATTTGGCAGGATTATTTTTATCATCGCTTTTAAAAATCACTTCTTTGTTTCCACTACCGATATACAAAGCATCTTTAAAACCTAATTGATAAGATGTTCCTTCAACAACCACAGAACCATTTCCTCCAACATTTATTATTCCTAATTCTCTTCGTTCTAAAAAATAAGGTGCTTTAAGCGGATCAATTGTTTCCAATGTTAAATCACCTTTTACAGGAACTGCAGAACCAGTAATATATCTATCATAATGAGAGTAAACAAAAACCATTTCATCTTCCTGCATCAAATCATCAATCAGAAATTCATTTCTCAGCTCCTGAGTATCATATTTCTTTACTGCTTCTGGGCTTGATGCGTATCTGGAACTATATTTTGTCATATTTTTTATTTTAATGTAATCGATTGCACAAAATTATATTTTTATATTTACATTTCATAGTACAAATAAAAAATTATTTGTGTGTTTTTTACACTTAAATTTTTTATTTAAATTATTAGTTTTTAAAGGTCTGTAATAGGAACATATTTAGGAACCAAAGATTTCATAACAATCCACCCTGTTAAGTAACAAACTGCGCATATTGAAAAAATTATAAAATAGCCTGCCTCAATTCCTTCAAAGCCCATAAAGGACATATTTGTATCTTTACTATAATCAAATAATAATCCTGAACCTTTATTTATTATAGTAGAACCAATTCCTCCAGCTAAACCTCCTATACCCGTAATGGTTGCAATTGCTTTTTTCGGAAACATATCACCAACAGTTGTAAATATATTAGCTGACCACGATTGATGAGCTGCACCTGCAATACCAATTATAATTACCGGTAACCAATAACTTATATGCCCTAATGGCTGTGCCACTAAAGCTAATAATGGGAAAAACGCAAAAATCAACATTGCCCTCATTCTGCCTTCATAAGGATTCATCCCTTTCTTTTCAACAAAATAAGTTGGGAGCCATCCTCCAATAATAGAAAGTAAGGTAATCATATACAATACAAACAAAGGAAGAGCAGATTCAGTCGAGTCCATTCCGTAAACAGAACTTAAATAAGCCGGAGTCCAGAACAAAAAGAACCACCAAACACCATCTGTCATAAATTTTCCAAAAGCAAAAGCCCATGTTTGTTTATATTTAAAGCAATCGACAAAAGATACTTTTGTTTTGGTTTCAGCAACATATCCTTCAACTTTACTATCTGCAATATCATCCTGTTGAATGTATTCTAATTCTGCAGCAGAAACTCTTTTATGATTTTCAGGTTTTTCATACATGAACATCCAAAACCCCATCCATATAAAACCTAAAGCCCCAATGATAATAAAAGCCATTTCCCAACCAAAGGCCTCTGCTATAAACGGAATCGTAATTGGTGCAGCCAAAGCACCAACAGTAGCACCTGCATTAAAAATACTTGTTGAAAACGCTCTGTCTTTTTTAGGAAAATATTCTGCTGTAGTTTTAATAGCAGCAGGGAAATTTCCGGCTTCTCCAACAGCCAATACAAAACGGGCAAAAATAAACAAAGTAACACTCACGTTGATTACCATTGCCGTATCGTTTACTGCATGGATCGTTTCTTTTGCCCCTTCAAAGCCAACAAACCAATTTCCAGTTATAATTCCTGAAGTTGCAATTCCGCAAAATGCATGCAGGCACGCACCTAATGACCAAATTCCAATAGCCCACAAAAATCCTTTTTTGGTATCCAGCCAATCCACAAATCTTCCTGCAAATAATAAGGATACAGCATAAAAGATAGAAAACAAAGCAGTAATATTTCCATAATCATTATTGGTCCAGTGAAATTCTGGTGCAATAAAATCGCTCCATGTCAACGAAAGAACTTGTCTGTCTAAATAATTAATAGTAGTTGCAAAAAACAGTAATGCGCATATACTCCAGCGATAATTTCCAATAGATTTGTTGGTTTGACTCATAGTAACTATGTTTGTTTGGTTTTAAAACCTTTTAAATTAATTTAAAAACAAAATGTTTTTGAATTTCAGATAAATAGGTTTTTATTATTAATTATAAATTTCAAAAATAGAATTAATTACAATAAAAACCTAAAAATGTAATCGATTGCACAAATATAAGTTTAAATACTTATATTCCAAATAAATTACTTAAAAAATTATTTAACCCTGTAAATTAAATATATATTACAAAAAATCACATATAAAATTACATAATAAACAATACATTTGTTAAATCAAACATTTCACAAAATCCTTTTAGCGCATTGATATAATATCAAATAAAAGTTATCATCAAGGAGTTTTATTATTGATTTCTCATCAAATAATCCATCCTTTTGAATTATGTGTTAACAAAAAATATCCAGTCACTACAAATTAGTTAAGTATTTAAAAATCTAATACCATTTTAAAATTGAAAACATTCGTAAAAATTTATTTTGAAAAAAGCTTTTACTTGTTCATTTTGTTATTTGGAATGATAACAAATTTGCATTCGCAAAATGAAATTTTGCCACTTTGGAATAAAATACCTGACGAAATAAGTGCTTCTGATTATAACGAAAAGGATGTTGTAAAAGAGGGCAAAATTCAAAGTGCAAGTTTTGTTTCAATACCAACATTAAGTGTTTTTCTTCCAAAAGAAACAAAGCTTAATCAAACTGCAATCCTTATTTTTCCCGGTGGCGGATATTCCCATTTATCCATGGACAAAGAAGGAACTAAAGTAGCAGAATGGCTTACTAATTTAGGAATCGCTGCTTTTGTTTTAAAATACAGATTGCCTAGTGATTTAATCATGAAAAACAAATCAATTGGACCTTTACAGGATGCTCAGGAAGCTGTTCGTTACGTTAGATCTAATGCTGCAAAGTGGAATATTGACCCTTATAAAATTGGCACCATAGGCTTTTCGGCCGGTGGACATTTAGCATCAACATTAGCAACACATTTTGATGACAAAATATATGAATCAAAAAGCACTATCAGTGCACGACCTGATTTCTCAATTTTAATTTACCCTGTCATATCTATGGAAAATGGTATTACACATAAAGGCTCACAAACAAGTTTATTAGGAAAAGATCCATCACAGAAATGTATTGATGATTTTTCTAACGAAAAAAAAATTACATCAGAAACTCCTCCAACATTTTTAGTGCATGCTTCAGATGATAGTGCTGTTTTACCTGAAAACAGCATCAATTATTATTTAGCTTTAAGGAAAAAAGATATTTCTGCAGAGTTACATATTTATGAAACAGGCGGCCATGGTTTTGGTTTAGGAGTAAAAGACACCAGTCAATTTTGGACAAATGACTGCAAAGAATGGTTGAAAATTAATCATTATATTTTCTAAAATTAAAATCTGTTAATCTCATAAAGTTTTCTGAAATTATTTTTTATTAATTGATATATCGGGAAAAGTCGATATATTTGCGGTATGGAACATATAGAAATATTTAAGGCCCTCTCAAATAAATCCAGATTACAAATGCTGGAGTGGCTAAAAGAACCCGAACTTAACTTTCCGGATCAACTCCATCATGCAGGATTTGAACACGGGGTTTGTGTTGGACAAATACAAGCCAAAGCGGGACTTACACAATCTACAGTTTCTGAATACCTGTCTATTTTGCAACGCGCAGGATTTATAGATTCTAAACGTGTTGGGCAATGGACATACTACAAACGCAACGAAGGTGCCTTTGAAGCACTCAGTAAATTAATTCAAACAAAATTGTAAATTACTATGAGTACAAACAACCTGTTTTCGCCATTTAACTTAAAAACGTTAAATCTTAAGAACCGAATCGTAATGGCGCCAATGACACGCTCATTTTCTCCAAACGGAATTCCAACAAACAATGTCGCTTCTTATTACCAAAAAAGAGCTGAAGGCGAAGTTGGATTAATATTATCTGAAGGAACTGTAATCGACAGACCTTCATCATCAAACGACGCCAATGTTCCTCATTTTTATGGCGATGAATCTTTAAAAGGCTGGAAGAAAGTAATTGAAGAAGTTCATGCTGCCGGAGGTTCGATGGGTCCACAAATATGGCACATGGGAATTATGGACAATCATCATTCTGGATGGATTCCGCCAGTTCCTTTTGAAGGTCCGTCCGGATTAAACCGACCAGATTTCAGCAATGGAAATACCATGACACAAAAAGATATTGAAGATACTATAATCGCATTTGGTAAAGCTGCAGCTGATGCTAAAAGATTAGGGTTTGATACGATCGAAATTCACGGTGCTCACGGCTATTTAATCGACCAGTTTTTTAGAGCCGAAACTAATTTACGTTCTGATATTTATGGTGGGAAAACATTACCGGAACGTGATCGTTTTGCTATTGAAGTAATTAAAGAAATTAGAAAACAGGTTGGTAATGATTTTGCAGTGATCATGCGTTTTTCGCAATTTAAACCTTCAGATTATAATTATAAGCTGGCAAAAAATCCTCACGAATTGGAAGCTTGGCTTACACCTCTTGTTGACGCAGGAGTTGATATTTTACACTGTTCTCAACGTCGTTTTTGGGAACCGGAATTTGAAGATTCTGATTTGAACTTTGCCGGATGGGCTAAAAAAGTTACAGGAGCACCAACTATCACTGTAGGTTCTGTTGGACTTTCAGGAGATTTCTTTGGTGCTTTTGCAGGAGAAAGTTCACAGCCAACTTCATTAGAAGAATTAAACAGACGTTTCGACAGAGGCGATTTTGATTTGGTTGCCGTTGGGAGACCTCTTTTATCTGATCCAAATTGGGTTGCAAAAATCAAAGCAGGTAAAACTGAGCAGTTAAAAGGTTTCAGCAAGGAAGCGTTAGGTGAATTAGTTTTGGAATAATTATAAAGTAAACTGATTAAAATTAAAATAGAAAGGGATGAAACAGTTTTCATCCCTTTTAAATATCTGTAACTAATAAATATAAAACTTAAAAAACATCTATTCTGTAACAGTAACTTTGCGCTTTTGAAATCTATTCTGAAGCCAGTTTCTAACCGGTTCATCGTAAAACTTCAAACATAAGCAGGCAATTACAATACTGGCAATTAAAATGGCAATTCCAAGTAGACAGCCATCTTTTAGTGAAACTTTATTATCTACAACCCAGGCTGTATACCAATAAATAAGTGGATAATGTGTAATATAAAGCGGATATGAAATATCGCCCAAGGCTTTACAGATTTTAAGTGAAAATGGATTTTTTATTTCGCCACCTGCACCTATTGACACTAGTAAAGGGAAGATCAGAATAATACAAAAAGATTCGTATAAACCGTTCATCCAAAGATTGTTTTCATCTCCAATTCTTGGCATCATAAGAACTATTGCTATCAATAAACTAGAAATCCAGAAAGCGCCCTTTATATGAATTAATTTTCCTAATCGGGAAAGCAAAATTCCGGCAAAAAAAGGATACAATAAACGTGTAAATCCAACATTCATTTGTTCGAGATTCAAAGACCAGCCTCCAATAACATCTCCTTTTGGGCCAAAGACCGTATAATTAATCAGCACTCCGGCAAAAATTAAAACAAAGAATCCAATTAATTTATTTGAAAATTTACGAAAAAACAAAGCATATAAAATGTTTGCAATGTATTCGAAAAAAAGTGACCAGGCAGGTCCGTCAAGCGGATGCATTTCACCCCATCCCCTAATTTCCATAGATGGCGGAATAGGAATCAACGTAAAACCAATAATCATGGTTAAAATCACTTTCCACACTTCCATTCCGGCAATCATCGGAAACAAAATATCCGATGCCTGAAAATAATAAAAAATCGCTCCAATTATCATTCCCATAATAACCATGGGCTGCAGGCGAATCAAACGACGTTTATAAAATTCCCATTGAGTCATTTTCCCCCAACGGTCATCATACGCATACGCAACAACAAATCCGGATAAAAGAAAAAAGAAATCCACGGCCAAATAACCGTGATTGATAATTTGTTTAAAGCGATTTCCGCCGCTAAAAGCTTCAAAAATGTGAAATGCAACAACTAATATTGCCGCAACTCCACGTAAACCGTCGAGAATTTCATAATGTTTTTTTGGTGTAATATCAGTAGAAATTTTACTCATAAATTGTTCATTTTAGATTGCAGATTTTTGATTTTAGATTGCTTGGAATTTGGACTCAAGCGGTAGCGAACAGGCGAAGCAATTTAAAAAATTTGGAATTTACTTATTGATGATTTTTCAGCCATTCCAATCTGCGTTGATCCGGTAAATGTGTTACTTTGAAGTTTTCGAATTTAGCTTCAAAACCTTTTCCATCGGGTGAAGCGGCCATTAAACCAACCATAACCGGCATATTATCTTGTAAAGGCGCATTTCTGGTCAGAATATAATTTTTATCATCAAAAGAGTAAAATACTTCAACGGCATCTAATCTTCTCACTACTTTTATCCACACGAATGGCGGTGCTTTTTCTAAAGTTAATACACTCCAGTCGCTTTTATCGTGCGTTACAACCGTACTTATATTGAATTTTCCATCCACAAATTCAACTCCGGTTTTGATGTAATTTTTTTCATCTATCCGAATCATCAAGCCCATTTGGTCAAAACGGGCACTGTAATTTCCGGTCAATTTTACTTTAGCTTCAAATTCACCTCCATAAGTCGCGTAATAAAACGGTGCATCATCTACCGTAAATCCGTAATGCGAAATACGCCAGTAATCACTATTTGCCGTAACATTCATGATTAAGACATTGTTTTTAATTTCCCATTTTTCAGGTTCATTAAACCATTGCATTTTATTCAGACTTTGCGCCGAGAGGTTTTGCATTAAAAAGAAAACTGTTGCAAATAAAATTATTCGTTTCATAATTATTTTTTATAAGATTTAAAACTTCTAATATTTTACATCTAAGTATTTATAAAAGTAAAGCTGCAACTTTTACAATTACAGCTTTCAACCAACCAATTTAGAAAATTATTGAAATTATTGAAGTGAAAAACTCACTTTGGATTTTATGTCAGTCGATGATGCTCCAACGATAGCTTCAAAACTACCTGGCTCAGCAACCCAGTCATGTTTTTCGTCATCAAAAAAGCTTAAAGCTGTTTTATCAATTGTAAATGTTACTGTTTTTTCTTCTCCTGCTTTAAGCAAAATTTTCTCAAAGCCTTTCAATTCTTTTATTGGACGAACTAATGAAGATTTTAAATCACTTATATAAAGCTGAATAATTTCTGAACCTTCACGACTTCCTTTATTTTTTACCTTTACAGAAAATGTAATTTGATCTCCGGCAGACATTTGTTTTTTATCAGCAGTAACTTTTCCATATTCAAAAGTCGTGTAACTTAATCCGTGCCCAAAAGAAAACAAGGGTTTTGCTTTTTGTTTATCAGCCCAACGATAGCCTACAAAAATGCTTTCCTTATATGTAACCTCATCCCCTCCCGGAAATTCTCCTAATGCATGCGCTCCGTTATCAGATAATTTTACTGGAAAAGTAAAAATTAATTTTCCGGAAGGGTTTACATCCCCCATCACAACATTGGCTAAAGCAGTTCCCGCTTCTGTGCCTAAGAACCATCCCTGCACAATTCCCGGAACCTCTTTTACCCACGGCATCGACACGGCATTTCCTGAAATATTTACAAAAACTATGTTTTTATTTACTTTAACCAATTCAGTAATTAATTTATCCTGACCGTATGGTAAGCCTAATTCTTTACGATCGTAACCTTCGTCATCCTGATTTGGACTTTTATTTAAACCTCCAATAAAAAGAACAATATCAGCATCTTTTGCAATTTTTAAAGCTTCTGCAGTTAGTTCAGCAGGAGAACGTTTTTCTTCTAAACTTACTTTTGCAATAACTCCGTTGTAATTACTTGTAGGATCTCCAACATACCCCCGAGCATAAACAATCTCGGCTTGATTGCCAATTCTTTTCTTTAATCCTTCAAGCGGTGTAATTTCATATCTTGCTTTAAGCGAAGAACTTCCTCCACCAACAGTCATCATTTTAATGGCATTTTCACCAATAACCGCAATCTTTTTAGTTTTAGAAAGATTGATTGGCAAAATATTATTGTTGTTTTGTAGCAATACAATTCCTTCTTCAGCGATTTTCAAACCTGCTTTAGCATGTTCTTCAGTTCCGAAAGATCCAAAAGATCTGTTTTTATCCATCGTTGTTAAGAAAGATAAACGTAAAATACGACGTACTTTTTCGTCTAATTCTTTAGTGCCGATTTCACCTTTTTCAATCATAACAGAATATGGCTTTGCCAGATAATAGTTATCATAGGCATTGCTGGTTCCCCATGAAAGCCCGTTTGTCCAGGAACCAAATTCCATATCCAAACCGTTATGAATGGCTTGTTTAGTATCATGAACTCCGCCCCAGTCTGAGATTACAACACCTTTGAACCCCCATTCTCCACGAAGGATATCATTCAGTAAAAACTCATTATGACAACATTGCTGTCCTTTGTATTTGTTGTAAGATCCCATAATTGCCCATGCATCACCTTCCTGAACTGCTGCTTTAAAAGCAGGCAGATAAATCTCGTATAAAGCACGATCATCAACAATTACATTTACTGAATTACGATTGGTTTCCTGATTGTTTAAGGCAAAATGTTTTACGCAGGCAGCAACTCCAATTGACTGAACTCCTTTGATATATGGAACAACCATTTTTGAAGTTAAGAATGGATCTTCTCCCATATATTCGAAGTTACGACCGTTTAATGGAGTTCTGTAAATATTAACTCCTGGACCTAACAATACATTTTTGTTACGATAACGTGCTTCTTCTCCAATTGATTTACCATATAACGAAGCTAATTCTTTATTCCATGTTGCAGAAAGTGCCGTAAGTGCCGGAAATGCGATACAAGAATCATTCGTCCAGCCTGCTTGATCCCATTCGTCCCATTTTACTTCCGTCCGAATTCCGTGAGGACCATCTGTCATCCAGTTTTCAGGAATCCCCAAACGAGGCACCCCTGGTGAACTAAATTTAGACTGTGCATGAATCATAGCAATTTTTTCATCTGTAGTCATTCTTGAAATCGCATCTTCTACACGCTCATTAATTGGCTTTTTATCATCCAGATAAATTGGAATTTTGTTTTGTGCATTAATACCAAATGAATTGAGTAACAGTAAAACAGCTATTACTTTAACGTTCTTAAACATACCTTCTTAATTTATTAGTCATTAGTTAGACACTATTTAGATTGAAACAACTTAAAATGCTCTCTAAATAATATGGTAAAGCTAAAACGATATAGTGTCCGGAATAATTCTAGATAAAAAAAAGTAGTAATAAAAAAAATCAAGTGCCTTATATTCAGTAAATTAAACTATTTCAACCATTAAAAAAAGTAGTGATTTTAAAATAAAAATTAGGCTTTTTGAGAAATTAAACCTATTTTCATAACCATTTCTTCAAAATCATTTCGGGATACTATAGCCTTATTTCTGGCTCTGGTTCGATAATTATAAATCGTGCTTAATGAGTAACGGAGAAAAGCAGCAATTTTTACACTATCGGTTATTCCGAGTCTGATGAGTGCAAAAATTCGAAGTTCTGTATTAAGTAATTCTCCTTGTTTCAATACAATTTGCTCTTCATTAATAAGCAAGGCATTGAAGTCTTTTACAAAAGTGGGATATAAGTTTAAAAAGATACTATCGAAATTCTTATATAATTCTTGCAGTTCATTATCAACCAAAGTTGTCGATTTCAACATTCTGTACATCTCCTCAAATTGTTTCGCCGTTGCTTTTTTATTTAAAATAACACGGTAATTTTCTAACTTATTGATGTAAGCCGAACATAGGTTAAAAAAATGTGCAATATATTCTTCCTTGATATGATTTGACTCTGATAACTGGGCATTACGTTCCTGAAGCTGATCATTGGCTTCAGTAATATCTTTGTTTAATTTGACTAATTTTTGGCTGGTTTCATAAAGTTCTCCACGAATCCTGGACACTTTTTTCATTTGCTTGTAAACGTAAATTACGGCAACAATTAAAAATAACGATAACAAACTAATACATAAAAGATAAAGCTTAAGTTCAGTTTTTCTTTGGGCTTCACGTTCCAGATAAGCTGTATTAATAATCGAATAAACCTGTGACATAAGGAGGGTGCGGAATTGTACATTGCAATATAATGCATCTTCAATTGCTGATTGTGTGAGTTTATAAGCCATATCGACATCTCCCAAATCATAAAAAACCATAGCCAATTCCTGAAGCGAAGCATTGTCTTTTATGGCTTGTTTAATATCTGATGTAGCTGAAAGTGCATAATATTTTTTAACTGAATCTATCTGATTCGTTTTTTTTGAAATATTTCCCAAAAGGTAGGTAATCATGGCATATTGCGGATTATCGTCTTTTCTGCCTTTCAATAAAGTCAATAATTGTTTTTCAGCTATATCAAATTGCCTTCCATAAATATTTTTCAGAATTTTATTGATTTTATAATCTAACGAACTGGGGTTTAAAACTCCCAACAGCGAATCATGATATTTAGTAATTTGTCCAATTAGTTCTCTACTGCGGCTGTTTGCGTTATAATGTTCATAAAACTCGCGATATGTAATATAATAATTAGGCAGCAATGATTTTGCCAATTTCTTTTTATTGATCTTCTTTAAAATAGCTTCAGATTCACGATATTTTCCTGATGAAGAATATAGATTTGCCAAGTGTAATTGTGCCAGATTGAACAAATCTTTTTTATGAAGTTCATCAGCGATTTTCAGATTTTTCTTTACATAAAAAATAGCAGAATCTGAATTGAATTTCTGATACTCTTTATATAGCGCCTCATTATAATTATACTCTTGCTCCTTTGAAAGGTCTTGTGATTTTATTTTTTTAAAATTTAAAATCCTTTCTTCTTTTAGCTGCACATACTTTTTTTTATTCGCTAATGCGTGATTTAATTTTGCCAAAATAATTTCAATATTATCCGATGCCTGGACAGGATGAACTAAAAAGATTAATACAAGAAGAGACAAAAACTTTTTCAAAACAATAAAAGATAAATAGAATGTGACTTACAAATATATAATAAAGTGACAAGACAAAGGAATTATTTTGAGTCATAAAAGTGAACTATATTAAGAAAATCAATAGTTTTTAAAAAATATTTTTAAAATAAATCCATTACATTTTTTGTAGATTTGCAGGTTTTCGCAAAGTTTTATGAAAATTAAGCAAATAAATATTCCGCCTATACCTGCTGTTCTTTTATCTATAATTAGTGTTCAGTCCGGGGCTGCTATAGCAAAAACTTTGTTCCCATCTATCGGGGCAGCGGAAACTGCATCTCTCAGAATTGGTATTTCGACACTTATCTTATTAGCCGTTTACAGACCTGATTTAAAAAAAATCACACCTGAGCAATGGAAAATTGTTATTCCGTATGGTTTATCATTAGGAGCCATGAATTTAGTTTTTTATATGGCAATAGAAAGAATTCCAATTGGTTTAGCAGTAACTTTAGAATTCATAGGACCTTTGTCAGTAGCCGTTTTTGGTTCAAAACATTTTATTGATTATTGCTGGGTTTTACTTGCCGGTGCTGGAATCGTTTTAATAGCTCCATGGACAAACACCAAAATAGATTCATTAGGAGTTATTTTTGCTCTTATAGCTGGGGTACTTTGGGGAGCTTATATCATTCTGGGTGGAAGAATTTCAAAAATTATGAATGACGGAGATGCAGTAACTACCGGGATGCTCTTTGCTGCTTTATTAATTCTCCCTTTTGGATTTTATGAAAATGGTTTCTGTAATCTAACACCTCAACTTCTAGGTTTAGGAACAGCACTTGCACTTTTGTCCAGCGCCATTCCGTTTACTTTAGAAATAAAGGCTCTGGGACAGCTTCCTGCCAGAACCTTTAGTATTTTAATGAGTTTAGAACCTGCCGCAGCCTCTATTTGTGCACTTATTTTTTTACAGGAACACCTTACTTTTTATGAAGTATTGGCGGTAGTCTTTGTTATAATTGCATCAATTGGCTCTACACTAACTTCTTCTAAGAAACAAGCCAGTTCCAACATTTAATAAAAAGCAATTGGAGCTGCCAGACAGCTTTCCGGAATATCAAATGCATTTACCAACGAAACAGCATCTGGCCTGATATCCCAACAAAGTTGATTGACCATTTTACGTATTGCTTTGGTTTTCACAGCGTCCATATAACTATCTTCTAAATACCAGGCTTTGTTTTTTTCTATTTGTGAAAGTGCAAACAGCTGATTTAATTTCACCAATATCTCTTTTGTTTTAACATCTTCTACTTTTGAAATTCCCACTTGAAATTGTTCCAAAACAACTCTTTCCAGGTAAGCTTGAGCTACATCAATCATTTGATGCTGCACCACATTAAAAGCATCATACGCTTCTAAACCGCTATCGATTAATTTTTTGATACGATTGGCAGCTGAAGCCAATATTGTTTTTTCTCTATGCTGAAAAGCCTGTAAATGAAATTGACTATCTAATAAATGTTCCTCATCAGTTCGTCGGGTTGCAATTGGATTTTTTTCAGAAATAGCTGTTCTCGCATTTTCAAAAACATAATTAATCATGCCTAGTGATCCCATTTCTCCAAACGATTTTCTGAATTCAGATAAGCGATTTTTGGCAACCAATTGCATCAGGACAGTATTATCACCTTCAAAAGTAGTATAAATTTCCGTGTCATTTTTTAAAGCGTCAATTCGGTTTTCAGATAAATAGCCTTTTCCTCCACACGCTTCTCGGCATTCCTGCAAAATATCTCTCGTACTCCAGGTTGAGTATGATTTCATTCCGGCAGCTAAAGCTTCAATTTCCTGCATTTCCGACTCGGTTTTTTTTAAAAAACGGCTGGTCAGATACTGCAAACCAAAATGCACAGCATAGGTTTTCGCTAAATGGGGAAGCAATCTTCGCTGGTGCATTCTGTAATTTAAAATCGGCACTTCAGAACCACCTTCCGGACCAAATTGTCGGCGTTCATCACTATAACGAATGGCAATCGTAAGCCCTGATTTAGCAGCAGATAATGCCGAACGCGGAATACCTATACGTCCGCCAACCAAAGTACCTAACATCGTGAAAAAACGCCTGTTATCACTCGGAATCGGACTCTCGAATTCTCCTTTATCATTTACAGAAGCAAATCTGTCAAGCATATTTTCTTTTGGAATCACAACATTATCAAAAATAATTGTTCCGTTGTCTACTCCGTTAAGTCCCATTTTATGTCCACAATCCCCAATCGTAATTCCGTTAAACGTATTTCCGTTTGTATCACGCAAAGGAACTACAAAAGCATTTACACCATAATCATGATCGTCGATAATTAGTTTTGCAAAAACGGTCGCCATTTGTCCGTGAACGGCAGCGTTACCAATATATTCTTTTTGTGCTTTTTTGTGAGGTGTATGGATTATAAAAGTCTTATCATTATGGCTATATGTTGCAGTCGTTTCAAGTCCTTTTACGTTTGAACCATGATGGGTTTCGGTCATGGCAAAACAGCCAGGTATTTTTAATGAACCAATATCCTTTAAATATTTTGCATAGTGTTTTTCGGTTCCCAAAGACTGAACGCTCATCCCCCAAAGCCCAAACTGAACACCAAATTTTATTACCAGACTTAAATCATGATAACTCAGCGTTTCCATAACGGCAAAATAATCGGCTATGTTTTCACCTCCTCCGTATTGCTTTGGATATGCCATATTACCCAAGTTTTCTTCTGCCAGAATTTTGCACCAATCGTATACTTTTTGGCGGTATACAAGGATATCAGTCGAAGTTTCATAGGCAAATTCAGGTCTTGAAATAACTTCTTTTACTTTTTTGATAATACTGGCCTGTTCTCCATCCAAAATTGCAGTTAGCTTTTGAATATCAAAATTATCTGTAGTTTTAGTTGTAGCTGTAAGGGAATTACTCTTAGTTTTGAAATTCTGAATTAATTCTTCGCCTAAAACCCCCAGATCATTTTCCAGCTTTGCAAAATCTGATTCTAATGACGAAATATCAAGGTCTTTACCTGACAGTGCTATGGCGATATCAAAAATTGATTTTATTGACGATTTATCTTTAATGCTATTCTCCACATCCAATTTCCACTGTGCAAGTTCATTTCGAGAAGGCGGATTCGAAATATCAACTTTAGACAGAATATATTGTTTTTCTTCCGATGAGATTAAATTTAGTGAGTTGATAAATCCTTTTAGAGTGTCAAACTCATACTTAGTCAATAAATCATCGGACCAAACAAGATATAGAAGTGGTATAAAAGCTTTAATTTTTGAATTCTCCATAGTGAACTAAATTATTAATTTGTCTGATGTTAAATTAATATAATAAATTGACCTGCTCTAAAAAATACATTCAATTAAGATTTTTTTCACATTTATAAAATAAAAAAAGACGGTTTTTATGTAGTCTAAATTTTTCTTTTTATTTCGCTGACCATGTATTATTCTCTGGTGTGGCATCCATAAAGATTCCGCCATCCAATTGTACTTTTTTAATCTGTTTTTTGTTTTTTAAATCAATAACAGCTGTTTTTTGATTCTTTTCCCAAATAGCAGGAGTTTGATGTAATGTCTCTTTTGAATCATCAGCATAGAAAATATTTACATCAAAAGGAATCGCAAAACCACCCACATTTTCAATAGAAATTGTTTTTACATCCACTTTTTTAACCGAAAGATCAATATAGTTATTGGTAAAAAACCAGTTATTAAAATACCAATTCAGATTTTTTCCTGAAGCAGTATTAAATGAATTAAAGAAGTCCCAGGGAATAGGATGCTTTCCGTTCCAGTTTTCCATATAAGCATGTAAAGATTTTTTGAACAAATCATCCCCAAGCAGATTTTTTAAAGCAATGTACGAAAGTGATGCTTTTCCGTATGAGTTATTTCCGTAACCTGCATCTGAAAGCTGAGATGACATTGTAATGATGGGTTGATCTTCTTCAGTTGAAGGATCATTTATATAACCACTTACTCTGAATTCTTTATAAAATTTATCTGCAGCTTCTTTACCATGTTCTGCAATTCCGATTAAGTATTCAAAAGTTGTTGCCCAGCCTTCATCCATAAAAGCATAACGGGTTTCGTTAATTCCCATATAAAAAGGAAAATAAGTATGCGCTACCTCATGATCCTGAACCAATTGTGCGAAAACAGGATCATCTGTTTGCGAATCATTACACATCATTGGGTATTCCATATCGGCAAAACCCTGAAAAGCCGTCATTTTAGAAAATGGATACGGAACTCCCGGCCAATTAGTAGAAAACCAATCTAAAGCGTATTGATTGTTTTTAACCGAATTTACAAAATCAGTTCCTGTTACATGGTATGCAGCCTGAACACTTGCTCTTCGATTTGTTTTTTTATCTACTAAAACACTGCTCGCATCCCATAAATAATGATCACTTAATCCGAAACATACATCTGAAATGTGTTTCGCTTCAAATTTCCAAATATTCCAGTCATTTTGTTTCGTTACGGAGCCGCTTTTCATTTCCTGCTCATTGGCAATATGCAAAATTTCATCTGTTGCATACGATTTTTTCAAACGTGCTGCAAATTCAGACTGAAGAACCTCATCCGGATTCAAAAGATCACCTGTTGCATATACCACGTAATTTTTGGGTGCTTTAACCGAATAAAAATAATCATTAAAATCATTATAAAATTCTAAACGATTGGTATGCGGCAACCTGTCCCATTTGTTGTAATCATCAAAAACTGATATACGAGGATAACTGTATGCCACATAAAAAGTCGTCGCATCGATCTGACCTTCTCTTTCACTTTCTTTAGATAATGGGTAATTCCAGTCGATATTAAACGTAATTTTAGAATTAGGCAATAATGCTTTTTTCAATTTTACATTACCAACAGTTCCCCATTTTCTGCCATCTTCTTTATAGACTTCGCCGTCAATTTTTAAAGAAGTTATGGTTAAACCTGCTGTTAAAAAATCTTCACTAAAATATCCTACTCTTGGTGCTGAAGGTTTATGCTGATTGTTTACAAAACGAATTGCTATATTTCTAAGTGTATCTTTACTATTGTTTTGATATTCTATAGTTTCAGTACCTGTAACTATTCTTGTTTTTGGATCAACAGCTATTTCCATAGTGTATTTCCCATGATTCTGCCAGTAATTTTTACCTGGTTTTCCATCCATCGAACGAGTTCCTTTTGCGTAAGCTTCTTTAATATTTCGTGGCATATAAAGTTCTTGCGCAATGCCAATTTGTGCTATAAACAATAAGCCAAATAACACAATTAGTAGTGATTTTTTTTCCATAAATGTTTTTCGATTTTTATGATTGATACTATTATATGTAGGTCGTTAATTTTAAGAATTATTGCATTTTTTCTCAAAAATAAACTTTAAACCTGGTTTTATAACATAATTTTTGTTCAAAATCATTTTTAGATACCATTAAAACAAAAAGTCAATCTATTCCATAAGGAACAAATTGACTTTGCGTTTTGAACAGCCAAATATAATAACTGTCTTTTTTAAATTTTTATAACTATAGAAATTTTATTTTTTTTCTGCTAATCCACGAGTCAGCCAGCCTCTTTTGTTTGCTGTAACCAATGCATAAGGAGCGATCCAGAACAATGTAAAAGTATAAAAAATACTATATGAATAAGCCCAGAATGATTCTGACAGGCTGTATCTTTTTGCATAGAATATAACCGGAAAACTTGACACTATTAATATACCTAAAAGTGTTGAACTTAAAAACAGTAATGGATGTGTAAATATAAGAAAGAACATAAATAGTAAAAATGGAAAAGTTAAAAGGATTCTAAGCGATTGATTTATAAACAAAAGTCTGGCACCAAACTTCGATTCATCTCTAAAATCTTTGAAAACATATTTAGCCATCATAATATTTTCTCTCACATTACTTCTTCCCCATCTGATAAACATTTTATACAAACCTTTATATTCTTCGGGTACACTTGTTAATACAACGGCATTTTTTTGAAATAAAACTTTATAGCCTTGCTTTAGTATCATATTAGTCATCGCCCTGTCTTCGCCAATATCAGAAGGTTCGCCCATAAACGTTTGGTTTATCCATTCTGAAAGGCAGCCAAAAACGGCCGTTTTTCTATAAGCTGCTGCTGCCCCGGGTGTACACAATACAGAACCCAGCATACTTTCTGCAGAACGAACAAATTCAAAACTCATTACAAAACTTACATTCAGCATTTTTGGAAGTATTGCTTTTTTATTGTTTAAAACCTGAACATTTCCTGCTACTGCACCACATTTTTCATTTACAACAAATGGGGTAACTAAATTTCGCAGCGTATCTCTTTTTACAATTGAATCACTATCAACTGTTACAAAAATCTCTCCGGTCCCCAGTTCAAATCCTCGGTAAAGCGCATGACGTTTCCCTCTGTTTTCAGGTTGCTGAAAAATAGTTAAACGATCCCCTAATTTTATTTTCGCCTGCTGCATCCAATACCAGGTATCATCTTTGCTCCCGTCATCAATAGCCAGTATCTGCATTTTTTGTTCCGGAAAATCACTATCTGCAAGACTTAATAAAGTATCCCAAACCAACTTGCCTTCATTATACGCAGGAACGATTATAGTACAGGTTGGTAATAAATCATCTGTAACCGACTCCATAGGTTTATAGCGAAAATACAGATATAAGTTATACAGAAAAACACTGGTTTGAAAAAAGAATAACAAAACCGTCAATATCAAAAAAGGAAATCCCCATGTCGAATTTATTCTTTCGAAGTGAAACTGATCAAAGTCTTCCTGAAATTCAAAAACAAAAAAAGCTCCAGTCAGCATCAGTAAAAAACTACCCGCCATTACTGCAAAACTCAATAGATTTACAGTTCTTTTCTTCTGTTTTTTTGATTTACTACGAAAATTAAAAATTGAACTGTTTATAGAAAGTTCATCGTTGTAGGTGTCATTTAGGCCTGAGGTATAAAATTGTTTGGAGTAAATTGTTTCGTTTTTCATTCTGGGTTGTATTATTTACTAACTAAATCGGCTCTTATTTATAATTATCTTCTTTTATCATTTGAAGACAATTAATACAATTTACCCTTAGCAAGGCACATGCCATTTCAACCCAGACCTGATATTAAGCAAATTACAATATTCAGACTTATTCTATATGTATACTTTTTACACACTTTGCTACACACTATACACTTTTTTAAATGCTTTCAATAAGAAAAATAAGTGATAACAAGTTTTCTTTACACTTCAAAAGAAAAAACCATCTTACTCTAAAAGAAAAAGATGGTTTTGAAATTGAATATATAACCTTAAAAATTATAAAATATAATCCGTATTGATAAAATTAGATTCTTTGCTGTTTAATAACTCTTGCAGAATTTCATTATTGTAATCAATATCTTTTGAAGCCACGAACGTACGAATTGAGAACGAACGCAATGCATCCGGAATACTCAATGTCCCTACCGCGGAGTCTTTACGCCCTGTAAAAGGAAATGCATCAGGACCTCTCTGGCAAGAACTGTTCAGGTTCACTCTGCAAACCAAATTTACCAAGGCATCAATAAGCGGTGCCAGTGTTTTAATATCCTTTCCAAATAAACTTACTTGCTGTCCGTAATTTGATTCGGCCATATCATCAAGAGGTTCACTGATATCCCTGAAAGAAATAATTGGCACTACAGGTCCAAATTGTTCTTCGTGGTACACTCGCATTTCTTTATTTATAGGGTATAGAACTGCCGGAAAAATATAATTCTCAGAATGTTTTCCTCCTTTTTCGTTTAATATTTTTGCTCCTTTACTTGTAGCATCGTCAATTAATCCCTGAATATAAGAAGGTTTTTCTGCTTCAGGAAGCGGCGTTAATGAAACTCCTTTTTCCCAGGGATTTCCAAACACCAGGGCATCCACTTTTTCTGAAAAACGCTTATTAAATTCATCAGCAATTGATTCGTGTACGTATAAAACCTTTAAAGCAGTGCAACGCTGGCCGTTAAAAGATAATGAACCGGTAATACATTCCTGAATAGCCAAATCCAGGTCTGCATCCGGTAAAATAATCGCCGGATTTTTAGCTTCCAGACCTAAAATCAAACGCAGTCTGTTTTTGTTAGGATGCTGATCCTGCAAAGCAATAGCAGACTTACTGTTTCCAATTAATGCTAAAACATCAATTTTTCCTGATTTCATGATTGGCGAAGCTACTTCTCGGCCTCTTCCGTACACAATATTGATAACCCCTTTTGGAAAACTGCTTCTGAAAGCTTCCAACAATGGAGTTATGCATAAAACACCATGTTTTGCAGGTTTAAAAATTACGGCATTCCCCATAATCAAAGCCGGAATCAATAATGAAAATGTTTCGTTTAGAGGATAATTATAGGGTCCAAGACAAAGAACAACTCCAAGTGGTCCACGACGAATCATTGCATTTACACCCTGAACTTTCGTGAATTTAGAACTGCGTCCGTTTAATTCCTTGTAGCTATCAATAGTATCCTCAATATATTCTACTGTTCTGTCAAATTCTTTTTGCGAATCGCCAAGGTTTTTTCCAATTTCCCACATCAAAAGCTTAACTACTTCTTCGCGGGTCTCTTTCATTTGTCTTACGAAATTCTCCATGCATTTAATGCGATCAATCACTTTCATGGTTGGCCATAATCCCTGACCTTTATCATATGCACTAACGGCTGCCTCAACAACCTCAGCAGCTTCTTTTTCTCCCATGAACGGAATAGATCCAAGTAATGTTGGGGTGTATTTCTCAGTAGATGATATTGTAGAAAAGACTGGCGTAGTTTGTCCTGTCCATTGTTTTAATTCTCCGTTTACAAGATAGGTATCTTGATTTATAAGGGTGTTAAATTGATATTCCTCGGGTATAAAACTCATAATTTGGTAATTTTTGTTTGGTTATTTAATAGTTTTAAATGAAAAAAGAGGCTTTATCGCCTCTTTCATTTTTATGGATTTACGGTATCACCTTCCCAATTCAGAATTCCGCCAAGCAGATTATAGGCATTCTCAAAACCTAATTCATTCATAATCTGACATGCTTTTGCACTCCTTGCTCCTGAACGGCAATACACATAATAATTTTTATTTTTATCTAATTCTTCTATTTCATAAATAAAAGCCTGGCCTTTATTGATGTCAATATTTACAGCATTTTCAATATAGCCGTCGTTAAACTCGTCTTCAGTTCTTACATCTAGTATTACTGCATTTTCGTCAGCCTGAAACTGAGCAACCCAATCTTCTTGTGATAAATTCATAGTATTGTGTTTTTTGTAAAATTAAAGGTTTTCACTACATAAAATACGTGCAAAATACGATTTCGATTATTATTCTCAGAAAACGTTTTAGAGAACGTAAAATTGTTAGTGTTTTACAAATTTACTTACTATTTTTAAAAAATCAGCCTATAAAATCGATAGAAAATAGGTTTTTTTCATTTTAGAAATTCCTGTCTTAAAAATAGTTTTCTCACAATTTATACCATTTCAATCTCTTATCTTTACAGCAAATTACAGCTTTAAACTCTTTTTAATAAAACAAAGAAGCCAAATAACGTATGTCAGTTCGAGCCTAGTTGAGAAACTTTGAGTATCGCTACTTGAGATAAACTGACAAAATCTAATACTACCAATGCAAAATTCATTAAAAGCCATCTTTCCTAACTTCTCCAGCGAACTAATCGAAACTATTGAAGAAAATGGAAGCTATCAGGATTTCGAAGCCGGAACTATTTTGATGCGCACCGGACAATACATCAAAAATACGGTTTTGATTACCAAAGGAAAAATCAAAATTTATCGTGAAGGTGACGATGGAGGTGAGTTTCTAATGTATTACTTACATCCCGGACAAGCTTGTGCAATCTCGATGATCTGTACCGCCAAAAGCGAAAAAAGCCAAATTATGGCCAAAGTTATCGAAGATGTTTCTGTTATAATGATTCCCCTGCAAATGATGGATAAATGGATGATGGAACACAGAACTTGGTACGAATTTGTAATTGATACCTACCGCAGCCGTTTCGAAGAAGTACTCGAAGTCGTGGACAATATCGCATTCCGATCTATGGATGAACGTTTGGAATTTTATCTAAAACGTCACTCAGATTCCTGTGGCTGTTCTGAAGTCAATCTATCACATCAGGAAATTGCATCCGAATTAAATACCTCACGAGAAGTCGTTTCGAGATTACTTAAAAAAATGGAACAACGTGGTCTGGTTAAATTAAACCGAAACCAAATTGAGCTTTTGAAATAGAAAATAGCAAATTTTCTTAACACATAGGAACATAGCTTTAGTATCCAATCAAAGTCGTTTTACTTTGCATGAATTCACATAGCTCTGTGTAAATAATTTGTTATTTATTTTAACCTCAAAACTTAGAAAACAATTCTACACTTCTATGTGTTAAAATTTATTACACCAAGAAAAAGATCATATGTGATAAATGTTACTGTAGATTTCTTTTTATCAAACCACCTTTGCATAAAAACAACTGCAATGGAATATTTAGGCTATTTTGCTTCGATCATAATTGGTATCTCGCTGGGCCTGATTGGCGGAGGGGGTTCTATACTTACAATTCCAATTTTAGTATATCTATTCAAGGTAAATCCGGAGCAGGCAACATCCTACTCTCTGTTTATTGTTGGTTTAACCTCAATGTTGGGGAGTTATAGTCATCACAAAATGGGGAATTTAAAACTCAAATCTGCTTTGTATTTTGCAGTTCCGTCTGTAGTATCCATTTTGATTATTCGCGAAGTTATTTTTCCACAAATTGCTTCCACTCTATTTTCAATTGCATCTTATTCGGTTTCAAAAGACTTCCTTATTATGATAGTCTTCTCTATATTGATGATTACAGCAGCAATTTCGATGATTCGAAAAAACCAACCCGAAATAAAAGCAGCCGAAACGAATTATATACAATTAAGTCTAATAGGTTTCGTAGTCGGAATCGTAACGGGTTTTTTGGGTGCCGGAGGTGGATTCTTAATTATTCCTGCGCTGCTCTTTTTCGCCAAATTACCAATGAAACAAGCTGTTGGAACCTCATTGTTAATCATCACGATCAATTCCACAATAGGTTTTGTAGGTGATTTATACATAGGATCGCCAATAGATTATCCTTTTTTATTAGGCATTTCGGCAATGGCACTTTTAGGAATGTTAATCGGAAGTCAGCTTTCCAAAAAAATCGACGGAGCCAGATTAAAACCGCTTTTTGGCTGGTTTGTACTCGTTATGGGATTCTACATTATTACCAAAGAAGTTTTCTTTTAAATTTATTTCGGGCGTTGCCTCCGGCCGGGCTATCCGCTATATTCCCAATTAACAAAAACTACGGCGAAAAAGCCTTGTTTTTCTAAATTGGGAGATCCCGCTCTTATCCCTAACGCGCGCCAAAGTATAATGATATTTAGATTTCAAAAAAATAGCCCAAAAGTAAATTTGGGCCAAAAACAGAACGCATTTTAATTGGAGTAACTTCAGATTTCCCCATATTTTTCCTTATAACGTCCAAGCTCAATTTCTGTCCTGTTTAAAAGCTTTTCTAATAATCTGATTTTATCTTCGTAAAGTTCTTTTAATGTAGAAGTGTTTTCTGTGTTAATCAAAATACTTCCATTATTATTTCCGTTGATTCTATTAAAATTATTAAAGTACCGATCGTAATTAAAACTGATAATATCTTCAACACTTACATCAAGAATTTTCCCTATTTCGACCAGTTTTTCGTAACTCAAAGAAGTCTTTCCTTTTTCAATTTTACTATAACCAGCCTGAGTTACACCTAATTTTTCTGCCATATATTCCTGAGTGTAGTTTTTTAACTCTCTAATATTTTTGATTTTGTTTTTAATTGTTGTGGGCATATTTTTTTGATTTGGAGTCAGGTATAACTAAAACAGCCCGCCATTAAAATTTTAACAGCATAACTATACCTTATTTGGGATATTCTAAAACTGCATATTGTTAGGAATAGTAATGCAGTAGTTCATTGTTTTTTTTTTGTAGTGATAAAATAACCATACATCAAGGCTGCCATCATGAAAACTAAATCATAATGAGAAATTCCGAATAAATACATGTTTAATTCTTTTTATTTAAGCAGTCTTTTTTATATTTCTTTCAAACTGAAAATCTAAGTAATGATCTATCTGTTTGCCTATGAGAAATCTGTCTTTTGATGCAATTTTAATCCTTATTTCTTTTTTGTAAATATCTTTTACAAATACGAAATATACAAATTCTGATGGCTCATCCAATCTTGCGATTATAATAAAAGTATAGCACAAAAGCGTTGGGATAATATAGTATAAATCGACCAGACTCGAAAAAATCATACAATAATAAGCTATGGTAGTTACAGTAATAAAGGCAAGATTTTCGAGAAAATATTTTTTCTTTTTTTTAAGCAGTCCAAGTTCTTTAATTTCATCAAAGTGATACTGCCAGTTTTTAGATTTGTAGTGAAATTTAATCTCGTTTGTAAAAATTGTTATGAACATAATAATAAGTAAATGATAATAAAAGTTTGCGTAAAATTTTCCTTCAGGAAATCTTCAGTAAAAATTCTTAGATACGCAATATTAAGCATTACCTTCTTTTTTTTCTTACAACTCAAATTATAGAATATAACCAATAGTTGTAATTAAATACTTAGAAAAATTAACAAAAACCTGAACTTAATTTTATTTTTTTATCTTATTTTACTTAGCTTATAAAATATATTTTTGGGTACTTACAGAATGGTTATACCTTTAGTTTTTTTTGTGTTTTAAAACTAACTAACGGCTATTCATATAATTAATCCGTAAAATTTTTTTCAAATAGTGGTTAAAAAAAATAAACCATTTAATGCTCCCCATACCCAACATCATCCATCTTTCCGCTAAAAACGCGATATTGTATAATAAAATATACAATCACCAAAAACAAAGCGATAAAAAACCAGCTCAGACCCGCATTTAGTCCATATTCTCCTGCAGCAGTATTATAAATCGTTAAGGACGGATTTACATTATTAGTCGAAGGCAAAACATTCGGAAAAATCGAAACGGCTGTTGAGGCAAATCCACCCACTAAAAACAAAGTGGAGAATAGAAATCCCAGACCATCTTTTTTATACGAACGTACTTTAAACAATCCTAAAACACCTACAAAAGTCATTACAGGAAAAAAACACAAAATCGGGTTTTCTACAAAATTACGAAATGGCTCAGGCTCGATAAAATGCCATATCCCCAAAGAAATAAAAACTAAAATTAACAGAACAATATTCAGCTTAAAAACTACATTTTTAAGGTGTGTATTTAAAGACGAATTGGTTTTAAAAACAATCCAGTTTGCTCCGTGAATAGTTAAAGCGACAACACTCACAATTCCAAGGAAAAGTGTGAACCAGTCAATAATTCCCAATTCATTTGCCTGCGGGCTAAACGTTGGATTCCACAAGGGCAAAAAGAAAAAATGAGGTTCCTGAGTAGAAACGCCGTTCTCTACCATTCCCAGATTAACGCCGCGAACAACATTCCCCAAAGCAATTCCGAAGAACAATGCCAGAAGCAAACTCGCAATTCCGAACGCCTTATCCCAAATTGCTTCCCACATCGGATGATGAACCTGTCCACGCATTTCCAATCCAATCGCCCGGAAAATCAACAGCCATAAAATCATAATCAATGGCAGATAAAAACCACTAAAAGAAGAGGCGTATAAAGTTGGGAAAGCAAAAAACAAAACACCACCAGCAGCGATAATCCAAACTTCATTGGCATCCCAAAAAGGACCAATTGCGTTTGTGATTGCTTTTTTATCTTTTTCTGTATTGGCAAAAAACAAATGAATAATTCCTGCTCCAAAATCGTAACCGTCTAAAACTATATAAACGGCTAGAATTCCCATTAAAACTACGTACCAAAAAAATTCCATACCTATATTTTTTCTGTTGAAAGCTCCACGTGATGAGGCCCTTTGTTGATAATTTTTCCAATCAAAAGTAAAAACAGCATTCCGAGTAAAAGATACAATCCTATAAAACCTAATAAGGTAAACAAGGTATTCCCGGAAGAAACCGTTGGTGATGCACCGGAAGCTGTTCGCATTAAATTGTAAACTAACCATGGCTGCCTGCCTAATTCAGCAGTGTACCAGCCTGTTGTATTGGCAATATACGGAAAGGGCATCATAAACATCAGCGACCATAAAATCCATTTGGTTTGATATAATTTGCCCCGAATCAATTGAAAAAGTGCGAGAACCATCAAACCGATAAATACGGTTCCGAGTCCCACCATAATATGATAGGCATAATACAATCCTGAAATATTCGTTGGATGGAGATCTTCTTCAAACTGGTCTAAACCTTTAATTTCCTGATTCCAGTTTCCATAGGTCAGAAAACTCAATATATTAGGAACAGCAATTTTATTATCGAGTTTTTTGTCTTTTACATCGGGCTGTCCTATTAAGACAATTTCAGAACCTTTCTTTTCGGTATGAAAAATTCCTTCCATAGCTGCAAAAGTCACTGGCTGGTATTTCACCACGTTTTTAGCAAGTAAATCCCCTGTTGGAACAGCAACAATAATACTTGAAATCAATCCGAAAATGACTCCGGTTTTTAGAAACAATCTCCCAAAAGAAACATTCTTCTGACTCAAAATATAAAAAGCGCCAATTCCTGCTACGACAAAAGAACTCGTTACCAAAGAAGCTGCCTGATTGTGCAAATAAGAAGGCCAAAGCCAGGGATTCAGAAACAGTGCTTTAAAATTAGTAAGGACAAATTTTCCGTTTTCGAGAATTTCATAACCAACCGGATTCTGCATCCACGAATGTGTCGCAATAATTAAATATCCGCTTGCCCAGGAACCAATCATAATAAGCACTCCGGTTACAAAATGCCATTTATGTCCTAATATTTTTTCTCCAAATAAAAATATTCCTAAAAAGGAAGATTCTAAAAAGAAAGAAAACATGCCTTCCATCGCCAGAGTCTGACCAATAATACCGCCGGTTAACTCAGAAAATTTAGCCCAGTTGGTTCCAAACTGAAATTCCATCGGAATTCCGGTCACAACGCCCATCGCAAAATTCAGGGCGAAAATCTTCATCCAGAAATGAGTGGCGTGATTGTATTGTTCGTCTTTCGTTTTTAAGTATTTCCATTTGAAATAAACAATGATCAGCGAAAGACCCATTGTAAGTTGTGGAAAAAGATAGTGAAAAGTAATGGTGAAGGCGAATTGCATTCGGTCATAAAAAAGCATTTCTTCCATAGAGTCGTAATTGTTTTATGAAGTCCCACAAATTTACCCATTAAAACCCGAATTACTACCTTAAAAAAAGAGTTAATTTGTAAAGTTTTAAACCATATAAGTTATATGAGTTTTAAAACTAATGTCACCCTGAGCGGAGTCGAAGGCTTAGACATTACTAAAGGCTTCGACTCCGCTCAGCCAGACAGCACGTATCATTCCTTCTTCAAAATTCCTTTTGCAACACTATCGTTTATCAAACCTTCAGCGTAAGTCCATAATGTTTTTGATCCTTCTTTTATAACGCTCTTTTTTTCATAGACTTTTTGATAAGGCACATCAAATTCTTTCCAGGTTCCTCCATTATTAGAAGTATTCTGAAGTAGAGGTTCTAATCTGTCTATCGATTTTGCAAACTTGGCTTCATTGGTTTCACCCGCTACAAATTCTTCCCAAATGGCGATCATATCTTCTGCTTGTTTCTTTGGAAGCAACCCAAAAATACGATTCGCAGCCAATCGTTCTTCATCAGTATTATCGTGGCTTTTTTGTGTGTCATATATGAAAACATCTCCAGAATCAATTTCTACAATATCATGAATCAGAACCATTTTAACTACTCTCAAAATATTAATTGGCTCGTCTGAATGTCCTGCCAGTACAATTGCCATCAAAGCCAAATGCCAGCTGTGTTCAGCATCGTTTTCATTTCGATCGCTATTAAAGAGTTTTGTTTTTCGCTGAATGTATTTGACTTTATCAATTTCTTTTATAAAAGCAATTTGATCCAATAAGTCTGTTGTGTTCATATTTGTTATTCTTGTAAAGTTGTAAAATTACGTAGATTTTTTTTCCACCATATAAGTTATATAAGTTCATTTTACTTTTTCGCATATACATCAGCTTACATTTAGATCCTATAAGTTTAATTATCCCGAATCCTTTTTAATTTACTTATATTTTAAAAACACTCAAACGTTTTTTTCTATATAACCTAAAGAATTAGATTTAATTTTGAGGGCGATTTAAAAACACATATTCCACATTTAAATTATATGAGCTCATGTAATTTCGGCATGATTTAAACTCCAACTTATAATTGCTTATATCACTTATATGGTAAAATAGTCAAACGTTTTTTTTAAAGTCAAATTTCTGTAACATTAGTCACTTAGTTTCCAAAAAAACAGAGTTACCTTTGTCAAACATTATTTTAGATTTTAAATCATGAAAATTGAACAAATTTACACCGGCTGTCTAGCACAGGGTGCTTATTATATTACCTCAAATGGTGAAGCGGCTATTATTGATCCGTTAAGAGAAATTCAACCGTATCTGGATCGTTTAGAACGTGATCAGGTAAAGTTGAAATATATTTTTGAAACGCATTTTCACGCTGATTTCGTTTCAGGCCATGTTGATTTAAGCAAAGAAACTGAAGCACCAATCGTTTACGGTCCTAATGCAACTCCTGAATTTGAATGTATTATTGCCAAAGACGGGCAAGAATTCAAAGTTGGTAATATTACAATCAAAGCCTTGCACACTCCAGGTCATACTATGGAGAGCACCACGTATTTATTAGTTGATGAAAGCGGAAAAGATCATGCTGTTTTTTCGGGAGACACGTTATTTATAGGTGATGTTGGACGCCCGGATTTAGCTCAGAAAGCAGCTTCAATGACGCAAGATCAACTGGCCGGAATTTTATATCATTCGTTACGAGACAAAATTATGACTTTGGCAGATGATGTAATCGTTTATCCGGCGCACGGTGCCGGAAGTGCCTGCGGGAAAAACATGAGCAAAGAAACTGTTTCAACAATAGGGAATCAAAAAGAAACTAATTATGCGTTGCGTGCCGATATGACCGAAGCTGAATTTATTACTGAAGTTACTGACGGACTTTTACCTCCTCCAGCCTATTTCAGCATGAACGTTGCCATGAATAAAAACGGCTATGAAAGTTTTGAATCTGTTTTAAATAACGGTATGAAAGCTATTAATGTTACAGAATTTGAGGCTGTTGCCGAAGAAACCGGAGCATTAATTTTAGACACCCGAAAAAACGGCGATTTTTATAAAGGATTTATTCCGCAGTCGATTAATATAGGCATCAACGGCGATTTTGCTCCGTGGGTGGGCACTTTAGTTGCCAATGTAAAACAGCCTATCATTTTAGTAACCGAAGTTGGTTTGGAAGAAGAAACTGTTACACGCTTAAGCCGTGTGGGCTTCGATTCAATTATTGGGCATTTGGATGGCGGTTTTGAAGCATGGGAAAAGGCTGGTTTTGAAATCGATACGGTACACCGAATTACAGCAGCGCAATTTGCAAACGAATTCAGACCTGAACAAAACATAGTAATTGACATTCGAAAAGAAACCGAATATAGCGCAGAGCATATTGACGAAGCTTACAACAAACCGTTGGCTTTTATTAATGACTGGGTAAAAGACATCGAACCGAATGAGCATTTTTACCTGCATTGCGCTGGAGGTTACAGAAGTATGATTGCAGCGTCTATTTTGCAGGCTCGCGGTTTCAGAAATTTTACCGAAATTGAAGGAGGTTTTGGAGCAATAGCAAAAACATCTATTCCAAAATCTGATTTTGTTTGCCAAAGTAAAGTTTTGAAAGCATGAACATAATTTTTCAATCATATAAGTGCTATAAGTTCATTTAATTTAGCTGTGTTTAACTTTAAAATGATTAAACATATATAAGTTCAGCGCGATTTAAACTTCAGCTTATAATTACTATGTAACTTCTATCGTAAAAAAAACATTTAATATTAAAACATGAGTATAATAGATATTGTAAAAGAACCTTGGCCTTGGTACATTGCAGGTCCGCTGATTGGGCTGACTGTGCCTGTATTATTAATTATCGGAAATAAATCATTCGGAATTAGTTCATCATTACGACATATTTGTGCAGCTTGTATTCCGGCAGATATTTCGTTTTTTAAATACGACTGGAAAAAAGAAAGCTGGAATTTATTTTTCGTTTTCGGAATTTTCCTTGGTGGTGTTATCGCAGCTTATTTTTTAGCCAATCCAAATCCGGTTGAGATTACACCTCAGCTTTCAGCACAATTGGCTTCTTACGGAATAACCGATAATTCTGGTTTATTGCCAAAAGAACTTTTTTCGTGGGAAAGTTTATTGACTCTTCGTGGTTTTATCATGATTGTCGTTGGCGGATTTTTAGTTGGTTTCGGAACACGTTACGCAGGCGGTTGTACGAGCGGACATGCGATTATGGGAATTTCAAATTTACAATGGCCTTCATTGGTAGCGACAATCTGTTTTATGATTGGCGGTTTTATGATGGCTAATTTGATTCTGCCATATATTCTCTCACTTTAAAATTTTAAAAATGACTCATTTAGAAAACAAAAATACCGATACAGAAGGAATCAATGGTAGCCAATTGAAAGATTCCGGATTATCGAACTTTAAATATCTTTTAGTTGGAATCTTTTTCGGAATTGTATTCGTAAAAGCCGAAATCATCAGCTGGTTCCGCATTCAGGAAATGTTTCAATTACAATCTTTCTTTATGTATGGCGTAATTGGAAGTGCCGTTGTAGTGGGTATAATTTCAGTTCAGATCATTAAACGATTTAATATTAAAACCATTCAGGGCGAAAAAATCGAAATTCAGCCAAAGATTTTTAACAAAGGGCAAATTTATGGAGGATTGCTATTTGGTTTTGGCTGGGCAATTACCGGGGCTTGTCCTGGTCCATTGTTTGCTCAAATTGGAACTGGAGTTAGTGTAATTGTGGTGACTTTAGTTAGTGCAATTGCCGGAACATGGTTTTATGGTTTTATTAAAGACAAATTGCCTCACTAAAAATGAATACACCTGCAGAATTATCATTACGAAAAGGAAATCTTTCAGAAGTACCTGAAATTTGGGAAATTATAAAAGATGCCATCGAACAAAGACGCTTAGAAGGGAGTACACAGTGGCAAGACGGCTATCCTAACAAACTTTCGATTGAAAACGATATCAATAATGGTTTTGGATATGTACTAACCGAAAACGAAACTATTGTATGTTATGCGGCCATTATTTTCGATATAGAACCTGCTTACGAAGCTATCGAAGGAAAATGGCTTTCTAATGGCAATTATGTTGTAGTACATCGTGTAGCAGTTTCAAAATTGGCAAAAGGTAAAGGTATTGCTACTAAACTTTTTGAAAAAATAGAGAATTTAGCAATCCAGCAAAATGTCTACAGTATCAAAGTAGATACTAATTTTGACAATATTCCAATGCTAAAAATAATAGACAAATTAGAGTATACTTATTGTGGCGAAGTCTATTTTAGAGGCGGAGCGCGAAGGGCATACGAGAAAAAACTAAAATAATAGTTATCCGTTTATGATTACGAATTAAACCCGACAGTTAAAACTTGTCGGGTTTCTTATTTCCTATGGCCGCGTGAGGGATAGAAGCAAGCTATTATAAATAATAAAATAATAGCGGTTTTGCAATGATGACTCACAGCTTTAAAAAATAGTAAATATCTATTAATTAATACTTTACTTTTAAAAATAACCTAATTTTATTCTTGATCCCACACTAATTACACTAACTAAAATTTTTGCTAATTGAATTAACGAAAAATTAACACGACATTTGTATATACAACTATCAAAAGTTATACATTTGTATATACAAATTATACACTTACGACTATGACAATTGAAGAGGTTATAAAAAGTACAGTTAAGATGGATAATGCGAAAAAAGTTATTCTGAATATCATGTACACGCAAAATGTGATTCAGGATCATTTTAACGAGTTGATAAAACCGTATGATCTGTCTGGAGAACAATATAATGTACTGCGTATATTAAGAGGACAAAAAGGAAATCCAGCCAACATGTGTGTGATACAGGAACGTATGCTCGCTAAAACAAGTAATACAACACGCCTGGTCGACAAATTATTATTGAAAGATTATGTTACACGTAATGTCTGTCCTGATAATAGACGAAAAATTGAAGTTACAATTACACAAAAAGGCTTAGATGTACTAAAAGAATTAGATCCAAAAGTAGATGAGCACGAGCAAACATTTGCAAACAATATAAGCCCTGAAGAATTAGAATTATTAAATATATTATTAGAAAAATACCGAACCCAACAAAATTAATATTATGAGTACATTATTAGACAATTTAAATTGGAGATACGCAACTAAAAAGTACGATGCTACTAAAAAAATTTCTGCTGCTGATTTAAATACCATCAAAGAAGCTGTAAGATTAAGCGCATCTTCTTATGGATTACAATTATACAAAGTAATAATTGTTGAAAATCCTGAAATTAGAAAAAAATTAAAAGAGGCTGCTTATGGTCAGACTCAAATTACTGATGCTTCGCAAATATTTGTTTTTGCAAGCCAAACAACAGTAGATGATTCACATATTGATGGATATATTCAAAACATTTCTAAAATAAGAAATGTTCCGGCAGAAGCATTATCTGGTTTTGGAGACTATATGAAAGGAGCCATTACTCCAATGTCTGATGACACCAAGAAAATCTGGACGGCTAAACAAACTTATATTGCTTTAGGAAATTTACTAAGTGCTGCAGCAGAATTAAAAATTGATGCAACACCAATGGAAGGTTTCAATCCTGCTGCTTTTAACGAAATCTTAGGTTTAGACAAATTAGGCTTAACTGCCTCTGTAATTGCAGCTGTAGGTTACAGACATACAGAAGATGATACACAACACTACTTAAAAGTTAGAAAATCACAAGAAGAATTATTTATCACTATATAATTATTATTAATCCAAAATCAATTTTAACAAAATGAAAAATTTTAAAACAATTGCAATAGCATTATTCTTAGCAGTGGCTAGCGTTTCTGTAAACGCACAAACAAAGAAAATCGACGTAAAAGCAAGTACTATCAAATGGGTAGGTAAAAAAGTAACCGGAGAACACTCAGGAACTGTAAACTTTAAAGACGGAGCAGTAGTTTTCAAAGGAAAAAAATTAGTGGGAGGAAGTTTTACAGTAGACATGACTTCTTTAACTTCTACTGATTTAACTGGAGAATACCAAGGAAAATTGAATGGTCACTTGAAAGCTGACGATTTCTTTGGAACTGACAAATTCCCAACTGCAAAATTAGTTTTCAAAACTATTGGAGCTAAAGCAACTGATGTTTATACAGTAACTGCTGATTTAACTATCAAAGGAATTACTAAACCAGTAACTTTTGACATCACTGTAGCAGGAAATACAGCTACAACTGAATTTAAAGTTGACAGAACTAAATACGATATCAAATACAACTCTGGTAATTTCTTCGAAAACTTAGGAGATAAAACTATCAATGACGATTTCGAATTGACTGTAGCCTTAAAATTCTAATATTTCAGACTTACTAATTTGAAATTCAGGAAACCCCAACAATTTAGATTGTTGGGGTTTGTTTTTTTTATAAAAGATCGATAAAAAACATATTATACCTGACAAAAAACACAATAGTAACGTTCTTAAAGATTATCTAACGCTATCATAATACAATAGAATATTTTGATTAACATTTGGCATCTAATTTTGACTTCATTAAAAAAACAAAACTAGGAATCAAAAATGATAGTTATGAAAACAAAAATACACATCACAATTATAATACTTTTATCAACTTTTTTTCTTCAGGCACAACAACAAAAAGGAATAATCGGAACCTCAAACTGGATGAACAACTGGACCAATTTTAATCCAGCTAAAATAGAATACAACGAGGCTACAAATATAATAGCAGGTACAATAGATAAAGACACTAAACTAACCAAACGAAACACCTATCAATTAGTAGGTATTGTATATGTAACGAATAATGCAGTCCTCACAATAGAACCCGGAACAATTATTAGAGGTGACGATAAAACTTGTGGCACCTTGGTAATTACAAACGGAGCAAAAATTATGGCAGAAGGTTTAGAAACAGATCCCATAATTTTCACTTCCAATAAAGAAACAACAGAAAGAAGACCAGGAGATTGGGGTGGAATTATTGTTCTTGGCAAAGCACCAATCAATAAATTAGGAGGTATAAATACACTGCCTTTTGATTTAGATCCACTACTCAACCATTACGGAGGTCAGGATCCCGAAGACAATTCCGGAATTTTAAAATATGTCCGTATTGAATATTCAGGAAGAAAATTAAGTGCTGCAAAGGAACTTAACGGACTTTCATTAGCCGGAGTTGGCAGAAAAACAATTTTAAACAACATTCAGATCAGTTACTCTAATGATGATTCTTTTGAATGTTATGGCGGCGATATAAATATGAATAATTTAATTTCATACCGAACTACTGATGATGATTTTGATTTTACACAAGGGGCACAAATCAATATCAGTAACAGTATTGCTATCCGCCATCCTTTTTCTTCAGATATTTCCGGCTCAAGATGTTTTGAAGTAGATTCGTATGACAAAATTGAAAACACCGATATGACCAAGAAAATGACCAAAATAAACGCCAACAATATCACATTGGTAAATCTGGAAGAAAACAATCAGGGTTTGGTAAGAGAGTCATTACATATTAAAGAAAATACTTTTTTTAACTTATCAAACAGTATTATTTCCGGCTTTACTCCTTTTGCTTTATTAGAAGGGAATATTGGAAATGGAGACGTTAATTTGTCTAAAATTACCTTCAAAAATTTGATTGTTAACAATTGCAATGGTGAAATTACCAGCGAATCAGCCAGTAACAATTCCGGAATTAAGAATTACTATAACAAACCGGAAAATGCTTTAGAATTTACAAAAATTAAAAATAGTAATTTGTTTGCAATGCCTAATATTAAAGGGAATCCTGATTTTAGAATGAACGTAAACAATACTGTTGCAAGTGGCAATTAAGCGACTAAAAAACATTCTTTTAAATTAAAATTTAACAAATTTACGAATTAAGTATTTTTTTTTTTTAGTTTTAATGTATTCTAATTCAAATTACATTTATATATTTGCCATATCAAAATGAGATTATGAAAATTACAATGAACAATACTTGGTGGTGGAAGAATTTACGTCAAACGTCGTGAACAAAGCTTCCTATGGTACTGTAAAACTATAAATATAAAAGGCTTGTCATCACGACAAGCCTTTTTTTTTGGTCTTAAATCAAATGAACAACAAACATTACAAATTAAAAAAAAGAAATACATTGAAACCTTTTATACTAAACACGCACTACAAACAAATTCTGGCAGACACCATTACGCCGGTTAGTATTTATTTTAAAATCAGGGATAAATTTCCAAATAGTTTGTTGCTTGAAAGCAGCGACTATCACGGAAATGACAACAGTTTCTCCTACATCTGCTGCAATCCGATTGCAACGATTAAAATCGAAAACGAAATCATTTCTAAAACTTTCCCTGATAGAACTACAGAGCAAATTTCAATTGATGCTTCAACTAATATTCCAGAAGTAATTCAGGAATTTTCAGGTCAGTTTAAATCAGAGAAAAATGATTTTAAATTCATCAATAATGGTTTGTTTGGATATATTTCGTATGATGCTGTTCGTTATTTCGAAAAGGTTGAAATTGCAAAAAAAGACAGTGCCACTTTAATTCCGGATGTATTTTACGCGGTTTATCAAAACATTATTGCCATCAATCATTTTAAAAACGAAGCATATATTTTCTGTCATAGTGTTGATGGAAGAAACAATATCTCTGAAATAGAACAATTATTACAATCCAGAAATATTGCTTCGTATAAATTCACAAAAGAAGGCGAAGGTTTCTCTAACTTAACCGACGATGAATTTAAACACAATGTGGCTTTAGCCAAAAAACACTGTTTCCGCGGCGATGTTTTTCAATTGGTTTTATCACGTCGTTTTACACAAGGTTTTAAAGGAGATGAATTTAATGTGTATCGTGCATTGAGAAGTATCAATCCTTCTCCGTATTTATTCTTTTTTGATTATGGTGATTTTAAAATTTTTGGATCCTCACCAGAAGCACAAATCATCGTAAAACACAGAAAAGCCGAAATTCACCCAATTGCCGGAACATTTAGAAGAACCGGTGATGATGAAAAAGATGCTGAATTAGCAAAAAAACTATCCGAAGATAAAAAAGAAAACAGCGAACACGTGATGTTGGTCGATTTGGCCAGAAACGATTTAAGCCGAAACGGCCATGCCGTAAATGTAGAAAGATACCGCGAAGTTCAGTTTTTCTCACACGTGATTCACCTGGTTTCAAAAGTTACGGGACAATTACACGATAAAGCAACCACTATGCAGGTGGTTGCCGATACTTTTCCTGCCGGAACTTTAAGCGGTGCACCAAAACACAGAGCCATGCAATTAATTGAGGATTACGAAAAAACAAATCGTAATTTTTACGGAGGCGCAATCGGATTCATGGATTTTGAAGGGAACTTTAATCACGCGATTATGATTCGGACTTTCCTGAGCAAAAATCATCAATTGCATTGCCAAGCCGGAGCCGGAATTGTTGCCAGCTCTGACGAAGAAAGCGAAATGCAGGAAGTGTATAATAAATTAAGAGCGTTGAATACGGCTTTGGAAATGGCAGAGAAAATATAATTTAAAAATTTAATTTCTGGTTTTCTTTGTTTCAGGTTTCAAGTTGTTGAAACGTTAAACAAAAAACTTAAAAAGCTAAAACTTGAAACTTTAAAAAAAACATGAAGAAAATAATTCCCTTTTTGATTGCAATTTTACTTTTTGCTTCTTGTGAAAATAAGAAAGAAATAACACCTATTCCGTTAACGGGAACCTGGCGATTGATATCAGCTGAAACGACAGAAAAAGATTCAACTTTCTCAACTTTCAATCCAAAAACAAAAATGATTAAAATTATAAATAATTCTCATTTTGCTTTTTTTAATCACGATATGGAAAATGGAAAAGATAGTACAAATGTCGTTTTCTTTGGCGGAGGCGGAAAATATACTTTGAAAGACAGTATTTATACAGAAAATCTGGAATATTTCAATAACCGTCAATGGGAAAATGGCAAGTTTGAGTTTGTAGTGAAAGTTAAAAACGACACGTTAACCCAAAAAGGAATCGAAAAAGTAGAAAAATTAGGAATCAATCGAATTATCACTGAAAAGTACGTTCGGGAAAAATAAAAAATAGTTTCAGGTTTTCTTTGTTTCAAGTTGAAACCTGAAACTTGAAATATAAAAAAACAAAAAAATGAAAAAAATATTAGTTATAGACAATTACGATAGTTTCACTTATAATTTAGTACACTATTTAGAAGATTTAGACTGTGAAGTAACCGTTTACAGAAACGATGAATTTGATATTGACGAAATTGATTCTTTCGATAAAATTCTACTTTCACCAGGACCAGGAATTCCAGACGAAGCAGGATTGCTGAAAGATGTAATTCGTAAATATGCACCAACAAAAAGTATTTTAGGAGTTTGCTTAGGACAACAGGCTATTGGAGAAGTTTTTGGAGGAACGCTTTCAAACCTTGACAAAGTATACCACGGCGTTGCCACAAATGTAAAAAAAGCTGTTACTGACGAATCCTTATTTGAAGGACTCGAAGATGAATTTGAAGTTGGCCGTTATCATTCGTGGGTTGTTGATGCTGATTTACCGGATGTTTTAGAAGCTACTTCCTTTGAAGAACACGGTCAGGTAATGTCTTTACGTCACAAAACATACGATGTACGAGGTGTACAATTTCACCCGGAAAGCGTTTTAACACCTAACGGGAAAAGGATTTTAGAGAATTGGCTTAAAAGCTAGTCGAAAGTCATAAAGTTAAATACGCAATAAACTTAGTCTTTCAGTATATTTTAAAATAAAAAACAGTAATTAAACTAAAAATTAAAAGTCAGAAGACTTTAAGACCTTTGACTTCCGACTTTAAGACTTATCTATAAATGAAAAACATATTAAACAAATTAATCAATCACGAAGTACTCTCAAAAGAAGAAGCTAAAAATGTATTGATTAACATTTCAAACGGAAACTACAACCCAAGCCAGATTTCGGCATTTTTGACCGTATTTATGATGCGAAGCATTACGATTGACGAGCTTTCAGGATTTCGTGAAGCTTTATTGGAATTATGCATTCGTGTTGACTTATCAGCCTACAATACAATCGATTTATGCGGAACCGGAGGTGACGGAAAAGACACTTTTAATATTTCCACTTTAGCTTCATTTGTTGCTGCAGGAGCCGGAATAAAAGTTGCGAAACACGGAAATTACGGGGTTTCATCAATTTCGGGCTCAAGCAACGTAATGGAAAAAATGGGAATTAAGTTCAGCAACGATACTTCCTTTTTAGAAAAATGTATTGATAAAGCCGGAATTTGTGTTTTACACGCTCCCCTATTTCACCCGGCAATGAAAAATGTTGGGTCAATCCGTAAAGAATTGGCTGTGAAAACATTCTTTAATATGTTGGGACCAATGGTAAATCCATCTTTTCCAAAAAACCAGCTGGTTGGCGTTTTTAATTTAGAATTGGCCAGAATATATGCGTATTTATACCAAAGTACCAATGTAAATTTCACGATCTTACATTCACTTGACGGTTACGATGAAATATCCCTGACAGGTCCAACCAAAACGATTTCAAATCATATGGAAGGAATGTTGAAACCGGAAGATTTCGGAGTTAGGCAATTATTGCAAAGCGAAATTGAAGGTGGAAAAACGATCGAAGAATCTGCCGCTATGTTTATCAGCATTCTTTCAGGAAAAGGCACAGAAGCGCAAAACAATGTAGTCTTAGCCAATGCAGCAATGGCAATGGCAACGGTTACAAAATGTTCTCCGCTGGAAGGATTTGAATTGGCGAAAGAAAGTTTATTTTCCGGAAAAGGATTAAAAGCTTTGAATACCTTGCAAAAACTAAGTAAAAACTAAAGTTATATTTCGGAATTAGAAATATCGAATTTAATAAATCACAAACAATGGACTTATTTCCTTTAATCTCTTTACTAATTGTACTCTCAGCAAGTTTTGCTTATGTCAATTTCAGGTATTTTAAATTACCTAATACAATTGGCTTAATGCTCGTTTCTTTGTTGTTTTCATTGGCAATTATTGCAATTAGTCCTTTTTTTCCTTTTTTAAAAATAGAGGTCGAAAAACTGCTTGGCGATATTGACTTTAGCGAATTGCTACTCGAAGTTATGTTGAGTTTTATGTTATTTGCGGGTGCCATCCATATTAAATTAGAAGATTTAAAAGCTGAAAAATTAAGTATTTTACTTTACTCCACGATTAGTGTTGTTATCAGTACTATTTTAGTAGGTTACACCAGTTTTTACATTTTAGGTTGGTTTCATTTTGACGTTACACTCGTTCAATGTTTACTTTTTGGGTCTTTAATTTCACCTACCGATCCTATTGCTGTTTTAAGTATTTTAAAAAGTGCGGGAGTCTCTAAATCATTAGAAACCAAGATTGCAGGAGAATCCCTTTTTAACGATGGTGTAGCTGTTGTGGTTTTTATTACTATTTTGCAATTGGCGAAGCCCGGCAGTGAAATATCGATTCCTGATATACTTGTTTTTTTTGGACAGGAAGCTATTGGAGGAATGATAATGGGCGCTATTTTAGGTTGGTTTGCTTATAAATTAATTGCGAGTATTGACAATTACAATGTAGAAGTGCTTATCACACTAGCGCTCGTAATGGGCGGTTATTCTCTCGCACATTACCTTCATGTTTCGGGACCTTTAGCCATGGTAATTGCAGGTTTGATTACAGGAAATCAAGGAAAAAGCCTCGGAATGTCAAATAAAACTGCCGAATACGTAGATAAATTTTGGGAACTAATTGACGAAATTTTAAACGCTTTGTTATTTGTGCTTATTGGTTTAGAATTGTTAATTATAAAATTCAATAATAGTTTAATATTAGTTTCCTCAATCATTATTGTAGCTTCTTTAATCATTCGTTACATTTCGCTTTCTGTACCTTCAATTTTGATTCGCGTAAAAGAAACAATTACCAGAAAAACATTATTAATCCTTACTTGGGGTGGTTTGCGAGGCGGAATTTCGATTGCCTTAGCTTTATCGATTCCAAATGAATTAGGCAAAGAAATTTGGGTAACCATAACCTATATTATTGTTTGTTTTTCAATCCTCGTACAAGGATTGACAATAGGAAAAGTAGTCAACAGATTAAAAGAATAAAAACTATAGAAATGAATATTTTAGACAAAATTATAATTGATAAAAAAAGAGAAGTAGTTCTTAAAAAATCGATCATTCCTGTTTCGCAATTGGAAAATTCAGTGTTTTTTGGAAGAAAAACCATTTCCTTAAGTCAAAAACTCAGAACGAGTTCAACCGGAATTATTGCTGAACACAAACGCCGTTCTCCTTCAAAATCAGTAATAAATCATAGTTTTACAGTTGAAGAAGTCGTTAAAGGATATGAAAGTGCCGGAGCTTGCGGAATTTCGGTTTTAACCGATGGAAAATATTTTGGCGGTTCCTTAGACGATTTACTTTTGGCAAGAGCGAGCGTGAATATTCCGCTTTTACGAAAAGAATTTATTGTTGATGAATACCAGATTTTAGAAGCAAAAGCGTTTGGAGCAGATTTAATTTTACTGATTGCTGCTGTTTTAACACGCGAAGAGATCAAATCATTGTCGGCATTCGCAAAGAAATTAGGGCTGGAAGTTTTACTGGAAGTTCACAATCAGGAAGAACTGGAAAAATCTATTATGCCAAGTTTAGACATGATTGGCGTAAACAACAGAAATCTAAAAACGTTTGAAGTAAGTCTGGATTTCAGCAAGCAACTGGCTTCAAAAATTCCGGATGAGTTTGTAAAAGTTTCAGAAAGCGGAATCTCTTCAATCGAAGCCATTTCTGAATTGAGACCTTATGGTTACAATGGTTTTTTAATTGGAGAAAACTTCATGAAAACCGACAACGCAGGAAAAGCAGCAACAGAATTTATTAAACAGCTATAAGCTCTTAAAGCATCAAAAAATGAAACTCAAAATATGCGGTATGAAGCATCCCCAAAACATTCTCGAAGTAGGCACACTCCTACCCGATTATATGGGATTTATTTTCTGGGAAAAATCCGCTCGCTATTTTAACGGTGAAATTCCTGAACTGATCAAAACAATAAAAAAAACAGGTGTTTTTGTAAACGAATCAGTTGGAAATATCATCGAAAAAATTGACCAACACGATTTACAAGCTATTCAGCTTCACGGAAAAGAATCGGTTGAATTTTGTCAGGATCTAAAAAGTAAAATTGATCCTAAAATCGAAATTATAAAAGTATTTTCAGTTGGAGAAGATTTTGATTTTGATGTTCTGAAACCTTATGAAAATATCTGTAATTACTTTCTGTTTGATACAAAAGGAAAATTACCAGGTGGTAACGGAGCCACTTTCGACTGGGAAATATTAAAAAAATATAAATCTGACAAACCGTTTTTCTTGAGCGGCGGTATCGGAATGAAAGAAATAGCAGCGATTGAAAATCTCAAATTACCTATTTACGCCATTGACGTAAACAGCCGATTTGAAATTGAAGCCGGATTAAAAAACAAAAATTTATTAAGCAATTTCAAAAGAAAACTTGATATTGTAAACATCTAAAATTTAAATAAAATGAATTTTAACGTCGACGAAAAAGGATATTACGGAGAATTTGGAGGAGCTTATATTCCCGAAATGCTCTATCCAAATGTAGAAGAATTACGCCAGAATTATTTAAAAATCACTGCAGAACCCTATTTCAAAGCAGAGTTTGACCAATTACTTAAAGATTACGTTGGCCGCCCTAGTCCGCTTTATTTTGCAAAACGTCTATCTGAAAAATACAATACCAAAGTTTATCTGAAAAGAGAAGACTTAAACCATACCGGAGCACATAAAGTTAATAATACAATTGGACAAATATTAGTAGCAAGACGTTTGGGCAAAAAACGAATTATTGCCGAAACGGGTGCCGGTCAACACGGAGTTGCAACTGCAACAGTTTGTGCATTAATGGGCATGGAGTGTATTGTGTACATGGGCGAGATTGACATTGCTCGCCAGGCGCCAAACGTAGCCCGTATGAAAATGTTAGGCGCTGAAGTTCGTCCGGCACTTTCGGGTTCCAGAACTTTAAAAGATGCTACAAACGAAGCGATTCGTGACTGGATCAACAATCCGGTTGACACCCATTATATTATCGGATCTGCGATTGGACCTCACCCTTATCCGGATATGGTAACGCGTTTTCAAAGTGTGATTTCTGAAGAAATAAAGTGGCAGCTAAAAGAAAAAGAAGGACGTGAAAACCCTGATTATGTTGTGGCCTGTATTGGTGGTGGAAGTAACGCTGCCGGGACGTACTATCACTTTTTACATGAGCCGGAAGTTGGAATCATAGCCGTCGAAGCTGCCGGAAAAGGCGTTGATAGCGGTCACAGTGCAGCAACCAGTAAACTAGGAAAAGTAGGTGTTATCCACGGTTGCAAAACCCTTTTGATGCAAACACCTGATGGTCAAATTACAGAACCGTATTCGATTTCTGCAGGTTTAGATTATCCCGGAGTTGGTCCAATGCATGCACATTTGGCACAAACTGGTCGTGGTGAATTTTTCTCCGTTACCGATGATGATGCGATGAACGCAGGGTTGCAATTAACTAAATTAGAAGGTATTATTCCGGCAATCGAGAGCGCACATGCTTTTGCAGTTTTGGATCAAAAAAAATTCAAACCAACAGATATTGTAGTAATAAGCCTTTCAGGTCGTGGTGATAAAGATTTAGATAATTACATAGAGTATTTTAAATTACAATAAAAATCGTAATTTGGGCGTTCCCTGCGGTCGGGCTGTCCGCTAAATTCCCGATTAACAAAAACTAAGGCTAAAAAGCCTTGTTTTTCTAAATCGGGAGATACCGCTCCTATCCCTAACGCAAACAAATAACGAGAAAAATAGTAATTATGGAACAAATATTTTCTTACGGAACATTACAATCTAAAGAAATTCAAATGCAGGTTTTTAACAAACTGTTGGCCGGAACACCAGACCAGCTCATGGGTTACAAAATAAAAGACCTGCAGATAGAAGAAGAATTTGGAATGGAAGATTATTTTGTGGCAACACCAAGTGAAAATCCTTCAGATTCAGTAGACGGAATTGTTTTCAGTATCACAACTGCAGATTTAGCTAAAGCAGATCTATTCGAATCGAATGCTTATAAAAGAGCTCAGGTCACACTGAAATCCGGAATAACGGCATGGATTTATATTGAGAGTTAAAAATTTAAAAAAAAGAATACACCAACTGACAGGTTTTCTTACAGCCTGAGAGATAAAATATATAATAAAATGAACAGAATAACTCAGAAACTACAAGAAGAAAAAAAGATTCTTTCTATTTATTTTTCGGCGGGATATCCCAGTTTAAATGATACCGTTCAAATCATTCAGGATTTAGAAAAAAATGGCGTTGACTTAATCGAAATCGGTTTGCCTTTCAGCGATCCTCTGGCCGATGGACCAACTATTCAGGCAAGTTCTACACAGGCACTTCATAACGGGATGACCACTCAAATTCTTTTTGATCAACTGAAGAATATTCGCGAAAGCGTAAAAATTCCGTTGATAATTATGGGTTATTTTAATCCGATGCTGCAATACGGAGTCGAAGCATTCTGTAAAAAATGTGCCGAAATTGGTATTGACGGGTTGATCATTCCGGATTTACCGGTTGATGTTTATGCTGAAAAATACAAAGCAATTTTTGAAAAAAACGGACTAATCAATGTTTTCCTGATTACGCCACAAACTTCAGACGATCGTATTCGATTTATCGACAGCGTTTCAAACGGATTTATATATATGGTAAGTTCTGCAAGTGTAACGGGTTCTCAATCCGGTTTTGGAAATACACAGGAAAGTTATTTCGAAAGAATCGGAAACATGCATTTGAAAAATCCACAAATTGTTGGTTTCGGAATTTCAAATAAAGAAACCTTTAATCAGGCAACAAAATATGCAAAAGGAGCTATTATTGGAAGTGCTTTTATCAAACATTTGAGCGAAAGTGGTTCTGGAAAAATTTCTGAATTTGTAGGGGACATTAGATAGAACCATATGCCCAATTAATAATTAATTTCATGTTGACATTTCCGACGAAAAAGTAATGACAAAATTTTGAAAGATATAAGCTGAAATATAAGTTTCAGCTTTTTTTATTTTCAAAAATAACTATATCTTTTTGTGTTAATTTTTTGTTAAACAAAAATTAAACAAGCGTTTAATTTAAACACTTGTTTAATTTTGTATCCGATTACAAACATTACCATGTCAAACATCGAATTAAACGACAAAAAAATTCAGATTCTGGAAGTTGCTGAAAAACTATTTTCTGAGAAAGGATTTGAGGGTACATCAATACGGGATATCTCAAAACATGCCAAAATTAATATTGCCATGGTTTCGTATTATTTTGGTTCAAAAGAAAGACTTCTGGAGGCTTTAATTCTCTATAAAACTTCTGATTTAAAACTACAACTCGAAAATTTATTACAGGAAAATCTGGAACCGATTGAAAAAGTCAATAAATTGATTGAAATTTACATCAATAGAATTAGCTGTAACAAAGGCATTTTCAGAGTTTTACATTTCGAAATCAATTCAGAGAAAAGAGAAAAAAGCATGATCGCTTTTACCGAATTAAAAAAAGGCAATCTAAAATCAGTAGAAAGTATTATAGCACAAGGCCAATTAAAAGGCGTTTTTAGAAAAGATGTTATAATTCCGCTGCTTACACCAACCATAATTGGAACCTTCTTTCACTTTCACATGAATAAATCCTTCTTCGTGGAATTATTGAATTTAAAAACCGAAGAAATGTATAACAATTACATTAAAACCAGTCTTACAAAGCACATTCAACAAACTATAAAAGCGCTACTTGTTTATGAAAATTAATCCATTATTGCTCTTTGGTATTTTCTTTATCGGAATCTCATCAATAGAAGCACAAGAGAAAACAAGTTTAACCTTAGACGAAGCCGTTAAAATGGCCTGGGAAAAAAGCAACGAAGTTACACTTGCCAATACTAAGGTAAACTCAAAAAAATACGAATTGCAAACGGTCAAAAATAATCAATATCCTGATCTTAAAATTTCAGGACAATATCAGCGTTTGGGAAAAGCTTCGATTGATATGCATAATGATGAAGCCAGTTCTTCTGAACCAGCACCATCTCCGAATCAGGCAATGTTAGGAATGGCGAATCTAAGTTTGCCAATATTTGCAGGATTTAAAATCCAAAGCAGTATTGATGCTTCAAATAATTTATATGAAGCTGAAACTGCCAATGCAGAAAAAACTAAAGAAGATGTTGCCTTACGTGTAATAACCTATTACACTGCGCTATATAAAGCTCAAAAAACATTGGATCTTTTAAACGAAAATCAAAAACAAGCTAAACAGCGTGTAACTGATTTTACGGAATTAGAGAAAAACGGAATAATTCCAAGAAATGATTTATTGAAAGCACAATTATTGGTTTCTAAAACGCAATTATCTATTGATGAGGCTAATAATAACATCAATAATATTAATTTTTATTTAACGACTTTGCTTAAATTAGATCCTAGCGTAAAGTTAACTGTTAATGAAAGTGATTTCTTTAGTTTAAAAACAGGAAATGCTCCTACTTCAGATGCTTTGGCACTTGAAAACAGAAAAGATTTAGAGGCAATTCGTTTTCAACAAAAAGCGAGCGAAGCTAATGTGAAAGTGGCAAAATCAGGCTATTATCCCTCACTTTCGTTATTAGGCGGTTATACTGCTTTTGATCTAAAAGATTTTATTACTGTAAAATATGCAATGAATTTTGGAGTTGGTTTATCTTATGATTTATCAGGAATCTATAAAAACAGTGCACATGTAAAAGAAGCTGAAAGCAGAGCGTTAGAAGTAAAAAATACTGAAGCTATTATGACGGATCGCATCAAAATTGAAGTTCAAAAATCTATTGAAGATTATGATTTAGCGATTAACCAAAGTGTGGTTTACGATGAAGCGCTTCAACAGGCATCTGAAAATTACAGGCTTGTAAAAGATAAATTTGACAACGGTTTATCTGACACAAACGACTTGGTAGAAGCAGATGTTGAACACTTAAGTGCTAAAATCAACACCGCTTTATCGAAAGCAACTATAATTCAAAAATATTACGAATTACTTTCAGTATCAGGACAATTATCACAATCATTCAATCTTTCTAAAATATAATCGATAGCTCTCATGGAAAAGAAAAAGACAAATAAAAAATTCATCATCATATTAACCGTTTTGATTTTAGTGGGCGGAACTTACGGAATATCAAAATACTTACATTCACAGGCTCACGAAGAAACTGATGATGCTCAAATTGAGAAAAAAATGAATCCAATTATTCCAAGAGTATCCGGATACATTAGTAAAGTGTTTGTAAAAGATAATGATTTTGTAAAAAAAGGAGATACCTTATTTACTATCGACAAAAGAGATTATCAATTGAAAATTGACGAAGCAAATGCTGCATTATTAGGAGCTGAAGGACAATACGAAGCTGCTAAAGCAGATATTGGAAGTGCTTATGCGAGTATCTCAGTTTCAGATGCAAACATGAAATCGGCAAGCGGTTCAATTGAAAGTGCAAAAATCAGATTGAGACAGCTTACAAACGATTTTAACCGTTATAACAATTTATATAAAACACATACCATTACAAAGCAACAATTTGAGCAGGCTCAAACTGCAAAAGAAGAAGCTGAAAACCAGGTACGTGTTTTAGAGCAACAACAAAGAGCAAGTTCTTACCAAAAATCGGTAATTGAATCTAAATCTAAAGCTTCTGACAAACAAACTGAAGTTGCTGCTGCAAACATTAAAAGAGCTAAAACAATGCTGGATGTTGCAAAATTAAACCTTACATATACTGTTGTAACTGCTGCAATTGACGGTCAGGTTTCTAAAGTTGATATTCAGCCGGGACAATTGGTTCAGCCGGGACAATCTTTATTTTATATCATAAATAACAATGAAGCCTGGGTTGTAGCGAACTTTAAAGAAACACAATTAAACAAAATGATTGTGGGACAAAAAGTAAGCTTAAAAGTAGATGCCTATCCTAACTATGAGTTTAAAGGAATTGTTACATCATTCTCTCCTGCTACCGGATCCCGTTTTTCATTATTACCTCCAGATAATGCAACAGGAAATTTCGTGAAAACAATTCAAAGATTACCAGTAAAAATTAGTTTAGATCCATCTAACGATCCTGAAAAAGTAAAATTATTACGCCCAGGGATGAATGTTGATGTAGACGTACATTTAAAATAAATAAATGGCAACAGCAGTACAAGCAGACGACGATTTAGTAGAATACGGTTACAGACGTGTCATAATAACGATTACGGCGGTACTTTGTGCCTTGCTTGAAATCGTTGACACGACCATTGTAAACGTAGCTCTAACAGACATGCGAGGCAGCCTTGGTGCTACCCTGACAGATGTGGCTTGGGTAATTACAGCATACGCTATTGCGAATGTAATTGTAATTCCGATGACGAGTTGGTTATCGCAGCAATTTGGAAGACGTAATTATTTTGTGGCTTCTATCATAATATTTACGGTCTGCTCCTTTTTATGTGGTAACGCAAGCAATATTTGGGAATTAGTGGCTTTTAGGTTTGTACAGGGAATGGGTGGAGGAGCTTTATTAGTAACTGCCCAAACCATTATTACAGAAAGTTATCCGATTGCAAAACGTGGTATGGCTCAGGCTATTTACGGAATGGGTGTAATTGTTGGCCCAACCTTAGGTCCGCCTTTGGGAGGTTATTTAGTAGATAATTATTCCTGGCCCTATATTTTTTACATCAATATTCCATTAGGGATTATTGCAACTATTTTGGCTCTTACTTTCGTAAGAAGTCCTAAATACGGAGAAAAATTAAAAGCAAATCAGGTTGACTGGTGGGGAATTATATTATTGGCTGCTTTCATTGGATCTTTACAATTTGTATTAGAACACGGTCAGCAAGACGACTGGTTTAACGATTCATTAATTGTAACCTTAAGTGTTGTTACCGTTATGGGGCTTATTCTTTTTATCTGGAGAGAGCTAACCTATAAACATCCAATTGTAAACCTGAGTGTTTTAAAAGATGGAAATTTAAGAATTGGAACTATAATGTGTTTTATTCTTGGTTTCGGATTATATGGTTCAACTTTGATTATCCCAATTTACACGCAGTCTATTTTAGGATGGACAGCCACTGATGCCGGATTATTATTGATTCCAGGTTCTATTACTACTGCGATTATGATGCCATTTGTTGGTAACATGATTCAGAAAGGTGTTCCGCAAGGGTATATGGTGGGAGTTGGATTTTTAGTTTTCTTCTTCTTTACCTTTATGATGCAGACTCGTATGACACCTGACACTGGTGTTGAGCATATGTACTGGCCTTTGATATTAAGAGGAATTGGTTTAGGATTACTTTTTGTTCCTATTACCACACTTTCGCTTTCCACTTTAAAAGGTAAACAAATTGGTGAAGGAGCTGCTTTTACCGGAATGATGCGTCAATTGGGAGGTTCATTTGGTATTGCAATTATTACCACTTTTATTACTCGTTTTAGTCAGGAGCACCGCGTGAATTTATTAAACAACTTAGATCCTGCAAAATTCGATGTTCAACAGCGTATTGCAGGAATGCAAAGAGCCTTTATGTCAAAAGGATATAGTGCTGATGTCGCCCTTAAAAAATCATATCAGGCATTAGATTATGCCGTTATGAAACAAAGTACAGTAATGTCTTATATAGATATTTTTATGTACTTAGGAATTATGTTCTTATGTTGTATTCCAATTATCCTTTTTATCAAAAAAGGCAAAAACAAGATTAATCCTGCAGATGCAATGCATTAATAATAATTGATTTATAATTTTTTATAATACGAAAAGCCGGGCTAATTAAATTTAACCCGGCTTTTTAAATTTTATAATTTTATTTATTATCATTTGAAGAGAAAATCCTCCCGACAATATGAATCGAGACTACGACTCACTACCGAAAACTTAGTTCCTCTAAAAAATTATCTTGTAAAGACCAAATGATTTTCTTTTGAAAGATTCGCATCAAAATGATACCCATCATAATTAAAACCTTTTAGGTCATCAATAGTTTCGGCATTCGTATCAATAATGTAGCGCACCATCATGCCCCTAGCTTTTTTAGCAAAGAAGCTGATCATTTTTAATTTTCCGTCTTTATAATCTTTAAAATCGGGAGTTACAACCGGAACCTTTAACGTTTTTACATCAACTGCAGAAAAATATTCATTACTGGCCAGATTCACGAATAATTCATCTTTTGTCAATTCTTTATTTAAAGCTTTGGTTACTGTTGGTTTCCAGAATTCATGAAGGTTTTTATATTCACCAACAGGCATTTTTGTTCCCATTTCTAAACGGTACGCCTGCATTAAATCGAGTGGTTTTAAAACTCCGTACAGTCCGGATAGAATTCTAAGTTTATCCTGCAATACCTCTAATTTTTCTAACGAAATTGTATACGCATCTAAACCGGTATATACATCACCATCAAAAGTATAAACAGCCGGGCGGGCATTTTCAGGAGAAAAAGGTGTTTTCCATTTTTGATTACGTTCCCAGTTTAAATCAGATAATTTGTCTGAAATCGACATTAATTCAGATAATTCTGCTGGCTTTTTAGTTTTTAAAACTTTATGAACCTGACGCGCTTCTTTTAAAAATGACGGTTCAGTATATTGAGTAGTTGGTAATTCTTTTTCGAAATTCAGTGACTTCGCTGGCGATATAACAATTTTCATTTGTACGTTTTTCTATGTTTCAAAAATACAAATTGAATTTTTAAAAATAAGCTATCGGAATTGATTTGTTTGATAGTTCTATAAGCCACGATTAGCATATTATTTTATTCCCAGGAATGGCATTGATTTCTACTGATCTCAATTTTTTAGAACTGAAAGAATTTGTTTGAATTCGTGAAATTGATCCCAAACCTTTTTGTGATTAATAAAATTTCATGCCTCAAACTATGAATTTCTATAAAAAAGTGATCGTTACATTATAAAAGGCATTTTCTATGTTGTAAATTTGCAGACGTTTTATTCTCTTCAAGAAAAGAATGTAATACTTAAAAATTCGTGAATTCGTGGCTATACAAACAAATTACAAAACAGCTTTACAACACAAAATCTTTGGCATAATTTCGCAGGCATCTCAGGAACTAAACGTTGACAGTTATGTTATTGGTGGTTTTGTTCGTGATTTACTTTTAACCCGAGGATCAAAAAAAGACATTGATGTAGTGGCCGTTGGAAGCGGTATCGAATTGGCTTTAAAAGTTTCTGAATTGCTTCCAAAAAAACCTAAAGTACAGGTTTTTAAAACGTACGGAACGGCAATGCTCCGTTTTGAAGACACTGATATTGAATTTGTTGGTGCCAGAAAAGAATCTTATAATTTTGAAAGTCGAAATCCTATTGTTGAAAACGGAACTCTGGAAGATGATCAAAACCGTCGTGATTTTACGATCAATGCTTTGGCTTTATCATTAAATAAAAAAACTTTCGGAGATCTTTCGGATCCTTTTAACGGATTGGCGGATCTTGAAAACAAAACTATAAAAACGCCTTTAGACGCAAATATCACATATTCTGATGATCCTTTGCGAATGTTACGAGCCATTCGTTTTGCCAATCAATTAGGTTTTGAAATTGAGAAAAATTCTCTTAATGCTATAACCAAAAACGCAGAGAGAATTAAAATTATTTCGGGCGAAAGAATTGTCGATGAATTGAACAAAATCCTTTCTACTGATAAACCTTCTGTTGGATTTTTACTTTTATATCAAACAGGACTTTTAGATATTATTCTTCCAGAATTAACAGCTTTAAATCAGGTAGAAGAAATTGAAGGTCATACACATAAAAACAACTTTTATCACACTTTAGAAGTCGTCGATAATATTTCCCCACATACAGACGATGTCTGGTTACGTTGGTCGGCATTATTACATGATATTGGGAAAGCGCCAACAAAACGTTTCAACAAAAAACAAGGCTGGACATTTCACGGACATGAATTTTTAGGCGGAAAAATGGCTAAAAAAATATTCGAACGTTTACACATGCCATTAAATCATAAAATGAAATTTGTACAAAAAATGGTGATTATGAGTTCGCGTCCAATTGTTTTGGCTGAAGATATAGTGACCGACAGTGCAGTGCGTCGTTTAGTTTTTGATGCAGGAGAAGATGTTGAAAATTTAATGACATTATGCGAAGCCGATATCACAACGAAAAACCCATCGAAATTCAAAAAATATCACAAAAACTTTGAAGTTGTCCGTAGAAAAATTGTTGAAGTTGAAGAACGCGATCATGTACGTAATTTTCAACCGCCCATTTCCGGCGAAGAAATTATGGAGATGTTCGATTTAAAACCTTCAAGAGAAATTGGAATTTTAAAAGAAGCTGTAAAAGAAGCAATTTTAGAAGGCGATATTCCAAATGAATATCAGGCTGCTTATGATTTTGTAATTAAAAGAGCTGAAAAGTTAAATTTAAAACTTAAAAAATAATGGATGCATTAGGGGTGCTTTTTTTTTCTGTATTTTTTGGAACAATGGCATTTACTTATTTTTTCTTTTTAAAAAAACTAAAAGCTAAAGGTGAAATCAAAAAAATCAAAATCAAATTTATAGTTGCTCTAATTTGCATTCTTACTCCTATCATAATAATACTAATTTATTTTTGTTTTGAATTTTATTTTATTGGAGACCTTTTAAATTTCAAAATAAAGAACAATTACCTAACGCGCATTACAAGAACAACTATAATATTTAGTGCAAATAGCCTTATAAACTTCTATTTATTAAATTTCTACCTAATAAAAATTAGCAAAGAAAACGAAATCGAATTAATCGGAACAGAATGAAAAAAAACTTCCCTACAATCGCAAAAACAGCATTAGTTTTAGTTTATTTAGTAATTATTGCAGGAGCTTTGGTTCGTATGACAGGTTCTGGAATGGGCTGCCCTGATTGGCCAAAATGTTTTGGGTATTACATTCCTCCAACAGATTTGAGAGAATTAACCTGGGAACAAAACCGTACTTTTGAAAAGGGACAAGTAATCATTAAAAATGAAATACTTTTAGTGGCAAAAGATAATTTTACTACTGAAGCTTCTTTTGATGTTACGCACTGGGAAAAATATACAAAACATGATTATGCTATTTTTAACCCTTTACATACCTGGATTGAATATATCAACAGATTGTGTGGGGCCTTAGCAGGAATGGCGTGTTTTTTCATGGCAATTGCTTCCTTTAGATTTTGGAAACAAAACAAAAAAATCACTTTACTCTCCTGGTTAGTCGTTTTTATGATGGGCTTTCAGGCATGGTTGGGTGCAAAAGTGGTTTATTCGGTATTAAACCCAATAAAAATAACTGTTCATATGGTTATGGCTTTGGTAATTGTTGCTGTAATTTTATACATTATTCAATTAGCCAGACCGAAATTAGTTACAGTAAGATATGATTCTACTTTCAGAAATGTACTTTTATTTTCGCTTTTACTTACTTTAATTCAGGTAGCAATTGGAACACAAGTACGCCAGTTTGTAGATGAACAGGTAAAAAATGGTTTGACGGCCAGTATTCTTTGGCTACAAAATCCGTCAGTTATTTTTTACGTTCACCGTTCATTCTCTATTTTAGTCCTTTTGATAAATTTATACTTGTATATTAGAAACACCAAATTTGGCTTAGGTTTTTCAAAAATAAACTGGGTGCTTTCCATTATCGTAATCGAAATTTTCACTGGAATTGCAATGGCGTATTTTGATTTCCCAATAGGAAGTCAGGCGATACATTTGGTAATGGCTTCTGTATTATTCGGAATTCAGTTTTATATGATTTTGGAGGCTAAGAAATCTAGCCCAGCCAACTCTTAAAATCCTGAACTTTTTCTCGGCTTACAATAACCTCATCTTCTTTATAAGTTGGCAAAACAACTTTAAGTCGTGAATTGGTGTAGACCTGAATTTCCTTAATTGCCTGAAGCGGCACAATGAATTTTCTGCTTACCCTGTAGAAATCTTTCATATCTAATTCCTGCTCCAGAATCTCTAAAGTCGAATCGATTAAATAGTTTCGATTGTCGAAAGTATGAATATAAGTTCCTTTGTTTTCACTAAAAAAACATTCGATTTCATCAGTTGTGATCACTTTTAAATGCTGTCCGATTTTAACCGTAAATCGCTTTTTATAATTCTTTTCAAAAGGGTTCGACAGTATTCTGCGTATTTGTTCAAAATCAAGCTGCAGATTTTGACTGTCTGGATTTGACTTTGGCAAACGTGTTTTGAATTTAGCAACTGCTACTTCCAAATCATCCTCATCAATTGGCTTTAATAGATAATCTATACTATTAAGTTTAAATGCTTTTAAAGCATATTCATCATAAGCGGTTGTAAAAATAATAGCACTTTTGATGTCTATTTTCTCAAAAATTTCGAACGATAAACCGTCAGATAATTGGATATCCAAAAATATCAAATCAGGATGTTCATTGTTAGTAAACCAAACTACAGATTCTTCTACAGAATGTAACATGGTTTCTACGGCAATTTCTAGCTTTTCAAGCTTTCTCTGCAATAATCTTGCTGCCGGTTTTTCGTCTTCTATAATTAATGTGGTCATTTATTGATTGAAAAAAAAATTAAAATTACTCCCATTTGTTGGTATTTGAAGTTTTCTTATCCATGTATTTTTGGATTTTTTTTTGCTCCCAATCTTCGTTGAAAAATAAATCAGGTCCAAATACTGTAAATGCGTGAATCCCTAAAGCTATTCCCCAATAAAATGCTGTTGAATATGTATGCCAGTCAAACAATCTGCTATCGTAAATATTATGTCCGAAAAAATCTCTGTTTAAGTTTGAAACAATAATAATGATATTTACAATAATGTATACTTTTAAATGTGAGTAAAAACCTTTAATCTTTTTTACTTTTCTGTATGCTGCGTTGTAACTTTCGTCTGTACTAAATTCTTGTCTGTATTCTCCGTACATATGTCTTCTAAATCTTCCCATTTTATATTGATTTAATTATTGCCATTTATTTTTATTTTCTTTCTCTTTTTCCATCAGTTCTTTTATTTTTCTTTCTTCCCACTCCTTTCCAAGAACCGGAAATATTTCAAAAACCTTTAAACCATGAAAAAGAACACCTGCTCCCCACCACATTAAAGGCCAATAAAACCATAAATGATGTGGTGTTGTGTATAAATTAATAAAAATTAAAACAATATTTACACCAATATAAGAAGTTAAATTACTGTAAAATCCCTTTATATTTTCGACTTTCTTTTTTGCAAGGTAATATTTGTCCTCTTCGTTATAATTTATTTCCATGATTACTCCCATTTATATGTTGTTGCTTTTTTTTCTAAAATACTTTTCATTTTACGCGCTTCCCATTTTTCATCAAAAATTTTGTAAGACACAAACAAATCAATTGCAGAAAATAAAAATACACTTGACCAGATTAACATTACTACACAGTTTATGTATTGTATTGGAAAGAAATTTAAGGGCGCTCCAAAGTATTCTTTCAAAACATATACAATTAATCCAATCGCATATATAAAGGCGTGGGAATAAAAGGATTTTAATTTCGTTGCTTTTTTACTAAATATCTCCTCAAACTCGATTTTTTCTCTGGCTTTGTTACAATTTCTTTCCATAATTATTTCCAGTTTTGCCTATTTTTTTCTTTTTCCAAAATTTCTTTGATTTTTCGTTCCTCCCACTCCTTATTAAAAAATGGTGAAACTCCAAAAGCCTTCAATCCGTGTGCAATTACACCAATTCCCCAACCCAGTATGCACCAAATAAACCATAAATATTCTGGCGAAGTCATTAAATTTATAACAATAAGTATTATCGTTACGAGAATAAAAACGGTTAAATGCTGGTAAAAATCTTTCATCTCTTTAACCTTTTTCTGAGCCTGCTGATAGCGCCTTTCTTCATTATATTCTGGTTTCATGATTATTTCCAGTTTTGTTTATTATTCTCTTTTTCCAGGATTTCCCTGATTTTTCTTTCTTCCCAATCAGAACTGTAACCAAACACTTTAAAAGCATGCATTACTACTCCAAATCCCCAGCCTAAAGCCGAAAACCAAAACCACTGAAATCCAGGAGAATACCTCAAATTTATAAAAATCAAGAACGGTATCACACAACAATACGAAATTACGTTTGCATAAAATCCTTTTAATTCTTCTACTCTTTTTTTAGCTCTGAAATAAGCTTTGTTTTCATCACTATAGTCTGCAGTTGTTTCCATTACTGATATTTGTTTTGTTAAAATCGGAATCTTAACTGTGAATGTTTTTTCATTTTGTTCAATTAATACTTTTCTGTTGGTTACAATTGCGTATCGATTTACTATATTTTGTAATCCAACTCCTTGCCTGTCCTGCAAAACTTCTTTCTTCTGAAAATCATTTTGAATTGCCAAACAATCTCCATCAACAAAAATTCGAATATGTAAAGGCTTTTGCTCACTTACTACATTATGTTTTACTGTATTTTCAAGTAAAAGCTGCAACGATAACGGAACCACTTTGGCCTCCGGATTTATATCTGTTGTGGGCAATTCGTAAAACAAACTATTTTCGAAACGCATTTTAAGCAGATTCATGTAGGTTTTAGCGAAAGACAATTCATCTTCTACCGAAACCAGTTCTTTGTCTTTTTGTTCCAAAACATAGCGATAAATTTTAGACAAAGAAGTGGTAAATCGCTGTGCATTATCCGGATTTTCTTCGATCAAGGAACTTAGAACATTAAGGCTGTTAAAAAGAAAATGCGGATCGATTTGATTTTTTAAACTTTCGAATTTAGCGTTGGCCGTGCCCGCGATAATTTTTTGCTGTGTGATTTCAAATTTTGATGCCTGTTTCCACTTTACCATAAAGCTTCTGGCTTGCATAAAAGTTGAGACACCAAGAGATAAAATGATATAAAAAAGATGCACCCAAATCATTCTTTCTCCAAAAAAAACGGCTAAAGTTACATCTTGTAAAACAACAAATATGAAATAATTTATCCCTAAAACTATCGGAATAGTGTACAAAACAGTTACTAGAATTCCGTAATAAACTCTAAGATTTGTTTGCTCCAGCCAATCCCATCTTCTATCTAAGAGCACATTAATAAATCCATTTCCAAAACCAAGACCAAAAGAATAAAGGCAACTAACAAAAAAAGTAACTAAGACATTTTTAATAGTTAAATCTTCTCCTAAAAGTGCTATAAATATTATAGCAAAAATCATAGATATCTTAAACGAGACAATTGTTCCGCTTTTTAAACTTGCATATACATATCTCTGATCTTTCATTTCTTTCCTGGCTTAAATTAGTTTTATTTTTTGCAATTTTTTTGTGCTTCCAAAGCTCTTTCTAATCCCCATTTTGGTGAAAAAGGCGTTTCAGGTTTAAAAGTAGCAAAAAGTTCGACAGCTTTATCAACCTGCACACAAAGTGGTTTTGTATCCACACCTGTCCATTTTGCTCCTCCTAACTGATAATCAGCTTCGCCAAAAACGGCTCTTGGATTATTTGGATCTATAGCTTTTGCTTTCGCATAAGATTCCATCACTTTAGCCGAATATTTCATCCCGTTTGTCATTGGATCAGCAACTACATAACCTGTATATATTAAAGCCTGTAGAACATGTAATTCTGCGTTGTTTTGATCTTTGATTAATTCGATATCTAAAGCGTCCTGAGCTTTTGTCAACAATAAATCGATTTTAGTTTTGTCTTTCTCCGTAAAAACTGATGTTGTATTGATTAGTGCAACATAATAATTTGGCAAATAACTGGTTTTGTCTGCTGCTGCAATTCTTTCAAACATTGCCGAAGCTTCAGCATTTTTTCCTTCTTTCCAAAGCCCGAAAGCTTTTCCCATTCCTTGTTCAAATTGTGTTTGTGCAGATAATAAACTGCAGATAAATAACGTGGTAATTGTAATAATTTTGGTCATGATTTCTTTTTTTTTAGTTATTATTTTTTTGATGATTGAAACTCTAATTAATTTATACTTCAAAAGTATATTGGTTTTCGCTGTTTTAAAATTAAATGATACTGAATTGTTGAATTTGATGACTGAATTGTTCTTTTCTGAGGTTATGAGATTCTGAGTCGCTAAGCTTCTAAGTTTTTTCTTAGCAACTCAGAATCTTAGCATCTTTTTTTACAAATTTTTCAACTGATTATCATTCTTATTTTTACTAATCGTCCAGAAAAACCCTACGAAGAAAAATCGGTCTGCTGTTGGCACAACAGCCTGGCTATTATAAATTCCGTTTGCATCCGGCAATTTTGCATAATCATATCCAAACACGTTTTGACTTCCTAATACATTTGAAACCGAGAAATATAGGATTTTTTGTGTCGTCAATAAATATGCCCAGTTGAAACTTAAACTGTTATATGATTTTGTTTTTCCGTTCATAAACTGTGTTTGGTTTGGATCGTTGTACGGACGTCCCGAACTGTAACTGTTTGTGAAACCAATTTGCGATTTCCAGTCGGTTATAAAATATTTCGTTACAATTGATAAGTTGTGATTCGCAATAAAATTGGGTGTCGCCATTGTTGGAAAATTCTTGTACTGTCTTTCTGAATCGATATACGAGTAAGAAATCCAATATTCTAAATTTTTATACAAATTACTGTCTCTCCAAAACAGATCCAAACCTTTTGCATATCCCGAACCGTTATTATTGAAAACCGAATTGTATTGAATATCTTTTGTATCATACTGAACTAAATTGCTGTAATCTTTATAGTAAGCTTCAGCCCTAAAAGTCTGACCCGGTTTTGTAAATTGATAGTTTAAGATATAATGTTTGGCTTTTTCGCTTTCGAATTGATGGTATTTTGAATATTTAATATAATCAACCACAGGTGTTTGTGTGAAATCTCCGTAAGCAAAAGAAAACTGACTGTTTTTTGAAACTTTGTAAGCTAATGAAGCTCTTGGTGCAATATTCGTTTCGTTAAGCAAACTATTATTCGAAAGCCTGAAACCTACTTTTGCTGCGAAATTTTTCGAAAATAAAATATCGCCTTCGGTGTAAAAAGCAGCAATATTTGAATCGTAGCCATTTTCAACTTTTATAGAAGCATTATCGTCAAAGTTTTCATTGAATTTCGTAATGAAATAATCGGCTCCAAAAGACAATTTAAAATAATCAGAAACATTTTTTCTTAATTTTAGTTTCAATTGCGCTGCGTTTTCATCATTATCAACATCATTTACATCATACTCAATTTTGTTTATACTGTATCCATAACTAATTCCTGAGGTTAATTGCCAGCCTGTTCCAATAGTGCCTTTATAAGATGCATTCAAATAGAAATTATTATTGTTTAAATCGGTTCTGATTTTGTCTTCGAAATTCACGTTTTTCTGATTCAGATCGAATTTCTCTGAATCAAAAGCAGCATATAATTTGAATATTCCATTGGTAAAATGATAACGATAAACCGTTTCTCCAGATAAAGACTGATATGGGCTATTCCAATCTACATTTTGCGGAATCACAGCCTGGTAAGGTGCCAGATTGATGTAAGCCGTATTGACACTCAGGGAACTTTTTTTCCATTTCTGTGTATTTCCCAAGCCTAAACCAACTGTCATTAAAGCAATATCGGTTTTGTTCATATCCGGTTCGTCCTGGGTGTTCAGCAATAAAACACTTGACAAAGCCTCGCCATATTCTGCTGAGTAACCTCCGGTTGAAAACGCAATTCCGCTGAATAAAAAAGGAGAAAATCTTCCTCTTGTTGGCAAATTATTGGTTGTTGCACCATACGGCTGAGCCACACGAATTCCGTCAACAAAAGTCTGCGTTTCACTGGCTTCACCTCCACGAACAAACAAACGTCCGTCTTCGCCAACAGTTTGTGTTCCCGGCAAAGTCTGTAAGGCAGCAATAATATTTCCGGCAGAACCGGCAGTGGTTACAATATCTAAAGGTTTTAAAACTGAAACTCTTGCTTTATCACCGGATTCTAAAGTTCCGGCAGTAATTACAACTGCATCAAGTGCATTTACATTTTCTCTCAGCTTTACGCTCTGATCTTTAAAATTCGTTACATCAATTTCTTTTTTGAAGGTGTCGTAAATTAAAAAACTCACTATTAAAAATTGATTTCCGGTTGCAGTGGTTTCAAAAGAAAATTCTCCCGTTTCAGAACTTGTGGCACCATCGTAAGTTCCGTCAATGTAAATGTTGGCACCCGGAACCGGTTTTCCTTTTTCGTTAACCACTTTTCCTGAAATAGTGTTTTGAGCAAAGATGAAAGATGTTAGTAATAATAAAATTATAGTAAAATTGGTTTTCATGATATTGTTGGTTTTTGATGAAGCAAATGTATTTTAACAGTTCTTGTTAAAAAAAATTAAATAACCGAATTGTAGAATTTCAAGGATGAGTTGTAAAATACTTATTTGTATCTTAGCTAACCGTTTTAAAACTATCGATTATGTCAGAAAGCAAAAGAATTTCGAATCTATATCAGTCCATTTACAATGGAAATCCGTGGCTTGAAGTCACTTTGGCAAATACTCTAAATGAGATAACTGCAGAGCAGGCTTACAAAAAAGCACATCCTAATCTCAATACGATTTGGGAAATTGTCAATCATCTTATCCAATGGAGAAGAAATATTTTAAAACGTGTTCAGGGAGAAGTAATCACAACTCCTGACCATAATTATTTCGTACCTGTTTTAGATCCATCTGAAGCAGCCTGGGAACAATCGCTTCAAAGTCTGGCAAAATCACAAGAATCGTGGAATGCTTTTTTTGAAAGTTTTGATGATGCTGATTTAGCAAAAATATATGTTAACAACGATCATACGTATTACGAACATATTCACGGAATTATTCAGCACGATGTTTATCACTTGGGTCAGATTGTTATTTTGAAGAAACTGCTTTAAAATTCGTGAAACATAATCAAAAACAAATAAATGATTAATGATCAATTAGATTATAGATTATTAAAGATTAAGAATGGAAAACCATTTTTTGCAATAATAAATCTTGAAATTAGTACAAACTATAATCAAAATGAAATTATAGAAGAATATACAGGTGAAGGCTGGATTAGAATAGGCGATATTGAGAATGTTCCTGCAAAAGACATAGAAGGTAAAATAGGTTATAAAGATTGGAAAGAAGCTGTAATAAAAGGATTAGAATTTGTTCTTTCAAAAACTAATCAAAAATGGACCGTGAAAATAAAAAAAATAGAAGGCAGAATTGCAACTGATACGAATCCAACTATTGTAGGTTATGCCACTATTTTAGCTTTCTGTAAACAAACTAATCTAGAATTAGATTTAGACTTAAATAGTAAAATTGAAAATTTCGCATTTAATAGTTGGGAAAATAAAAATTACGAAAAAATTCCAAACTTTATAAACTTAAATTATGAGCTATAAATATTTTGGTAATTATATTACGCAAATTATTCTCTAAAAATATTTCACATGAAAAAATCAACACTATTGATTCTTTTCTCATTTCTGAGTGCAATTGGATTTTCACAGGAAACTGAAGCAAAATATGACGAAGAACTAGCTAAATCATTAAATGCAGACGAATACGGAATGAAAAAATATGTGTTTTGTCTTTTAAAAACAGGCATTAACACTACTGCTTCAAAAGAAGAAACCAAAAAAATATTTGAAGGCCATATGGAGAATATTAATAAATTGGCGCAGAAGGAAAATTGGTTGTAGCCGGACCTTTCATGAAAAACGATCGGAATTACAGAGGTATTTATATCTTTAATGTAGCAACTATTGAAGAAGCAAAAGCACTCGTAGCAACAGATCCGGCAATAAAAGCAAATTTATTGGAAGCAGAATTAATCCCTTGGTATGCAACCGCAGCTTTGCAGGAAACATTGAAAATTCATGAAAAAATTACTAAAAAGAAGTTGTAAATCTAATTTAAAAAACTCTTCCTAACTTACATTAAATGAATAAATCTGTCGTCAAATTTTCATTCCTTTTATCACTTTTAGTTGTTTTTATATCTTTTGGTTGTGTTAAAAAAAATAATTCTGAAACATCAAAATTATCTAAAAAAACAATCGCTATAGTTAGGCGAATAGAAAAAATTAATGTTCTGATGGGGTCTGCAGTCTATTCGTCGGGAACAAGACCAAAACAATATGAAAATTTCGAAGAATTAAAAAAGAATGCATCAATAGAAGAATTGAAAGCTCTTACTAATCATGCAAACGGTGTTGTAAGATGTTATGCGTTCTGGGCGTTATCAGATTATAAAGAAGCTGATTTATTTTCAATTGTAAAAGAGCATATCACGGATGACACACGAATAGAGGCTCTATTTGGTTGTATAAAGTCTCAAGAAAAAGTTGGTGATTTTTTTATCAATGTAGTTACTCCTGAACATGTTGACATTGATGTGAAAAAATTGAATGAAAAAGAATTCGCAACACTTGATAGTCTTTTAATTTATAAAGAAAACAATCTGGACTCAAGATTTAGAGCCATCGAAAATGCACCTCCTACAGAGTTTCTTTATCCAAAAGTCCGGGAACTAGTAATAAAAAAAAATATTCAAACTGCCTTAGTTACATTAGCAAAATATAAAAAAGAGAGTGACATAAAACTGATTTTAAAAAACAATGACAGTGACAACAGTTATTTCTATACTTACAAAGCAATTCAAAAGTTTCCAGATCCAAGCTTTTTTCCACTCCTTGAAAAAAACTTAAATCTAACTTTAAATGATGATCATTATGATGGCGAATGGTTACAATTGTACACAGCAATTACTACCTATAAAAATCAGAAGTCATTAGAATTATTAAAAATTCCATTTACAAAAATCAAACATCAAGACATTAAAAAATATCACATACATTTTGTTTATGAAGCAATTTTAGCAAATAAATCTAAAATTTATGATGATTTATTATGGAAAATATGGGAAGAAGAAAGCCTTATTACCATGGAAGGTTTTAAATATCTATTAGAATTAAATAAATCTAAAACTTACGAATTAACTAAAAAAAATTTAATCGAAAATTATCAAACTAAAAATTCAGAAACTATTTTGAAAAGTAATGATAATATGATAAGTGAAAGTTTAGATGAGACAATGTTAAACTTCATTCTTCTAAATGATAAACCTATTGCTTATAGTATAATCATAAATAAAATTGCTAATACAGATGTAAATGACTTTGAAATGTATTGTCGTAAAGTTTTAGAATTAAAAGAGAAATTCTTTATTGAAACCCTTTTTAAAAGAATGCTAAAAGACGATAATCCTCATGTTTATTTGCAAATTACAGAAACATTAATTTCTTTTAAAGATATTAGTATCAATAAAAGAATTCTTGAAACTAGAAAGACAAATAAAAGCATGAATGAAGGCTGGGGAAGCGAGTCTTTAGAGAAAATTCTAAAAGAAAATAGTATTAAGTAATAGATTAAAATATAGAATGAGGACAGAAAAAGAAAAAATGATTGCCGGAGAATACTATATTGCGGGCGATCCTGTTTTAGTAAAAGAACGAAGAAAAGCCAAGAATTTATTACACCGCCTGAACGTAACCGAGTATCGTTTGACGAAAAAAGCCAAAGAAATTTTGGCCGAATTAATTCCGAATACAGGCAAGAGTTTTTATGTTGAACCTCCTTTTCATTGTGACTATGGCTACAATATTACTTGTGGTGACAATGTTTATTTTAATGTCAATTGTGTTGTTTTGGACTGCGCACCTGTAAACATAGGCTCCAATGTGTTTTTTGCTCCAAATGTTCAAGTTTATACCGCAACGCATCCGCTTGACGCAGAATTAAGAAAAACACTCGAAAATGCTTTACCTATTTCTATTGGAGACGATTGCTGGATTGGTGGAAATTCTGTTATTTGCCCGGGCGTAACTATCGGAAAAGGCTGCGTTATTGGTGCCGGATCTGTTGTAACAAAAGATATTCCGGACAATTCATTGGCCGTTGGAAACCCTGCTAAGGTAATTCGCAAATTAAACCAGAAAACTCAACAAAGCTCATAATGCTTACCTTAAACAAAATTCACCATATTGCTATTTTATGCTCTGATTATCAAAAATCCAAAACTTTCTATACCGAAGTTTTGGGATTAACTATTGTTAGGGAAATCTATCGCGAAGAACGTCAGTCTTATAAACTTGATCTGGCCTTGAACGGCACTTATATCGTTGAATTATTTTCTTTCCCAAATCCGCCAAAAAGACCATCAAGACCGGAAGCTGTCGGTTTGCGTCATTTGGCTTTTGAAGTTACAAATTTAGATGAAACGATTTCTTTTTTAAATACAAAAAATGTAACATCTGAACCTATAAGAATTGATGAAACTACCGAAAAAAGATTCACTTTTATCGCTGATCCTGATGACTTGCCGATTGAGTTTTATGAACAATAGTCTATCAGCTGATACGATTACTTATGAGATATTTCATCGCTATGCTAAGAAAAACATAATGAGAGAATTTCTTATTTTATAAGTTTTAACATATTATAAAGACTGTCTATTATTAAAAAATAAATTTGATTGCCTAATTTTGCGAAATCGCAAATAAAATTCTGCGGTTTACAAATTTACTTTCTGATGAATAAAACGGCGCAAATCAAAAAAAATCATCAATTTATTAAATTCCGGAAATTAGTTATTGTTTCTGTATTAATTGGCTTTCTCTCCGCGTTTCTTGGAATCTCACTTAAAAAAATAACCGAATATTACGAAGAAATCTTCTTTCATGAAGTATCTGTAAATCCCGTTTTTTATATCTTTTTCCCCGTTTTTGGATTATCTGTAATTTATTTTCTAAGGCAATATCTTTTTAAGAAAAAAGAAAACAAAGGAATCAAGGAAGTTTTTGAAAGTACAAATTCAACCTCAAAAAACCTGCCTTCTTACAAAATCCCTTCTCACTTTATAAATGGATTATTGACCGTTATTTTTGGAGGTTCAACCGGAATCGAAGTTTCTACGGTAGTTGGTACAGCTACAATAGGCTCTGTAGCACAGCAAAAAGAAAACGTATTTCGTCAATATAAAACCGAGTTGATTTGTGCAGGAGTTGCTGCGGGAGTTACCGCTTTATTCAGCAGTCCAATCGCCGGAATTTTATTTGCTCTTGAAGTTATTTCGAGAAAAGTGAGCCGAGCATTTATCATTTCAAATGTAATAGCGGTTTCAGTTGCTTTCGGATTGCTTTCTATTTTAAAAGAAGAACCTTTATTTGCGGTATCAATTACAACCTGGCATTTAAAAGCAATTCCCTATTTTATTCTTTTGGGAATTTTGGCAGGAATGAATTCGATTTATCTTACACGATGTGTTTTATTCTTTAAATCCCAATTTGGAAAAATAAATACACATTATTACAAAATCATAATAGGTTCAGCAGTTTTAAGTATTTCGCTGTTTATTTTTCCGCAATTATATGGCGAAGGATATCATGCAATTAAAACCAGTTTCATTGCTCCAAACCAAATAATGACATTCACTTTAGCCTTAACTTTTATCGGAATATTGCTTCTAAAACCAATTGTCACATCCATAACATTAGCTTCAGGAGGCGATGGCGGCGTTTTTGCACCTAGTCTTTTTATCGGTGCTTTTTTAGGATTGTTACTTTCTTCGATATTAAATACTTTTTTTAATGCCAATGTAATTCCTGTAAATTTTATGATTATCGGAATGGCAGCAGTTTTAAGTGCGAGTATTCATGCTCCTTTTACAGCTATATTTTTGGTTTGCGATTTAACAAATGATTATACTTTATTTTTCCCGATTCTTGTAGTTTGTTTAATTTCGAAATACACGGCAAAAATGATTTATCCTTATACTGTGTATAGTTATTCTCCAAGTTTATTAAAATAGAAGTCATGCCTGTTCAAAAAATAAAAAGGGGATATCGAAAAACACGATACATTCTTTACAAAGAAACTTTAGTAGATTATAAAGAACATTTTTGGTCTTTCTTAGGCTCTTTTGTAGGCATTGGGATTTTAGCTTACATTCAGTCGATACATTTTTCAGGAAATGATGCGGTTTATTTAATTGGTTCGTTTGGAGCATCGAGTGTTTTGGTTTACGGAATTATTCAGAGTCCGTTTTCACAACCGCGAAATCTAGTTGGAGGACATGTTATCTCCGCATTTATTGGTGTTACTGTTCACAAACTGGCTCCGGATATTATCTGGATTGCAGCGCCCTTAGCAGTTTCACTTGCTATTATTTTAATGCAGATGACCAAAACATTGCATCCGCCAGGAGGTGCAACGGCTCTTATTGCCGTTATTGGCTCTGATAAAATAAAAGCCTTAGGCTATATGTATATACTTTCTCCTGTATTAATTGGCGTTTTGATATTGCTTTTTACAGCGCTAATTTTCAATAATATGACTTCGAGCAGAACTTATCCCAGCCATAACAAATATCATAAAAATTACCATAAAATCAGGAAACGATTGATAAAGAAGTAATATTTTTTATTAAACCGACTATCGTCCGAAGCTGTCGAAGACTTATCAATTGAAATGAGCATCAACTTAGTTTATTCTGAGGTAAGCCTACAGACTCAGCCTGACAAAAGAAAAATGTTTTCAACAAATCGTATTTACTAATTCATAAATCATAATTTATATTTTACCTTTGGCTTTTCAAAAATACAAAGATTATGGTTTATAAATTTAGAGTAATTCTGGACGCCGAAGAAGATATTTTTAGAGACATTGCAATTCTTGAAGATGATACTCTTGAGGATTTACACAATGCAATCTTCAACGCTTTTGGTTTTGACGGAATGGAAGTAGCTTCGTTTTACACTTGCGATGAAACCTGGAACCAGGAAGATGAAATTCCGCTTTTTGATACTGGCGACGTTCCCGGAGAACAAAAAACCATGAGTGATTATCAATTATCTGATATCTTAGACAAAGAAAATACCAAAATAATTTACGTATACGATTTCATCAATATGTGGACTTTCTTAGTGGAATTGGCTGCTATTGAAGATCAAATTGCCGGAGCTCCTTATCCTGAAACGCTATTCTCTCATGGAGAAATGCCGGATGAAGCCGGAGAAAAAAGCTTCGAAGCCGATATGCACGACGATATTTATGGCGAATTTGAAGATGATCTTGACGAAGACGATCTTGATATGTTCGAAGGTGATGATAGCTTTGAAGATTTTGGATTTGAGGAGAACTGGAATTAGAAAATAACAAATTAAGAATCAAGAGCCAAGAGTAAAGACTTTAATGCTGTCTTTTTTCTTGGCTCTTTCATCTAAAAATATTAAAAAAATGATTAACCTTTTCAACACCCACATCGAAACGCTTGCGATTCATCGCGTAGGAAACAAAAGCAGAAACGAAGCTATTTTTTTATCAGAACAGCCTTTTAATTTAAATGATGAAATTGTGCCCTTGATAAAAGAGTACTTTTTTAAACCTTTTAGAGAGAAAGAAGAAAACTATTATCAGTTTGCGCACGAAGTCGATCTGGATTATAACGACATGTTTAAATATGCGACTGAGATTTTTGATAATCCCAGCAGATTACAGGAGATTTCTAAAAATATTACGACACATTTATTCGAACAGTCTAATCATCCGCATATTAAAAACGGAGAGGTTTATGTAACCTATTTAACAAATTTAAGCATTGATAATAATGTTGTGGATGCTATCGGAATTTTTAAAAGTGAGTTGCAAGCAGACTTTTTACAATTTGAGGAAAAAGACAGTAATCTTGAAATGATATTACAGCAAGGAATCAACCTGAGCAAATTAGATAAAGGCTGCTTGATTTTTAACTATAAAAAAGAAGAAGGTTACAAAATTCTAACCGTAGACAGCAACCGTTACGATGCACGTTACTGGTTAGAGCACTTTTTATCTGTTGATGCTTTTGAAGATGAAAATTTCATCACTAAAAAGTATTTAAAATTCTGTCAAAACTTTGCGAAAGACGTGGTTTTACCAGCAGAAGACAAAAAAGAGGAAGTAATGTTTATGAACCGATCAGTGAATTATTTCGCTAAAAATGATCAGTTTGAAGAGCAAAACTTCCTGAATGAAGTTTTAGATAATCCTGACTTAATTCCTGAATTTAAAAACTACAAAGTTGATAAAGGAGAAAAATACAGCATCGAAGATGTAACCTCATTCCCTATTGCAAACGCAGCAGTTTCTGACGCCAGAAAATCGATTAAAAACGTTATTAATCTGGATACTCATATTCAGATTAAAATGGATTTTATCAATCCTGAAAGTGCCGAAAAATTTGTTGAAAAAGGCTGGGATGAAGAAAAACAAATGTATTACTATTTAGTTTATTTCAATAAAGAAGAAAAAAGCTAAGAAGTTATTCATTTTCTATTACTTACTTAAACAAAAAACGGCATTTATAAATATAATTGCCGTTTTTTTATAGTCCAATTTTATTTTTTACATATTCAAGCATTTGTAATGTTATTGGCTTAGAAAGGAAATCAATAATAATATCATACTGTTTAGCTTTAGCTAAATCTTCAGGATTGATTGTAGAAGACAGAACAATAACGCTTGTCGAATTGAATTCATCATAATCTGAGGTTGTAAAATGATCTAAAAACTCCCATCCTCCCATTACCGGCATATTTAAATCCAGAAAAATTAGTTGTGGTTTTTTTGCAGTTTGATCTTTACTATATTTTAATGTATTGAAATAAGACAAAGCTTCCTCTCCATTTTGAGCAGTTATGATTTCATCAGAAAAACCAGATCTTGCAATTACTTTTTTAGATAGCATCAATGTAATAGGATCATCATCAATACATAAAATTTGTTCCAACATAACTTAATTTTTAAATGTTATGATAAATGAGGTTCCTTTGTTTACCTCGCTTTCAACACTAATTGTGCCTCCCATAGTTTCAACCTGAGATTTTACAAGGTACAAACCAAGCCCCTTACTATCTGGATAATTATGAAACCTTTGATATAATCCAAAAACTTTATCACCATTTCTTTCCAAATCAATACCGATTCCATTATCACTAAAGGTCAAAAAGACTCTTTGATCAATCTGTTCAGCAGTTATAGAAATTTTTAATTTTCTGTTCTCGGACTTATATTTTATAGAATTCGTTAACAAATTTAGTAATATACTTTCAATATATGCCTTATTTGTATTAAGTAAAGGAACTTTATCTAACCTAAGCTTTATTATTGGCTTATGTGCTTCTATTTGAAAGGACAACTGACTAAATACATTCTCAAAAACATCGCTCAAAGAAACCATTTCTTTTTGCATTGAAGGATTATCTTTTATAATAATAACTTTTACTAAATCATTGATTGTTTCATTGAGGAGATGCGTAGACTTAGAAAAACCATTTAGTATTTCCTCTAACTCAGGGTTTTCTAAAGGAATATCCTCTATTAAATTCAACAGCCCCATTAAATTAGACAATGGAGCTCTAAGATTATGTGATGTTATATATGAAAATTGCTTTAAATCTTTATTATTTTGAGTTAGTTCACGAATTAAATGTTCTTTTTCAGTTTCTAATTTTTTCTCTTCTGTAATGTCTTGCTGAATAGATATCCAATGTGATATTACATTTTCAGCATTAAAAATTGGAATCATTGAAAACCGAACCCAATATTCTCTTTTGCTTTTGCTGTAACTTATTGTTTCAATAAAACACTCCTTTTCCTCTTTAATAGCTTTTAATATTTTTTTCAAACCTTCTGAATCAGAATTTGGCCCTTTAAAAACATTTGGGGACTGCCCTAAAATTTCATCAGATTCATATCCTGACATTTTAGAAAAAGCTGGGTTTACGTAAACAATTCGCGGAATTTTGCCTTCTGTAGAATTCGCCTCGGTAATCAAAATAGAGTCTTTAGATTGGGTAATTACCGTTTCTAAAAGCTTAAGCCTCTGTTCTTCTTCTTTTTGTCTTGTAATATCCTGAATGGCTCCAATCATTCTGATGCCTTTACCATTGTCATCTTTTAAAAGGAAACCTCTGTCCAAAACATATTTGTAACTACCATCAGCACATCTGAAACGATATTGATCCTGCCATTTCTCCGTTTTAAGTTCAATAAAAGAATACAATCTGACAGACATTTTTATTGTATCTTCTGGATGAATTTTATCAAACCACCATTTTGAAGTCATCCCTACTTCTTCCAGCTTATAACCAAAAACATTTTCGATTCCTTTATTCCAGGTAATATAATCCTCCTGAATCCTCCAATCCCATATTGTATCACTTGTAGCTTTTGCAACTATATCATACTTTTCATTAGATTCTTTAATCTCTTCATTAGCAAGTTGCATTTTGTTTAAAATAGAAATAGTTCTGCTTTCATTTTTTGATAAAATATAATTAAAAATTAACCCTGTAAAAAAAATAAAAACGATATCTTTTATAAAACTGAAATAATAGAATTCAGTCCTTAAAACGTAGCAAATTAGAAATTTATGACATAAGATAGCCATAAATAACGAAATGATAACATATATCAGCGTAATTTGTTTTGGTTTACTTTTCATTACTCAAATATAAGTAAATAAACCAGATTGAACCAAATGGAAAATACTTTTAAATCGATAGAAACATCACTATTTCGTTAAACTAATTCGTTGGCATTACGTAAACTATCTCCAAAACGTTTTTTATATCAAAATAAAGTGTACCTTTGCACCCATTAAAAATCACAGATGGAATCTATTAGAAACATTGCAATTATTGCCCACGTCGATCACGGTAAAACCACTTTGGTTGATAAAATTATGTATCACTGTCAATTATTTCGTGACAACGAAAACACAGGTGATTTAATTCTTGATAATAACGATTTAGAGCGTGAGAGAGGGATTACTATTACTTCTAAAAACGTATCTGTTCAATATAAAGGAACAAAAATCAATATTATTGACACTCCTGGTCACGCCGATTTTGGAGGTGAAGTAGAACGTGTATTGAACATGGCCGATGGTGTATGTTTGCTTGTGGATGCTTTTGAAGGTCCAATGCCACAAACTCGTTTTGTATTACAAAAAGCGATTGACTTAGGTCTTAAGCCTTGTGTAGTTATCAATAAAGTTGATAAAGAAAACTGTACTCCTGAAGAAGTTCACGAAAAAGTTTTTGACTTAATGTTTGAATTAGGTGCTGAAGAATGGCAGTTGGATTTTCCAACCGTTTATGGTTCAGCTAAAAACAACTGGATGTCTGATCACTGGGAAAACATAACTGATAATGTTGAAGCACTATTGGATATGGTTGTTGACAATGTACCTGCTCCTAAAGTTTCTGAAGGAACACCACAAATGTTAATTACTTCTTTAGATTTTTCTGCTTTTACAGGTCGTATTGCAATTGGTCGTTTAGAAAGAGGAGTTTTGAATGAAGGTATGCCAATCTCATTAGTAAAAAGAGATGGTACTGTATCTAAATCCCGTATCAAAGAACTACATACTTTTGAAGGTCTTGGCCGAAAAAAAGTACAACAAGTTATTGCCGGAGATATTTGTGCAATCATTGGCGTTGAAGGTTTTGAAATTGGAGATACTATTGCTGATTTTGAAAATCCTGAAGGTTTAAAAACGATTGATATCGACGAGCCTACTATGAGCATGTTGTTTACAATTAATGATTCTCCTTTCTTTGGAAAAGAAGGTAAATTTGTAACTTCTCGTCATATTAGAGAAAGATTGACAAAAGAATTAGAGAAAAACTTAGCTATGAAGTTAGGTGAAACTGATTCTGCTGATAAATTCATGGTTTTTGGTCGTGGAGTACTTCACTTATCTGTTCTTATTGAAACAATGAGAAGAGAAGGTTACGAATTACAAATCGGTCAGCCACAAGTTATCATCAAAGAAATTGATGGTAAAAAATGTGAGCCAATTGAAGAATTGACAATCGATTTACCGGAATCACTTTCAGGTAGAGCAGTTGAGTTCGTCACTATGCGTAAAGGTGAAATGCTGAGCATGGAAACTAAAGGTGACCGTATGATTGTAAAATTTAATATTCCATCACGTGGAATTATTGGATTACGTAATCAATTGCTTACTGCTACAGCTGGTGAGGCTATTATGGCACACCGTTTCATAGGATACGAACCTTACAAAGGAGAAATTGCAGGACGCAATAAAGGTTCATTGATTTCTATGGAAAAAGGAAAAGCTATTCCTTATTCTATCGATAAATTGCAGGATCGTGGTAAGTTTTTTGTTGAACCAAATGCTGAAATCTACGAAGGTCAGGTAATTGGAGAAAACTCTCGTGGTGATGATATGTGTGTAAACGTAACTAAAGAGAAAAAACAATCTAATGTACGTTCTTCTGGAAATGATGAGAAAGCAAGAATCATCCCGCCAATCATTTTCTCTCTTGAGGAAGCTTTAGAATACATTCAAAAAGATGAATATGTAGAGGTTACACCAAAATCTATTCGTTTGAGAAAAATATATTTGACAGAAACTGATAGAAAAAGATTTAAGTTCTAATTTTTATCAAATTTCAATATTTTAAAATCCCAAATTCAATTGTGAATTTGGGATTTTTTGTTTTACAGATTATAATTTTGAATTTTCAGTTTGGAATTTTTAAGCTTTATCTCTTCAAACTAAAATGCCCCTTTGCTTCTCTCCCATCTTCAAATTTTGCAGTATACCAATAATCATCAGCAGGCAATGGATTTCCAAGAAATGTACCATCCCAGCCTAAACCTGAAGGAGAAATTTGTTTGATCAGTTTTCCATATCTGTCATATATATATATGATTGATTTGGAATAAAAATCTGCACTTACACCTTCAACATTCCAAAAATCATTAAAGCCGTCTCCATTTGGAGTGAAGAATTTTGGAGCGCCGAGAACTGCAATTTCTTTTTGAGTAATACCACAACCATTTAAATCTTTGATATAAACGGTATGAAATCCTACTGCAACCTTTTCGAATAAATTGGAATCCTGATAAGGACCATTTGAATCAGCAATACTATACACATATTGTCCAGGCCCATTTATATTTATTAAAACAGAATTATCATTTCTTAAATCCTTAACTTCGATTTCAGCAATACCAGCAATATCTGACGCCACGACTTTTATAATTCGGGTTCTTTGACAATTACTTTTATTAGTCACATCTACATTATAAGTTCCTTGTGTATTAACTTTTATAGAATAAGTTGTAGCTCCCTGAATTACATTTCTATCCAAATACCACTGATAACTATAATCATCTTGTGGCGTTCCATCATTAATACCCGCATCAAGAGTAACCCAAAGTTCTGGCAAATTACTACAGACAATTTTATTTTCGGTGCCGTCAGTGTTTAGGTTTATATTAGGAAATGGATTTACGATTAAATTAAAAGTAGTAAATCCAAAACAATCATTAGACAAAGAATTCTCAACCCTAGCCCATATTTTCTGATTATTTGGATAGCCAATATTTCTATAATTTGAAATATTTGTAATTGCTAATGAATTTCCCGAAGCATCTGTTTCTGCCAGAAAATCAGCTTCATTTTTATAATAACTTATCGTGTAATTTGTACCCGGAACCGGAAGTGTATTTTTTATTTCCTGTGTTACATTACTAAAATCAAAACTTGAAATACCATCTTTGTCATTATTTACATCATCTATAAAATCATCACATGACTGATAATCCTGAATTTTAAAATTAACTGGTATTTGAGTTACAGAGACAATCAGTTTTAACTGTGCAATACTAAAACAACCATTCGCATTTTCAATACGCACATAAATTGTTTTATCTGAACTCGTATAAGACTGAAAATTCACTATTAACGATGACACATCTTGTAATTCTGCACCTGCAAAAGTGGCGTAATAACTAAACTTTTCTAGAGCTGAATTTACTGAAATAGCATTATTTTTCTGCGTTAAATTGAATATCGAAACCCCATCCGTATTATCGTCACACTGCACTAAAGTTGCAGGTGTATTAATTGCTGGTAAAGCCAAAATGGTCAATACCGCTGCATTTGAATATAACCCGCATGAATTTCCTGTTCGGCTCAAAAATACCCGGTATTGATACCTATTCATCGATTGAGAAACATTTGAGACTGTTAACGATAATGAATTTACTCCTGCATATGTCGTATTATTAACCAAGTCTGTCCAGGTCAAACCATTATTACTGGAAACCTCCCACTGATAGCCCGAAGCTGAAGCAGCAACAACTGTAAAAGTTGTGTTTTGAAATTCACAAACAGATTTGTTTTCTGGTTGATTATCAATAATAATTGGTGCAGCAATCGTATAACTTGAATTTGGAGTTGTATAACCGATTCCACTTGTAACAACACCCTTTATATTTACAATTGGTGGAGAAACAGCACCTAAAAATTTATCGTTATTTGCATCAATAAATCCTGCTTCAATTACATCCGGACACAAATCATTGTCGCTATCAAGTTCTATATAATTACAAATACCGTCTGAATCGGTATCTGTTATACTATAATTTAGTTTTCCGCTTTCAGGACTTGTTTCTACTGAATTGGCCAATCCGTTTGATCCAAAATCATTACCGCCAATTATACCACTAAAATTGGCATAAGCAGCATTACTTCCAGATTCTGTCAGGTCGTAAATTCCGTCATTATCACTATCTAAGTCTAAATAATTAGGGACATTATCATTATCGAAATCTAATGGTATTAATCCGTTTCCATAAATATCATCAATTCCATCATGATTAGCGTCAACATTAGATACAATTTTAAAACCTGCTCCTTGTGCTTCAACAGCATCCGGAATACCATCATTATCACTATCGAGATCAAAATAATCAAAAATCCCATCATTATCAGAATCTTTAGGAACACAAACCAAATAGAATTTTAAAGATGTTTTATTTAAGGCTGTTTCAGAAAGATTTTGATGCTTAAAACTTATCATTTTAGACTGATGCGTTAAAAATTTAAAAGTCCCTGTACCTGCTGGTAACGAAACAGCACCATTTAACCTTAAACGAATTTCAAATGATGAAAATTCGGTGACACCACTTTCATAAAAGCCATCATAATTAGTATCAATCAATAATTGGTTATTTGGATTTAATACCGTTATCGTTTTGTCCGTTTCCGAATTCACCACATATTCAGCAGTAGAATTCAGTAAATCAGTAGTATTCCCTATTGAAATATAATCCAATCCAATTGAAACAGGCTGAGCAAAATTCAAAGTGTATTTTACCCAGTTTGTTTTTCCGGCAGGGATTTCACTAACAAAACTTCCGTCAGTATTACCAAAGAAAGGTACAGCGCTTGCTGTTGCCGAAGTAGTAACTGTTCCTGTGAATGAATTAGTATAAGTGCCTATAGAAATAGTTTTTGAACCTGAATTTGATATATCTATATCCTGATTTCCAAATGATTCCGTACAATTCGTTATTCCGTCCTGATCATTATCCTGATCTATGTTGTCATTGATTTTGTCATTATCCATATCTGTCGGACAGTCACTAACCGGAATTTCATCAGAAAACAACTCTATACCACAGGCAGACAAGGTCGCTTTTACTTTGTAATATCCTGGTTGTGTAGGCAAATAGGTATTTGAAGTAGCTCCGGAAATTTTCGCATTATTAAAATACCACTGAAACACATCAAACCCCGTGAGGGAACTCACATTAAGTTTAACATTAGGAATACAGCCTGATTGGGTTACATTTAATTGTTGGAAATTCACTTCTGGCTTAAAGGTAAAACCGGAGTAATACCCTCCAAATGTTGCTGCATCATCGCTGCCATATGCTGCCAGATATAATTGAGAAGTAGAAAAGATGGATACATTTCCTGTCAATCCTGTTAAAACATAACATTCATATTCTGTATTTCCTGTAACAGTAGTTGGGCCTAAAACTTTCACTCCAGGAAGCAATGTATCCAAAGTATAAGGGATTTTATTAATTATAAAATTTAAATCCGACCCTGCTTTAGTTGTAATTGTCACTCGTCCTTTGAAGGCACGATTACCAACCAATTCAATAGCTGGAATATTATCTATTGATTTTGGCGTTTGACAACTTAAAGGCGGTACAAAAAACATTTCCTGATTGGCTTCATCTCCTCTAATTTCATCACCTATAAATTGATATGCAAAAATATTTTTGCTGGAACGCACATACAAATTTCCCTGAAGATTATAATCAGAACCTAAAAGCGAAACGTATTCGCCTGAATTAATGATATAAGTCGGAGTTGTAGAACCATTTAAAAATAGTTCGGTATTGTTTTCATTCGCGATTAAAATCACCTTTTCAACATTTTCTGAACCTGTACTTTTAATAAAAATGTACTCCGTTCCTGTTCTTTCTGCTGAAACAATTTGATCAAATCCTAAATCAACATTATTTCTTATTTCACCATTGGATCCGGCAAACGAACCACAATTTACAGCTATTGGTTTGTTAGAGGTAATTAATGACCCAATCAGTGCATCATTATTAGCTGGCGTTGGACCTTGTACTGCTATAGTATAACTTTCCCCACTATTTAGGGTAATACTTGGTGCAGAGTTTCCCGTAATGTTATTATTAATTAAAACTGCTCCTGTTTTGATGTCTTTAAAATTGACTATAGTGTTGTTTTCAGTTGCCAAAATAGATGCAAATGTCAAATGCCTCTCTGAATATCCCTGATTTAATTTATTTGTAAGACCACTAATTCTAAACTGAGTTCCTAATGCCGCTAAACCTTTAGAAACTATTTCACTTGCTTGATTTCCTGTCTTATCAATGACCCTAACTGTAGCATACACAACATCTCCTGCCTCAATAATATAACCTCTGTTAGATCTAACACTGCTCACTTCTGATTCATAAAGAACCAATTGATTACCATTATGTGCATCAATGTCAAAAACATAAGGAACATCTCTTGAAACTGTTCCAGTAGTAATTGGTCCACCAATTTCGTTTATGCTAAAGCTGACCGGGGTTAAACTTGGAGTAGAAATATAAATATATTGCGGACCTACAGGCACACCACTTGAAACCACAATTGGCGGAATGTAATGAGTCTTGCTAAATTGCGAAAAACTCAAAAACGGCAATAGTATTAAAAAAAGGTAAATATTTTTTAGCATATTTTAAAAGTAATAATTTTTGCATTACTTTTTAAACTAAAATAACCTTTCTCAATTATACATCAATAAATATACTGTAATATAATAAATAGCTACAAGTCTCTTTTTTTCAACAACTTGTATGAGAAGTAAACGAATAGAAAAGTCCAAACCAAAACTATTAAAACTGAAAAATAATCAACACTGTAATCTTTTGTATTTTCAACTCCCATTTGGGTTCCGATAGTTTTTATAATAGATAATCTTGTAAATGGCTCAATAATTAAATTGGACATTGCTTCTAAAGGAAAAAACTTCATAATAGTATGTCCAATAGTACTTTCCGGAAAGATTTTAAATATTAAAAGCCCTTTTGCAATTCCTTCCACAATACTCCAAACTAAAAGAAAACCTAATGCAAAAGCCGATCGTTTTACTAAAATGCCTAAAAACAAACAAAAAGAAAAGAAACCAGTCAGTTTAACAAAAAACGCTAACAGATAATCCAAATCCGTGAAGACAACTCCGAATTCAGTGTAAGATGAGAAACAAAATCCTAAAATCAAACTCATTACAAAAACAAAAATGGTAGAGCACAAAGCAAAAAGAACAACCGTGAAGAATTTTGATAATACAAATTCTTTTTTACTTAACCCATCAATCAAATTTTGTTTTAAAGTACCATAACTATATTCATTTGCCATCATAGAAACAATTACAATGGCCAGAAAAAATTTCAACCATGCTGCTATGTAAGTATTGAAATGCCAAATAAACGGAAAGTTAAAAATACCCATTTCAGCAAAGTGAAGCTTGAAAAATCCAATATCAAATTTTATGGAAGCAATTAAAGCTATAAATGAGAGTAGAATGAAATAAGTGAGTGTCAATACTTTACTGGCTTTATTTTTCCAGATTTTTTGTAATTCTATAGATATAAGTCTGTTCATGGTTAGTTATTTTGAACGTTGGCGTTTTTGGTTAATTCTAAAAATTGAGCTTCTAAGCTATTTTTACGTTTTACTAAATGGCTTAGTGTAATGTTTTTTGAAAATAGAAATTGATTCAATTCCGAAGCTGATAATTCTGATCTTAGGTAAATCAAAATTTTACCTTCCTCTTCAGTTATTCTCTCAATTGCCGGATGCTCATTCAAAATAAATTTTAACGCTTCATTATCTTCAGCCTGAACTTCAAAGAAGCCTTCATTTGCTGCCATTCCGTCAACAGAACCGGAATAAAGCATCTCTCCTTTCCGCAATACAACTACATGCGAACACACTTTTTCAACCTCATCCAATAAATGTGATGCTAATAAAATAGTAGTTCCCTGTGAAGCAATTTTTCTGATAATATCACGAATCTGATGAATTCCCTGAGGGTCTAAACCATTCGTAGGTTCATCTAAAATCAAAATTTCAGGATCATTTAAAAGTGCCGAAGCAATTGCCAGACGTTGTTTCATCCCTAACGAAAAAGTACTGAATTTACTATTTTTTCTTTCGCTCAAACCTACTAAATCAAGCTTTTCGTTTATCTTAGAATAATTAATACTTTTTATTTTGCAAACAAGCTTCAGGTTTTCTTCAGCTGTCATATAAGGATAAAAATTTGGTCTTTCTATAATGGCACCAACTTTTTTTAAAGCTTCATGGGTTTGCATTTTTCCTCCAAACCAACTGTAATTACCTGATGTTCGGTTTACAACATTCAGGACAATTCCTAATGTAGTTGATTTTCCGCTACCGTTTGGTCCCAAAATACCATAAACGCGTCCTTTTTGTATTTCAAAAGATATATTTTTCAAGGCTTGAATTCGCCCATATTTTTTGTGAAGATTCTCAATTGTAAGTATGGTTTCCAAATTTATTTCGGTTTTAGTTTTTAGTAAGACGTTTCAAATGGCTTTTTGTTACTCCTAAATATAAATTAATGTAAATTTGCATTAAAGATATTGAAAATGAGCGAGCCTTTAATGCTTTTAAAAAAACCTTCCTACCCTTTAACACAATCACTTTTAAGTTATTTAGAAAGATATGAGCGAATCTCAAAAGTTTCTGTGTTTTATGATGACTTATTGCGCTTTTCCGGCTCTATAACTGTCTACGACAAAAATGATGCAGATACGTTATGGATTAGAGTTTACTATAATGAATTTGAAAGAAATGAAATTGATTTGAACCTTAAAAAAATCTATTCTCTTTTACATTCTGATGGAAATACCGAAATAATCCAGTTTCTTAATATTGATGCAATTGATTACTGTACTTTTGGAAACTCGAAGCCTTTCCGAATAAAAGTCCGAAATATTCTCAACGATAATTATGTTCACTTTTACATCAAAAAAGCAGATGCATCGAGAATTTACGGGTTAGAATTAGAGGATATTCTATCTCCAGATAAAATCAACTTCCTGGTTTACAACGACACTTTAATAGAAGAGCACATCATAGGAATTCCGGGTGATGTTTTCATGGATACTTTATTAGATTCCTGCACTGAAACCGAAAAGTCGCAAATTGCAAAAGAGTTTGTAAAATTTAATGAACGCTGCATGATCAGGCTTTTAGGTGATATGCGCGCTTACAATTATGTAATTGTACCGATTCATGATTTTGATCAGGTAGTCTATAAAATTCGTCCAATTGATTTTGACCAGCAATGTTATGAAGGCAATTTTAAAGTATATCGGCCACAGTTTTTCAAAGAAAATTATCCAATGATTAAATTGATTAAGGATAAACTCGAGGAACGTTCTATTTTTCAATATAAAGACGAAGAGCGTGCTATTTTGGCAAAACGTATTCACTCTGCCGAAAACAGAATTAAAAAGCTTTTAAATATAATGTGTCACGATACCATATCTACTGAACAACACTTGAATCAGTTAAAAATGGAATTGTATCGGTATACAAATGATATGAAATTTAAAAATGCCAAATCAATGGGACACATTATGTTTGCTGCATTTGAATTTATTACGCGTAATTTTAAAAACACTAATTTGATTTAAATATTGCTTAAATATTAAAACAACAATTTTATGAAAAAGCCTTTATTAATTGTAACTTCTCTCGTTTTACTGGCTTGCCAACACAAATCAAATAATGACTTAGAAACGCTTTGTTCGCTTCCAAAAAAACTTAAAGAAGTTTCAGGAATAACATATTTTCCGGAAACCAATTTGATTTATACATTGGAAGACAGCGGCAATAAAAATGAAATTTACGCAATAAATTCAGAAGGAAAATTAGAGAAAACTATTGCCATTACCAATGCTAAAAATGTAGATTGGGAAGATATTACAAAAGATAAAGCAGGTAATATTTATATTGGTGATTTTGGTAATAACGATAACGAACGTCAGGATTTATGTATCTACAAAGTAGCAAAAGGAGAATTAAATAAAGAAAAAGCTGTTTCTCAATATAAAGTTTCATTTTCATATCCTGAACAGACTGAATTTCCGCCTAAGAAAAAAGAATTATTTTATGATGTTGAAGGCTTTTTCGAATATCAAAATTACTTTTATCTTTTTACTAAAAACCGAAGTAAAGGTTTTGACGGAACTGCTTTTATTTACAAAATATTAAATGCTCCGGGAACGCAAAAAGCGGTTAAAATAGGCGAATTTAAAACCTGTAACAATTACAATCACTGTGTTTTAACAAGTGCAACCATTAGTCCTGACGGAAAAAAAGTGGTTTTATTAAGTCACGATAAAATTGTTCTTTTTAAAGATTTTAACGGTGATTGTTTTAACAAAGGCACTCAAACCGAAATTAGCTTAAATCACTTTTCGCAAAAAGAAGCTATTGTTTTTAAAGACAATAACACTTTATTAATCGCTGATGAAAAAACCAATAAAATTGGCGGAAACGTTTATGAATTCAAGCTGAAATAATTAAAAACTATAAGCAGCACCTAAAACAATTCTTCCTGCTTCATCCGGTGATTTAAAATAAGAAACTCTTGCCGTAATTAAATTTATTCCGTTAAGCCAGATTCCACCACCAAAATCATTATGCCATCTTTTTGAATTTTCACCATCCAGCCAAATACGTCCATAATCAAAACCTGCCAGAACTCCATAAGTTAACGGAACTATTGTTTTGCGAATTTTACCAATACTAAAACGCAAATCAGTGCTTTGTGAGTAAGACGCATTTCCTAAAAAACGCTCGGTTCTATATCCACGTAAATCTTTATCGCCTCCCAAAGTTACACCCTGATAAAATTCATAATTGTTGTTTAAAATTGCTTTTGACTTGAACAAAGTGGCAAAAACTAATTTCGCTTGTGAATCGATTTTGTGTACAAAGCTTAAATTACTTTCAATAGTGGGAAAATTTTGTTTAGAATTGTCCAAATTTGTTAACCAGCTGCCCGAAATCATGAACCCCATCCCTAAAGAGGGTTTTGAAGCGAAGTCGGCATTTTTGAAACTATATTTTATTGTTGCTCCTCCATAATACTGATTTTCAAAAACTTCAGGATTTATAATCCCTGGAGTATTAATATAACGTCCTTCAGTATCGTCAACCTGCATTTTTTCAAAAACAGGCTGAAAACTTAATTCACTTCCGTAACGCCCTACGTTTCTCACAGCTGGCGAAATCCTTAATTTCTGTATACGAACGCGATTGTAATCCATTCCCAGATCCTGATCATCATTTATTGTTTCATTACCATATCCAAAATAATTGATTGCAAAATTAGGTGTGGTAAATTTTGCCTCTACATCGATTACCCAGTTACCTAATAATCCAGGAAAATGAGAGATGTAATTCAACTCAAAACCACCTGTTGCAAAATAATAATAGCCATTTAGAACATGTCTTTGAGTGTACGGATTTTGTTTAAAATTATTAACGGTATAATTAAGATTGATTCCTAATTTTACACCATCATCTGGATTATATCCTGCAGTTGGCAAGCCAGAAAAGACATTATATTTTGGCTTTTCAAAATTATACAAGTTCACATCATAATCATCTGTAAGTACTGTTTGTGCTTTTTTATCGAGAGTATACGTATTGTCTTTTGATTTAAAATCGTAAATTTTGACTATTTTTCCATTATCAATAGCGTACAAATCATTGTTTTGACCACCAATTAACCGAATTAAAATTTTCGAATTATATTTTCCTTTCACTTCATAAACATCATCATCATCTAAACCGTAAATCCAAATATTTTTAGTTGTCTTGTCCTTATAAACTTTAGTGTAAAGCAATTCTTCACCCTCTTTTTTAAGACGATAAACTTTTAGTTCTAGGCTATTTTTAGCATTATGATTTAGAACAAACTTGTCTTTTTTGTCCGTTCCGGCTACCATGACGGTTCGGGAAAGAACATCAGCATAAGTAGCAGCATATTTTTGAAGCTCCCTTTTTCTCCTCTTTAATTTTTGTTTAATATCTTCAATCGTTTCATCCTGAACTTCTTTTGGCAGGTTCTTGAAAGCGTTGTCAATATCAGTATCCGAAAGATGTTCCTGAATATATTTTGCCTCTGTAATCCAATCTTCTTTATCTGAAATTCGAACAAAAGCCAAATCTAGAGGATAAGGTTCGCGATTAAGCCATTTTACATTATCAATTTTGTTTTTAAAGCTTCGCATATGTCGTAATGCCGGAATATTCATTAACAAAGAAAGTAAAGTACCGTCATATTTGGCAAATGCCTGATCACGATCACGCGGAATCGGTTTATAAATGACTTTATGGCCTTGCTTATATTCGCCCCAACGCCATTGATCCTTATGTCTGTCCCAGTCACCAATGAGCATATCAAACAAACGGGCTTTCATGTATTCTTTTTCATCAACACTATATTTTTCGTCCTTATGAAGGTTCATCATCATATCATCTGTACTGATAATATCATTTGGTTTTCCAAAACTACGGACATCTTTTTGATTATCTGCCGCACGTTCTTCTACCATATACAGTGCATCTCCAAAATTTGAATTAAATTCTTTTAAAGCCTCTTGTTTCGGAATATAATACAAAACCGGATTGGAATGTGCCAATCCTAACTTGTCAGCCATATTTCCAATAGTAAAAGGAGTGTAAGGATGAACTGTTGTGTAAAAATCAAGAAGAAAATCCTCGGCATAAGTATCTTTAAAGTCAGTTACAACATATTGATCCTTAAACGCAACGGATTGAAGAAATTGCGTAGCGCTCTTTTTTAAAGCACGCATAATGTATTCTCTTTTTTTTGAATCAACCAGTCTTAAAGATACTGACTGGTGTCCTCCACCTTCTCTAACAGGTTTCAAACCACCCATAAGTGTATCCAGACTTGCTGTTTTGGCTTCGACAGGCAGACTGTAATATTTGCGATAATGGTTTCCAAAAAGAAATCTATGTACAACACTTTTATTCGTCAAATCTGGAGAATAAATCGAGGAAGTAACTGTTTTAGGAAAATCATCAGGCGAATTCTTAACCCAGTTAAACTCTTTTGCTTTTATAATTTCGTGTTCAAAAAGCAATTTTTCTTTATTATTTTCATTACCAAAAAAAGCGACTTTTGCATCTCCGCTCTTAAATAAAGTCAATGTTGCATATCCATTTCCGCCATAAGAGAAATCGTTTGGATTTATTGCCCTTGCCGCTTCCGATTTTGAACCTGCACCGCTTATAATCTGATTGATATTTTCGTTGTTGATAAATTGCAAATTATGGTCATGACCCGAAACCACAATAATATTTTTTTGTCCCTGAATAAGTGCTTTTATCCTTTTAGCATAAATAGTATATTGTTTATTTTGAATATCCTGCGGACTGATCCCTGATGTTTTTCGGAGAAAATTAATCATCGAACCAATAATGGGAAGTGGAATTTTATTCTCTAATGGAAATAATTGTTTCTCTAACGAAAACTGGCCGCCATGTGTACCATTACTCATTAAGGGGTGGTGAATAGCCATCACTATTGTTTTTTCCTGATTTTTACTTAGAATATTTTCAAGTTCATCAAAAAAATCTTCACGTGTTTTAATATCACAATTGTCATTTATAGTAGGATGATCATTCCAGTCTTCTAAAAACCATTCGCTGTCAATTGTAATCAAAGAAGTAATACTATCCATTTTTACCTCTTCAATTGGGCAATTCTTTCTCGGTAAAAATGCTTTTTTATCATTTAAGTATTTAGTTACAAAATCAGACTGACGCTCTAGCCCTTTAGTTCCGCTATACCAATCATGGTTTCCAGGAATAAAGATGGTTTTCCCCTTAAAACCTTCAGTGAGTTTAAGCTGGTTGATGAGTTTTGTTTCGGCAATTTTTACTACAGATCCTTTATCTTTGGCAGGAAAACCTTTAGGATAAATGTTGTCTCCTAAAAAAAGTAACGTAGCTCTTTTATTAGATTTTTTTAGTTTTTGATGCAGTAATTCCAAGGTTTGATGCGCTTTTTCTTGGTCTGCATTCCCTGCATCACCAACTAAATAAAAAGTGTGTGCAATTTTTATGGTATCAGTTGCGTTTTCGTTTTCGTTGGCGCTTACATTTTCTCCAAATTGAGCATGGTGTGTGGCGCATGAACAGATTACAGACAAAAGTAAAAATGATACAATTTGGCTTTTAATCCTGACAATAAAATGATTATCCAGAAACAATTTCATAATTTAGTGGTATAAAAATATTCTCCATGAATCTAATAGAACAATCCGAAGATTTCGTTACTAATTTACTCAAAGATAAACTATCTGTTTTATATTCTTACCACAATTTTAATCATACTCAAAGTGTGGTTAATGCAACTAAAGAGCTTTGTGATAAAGAAAAAGTAAACTCTGAGGATAAAGAATTACTTTTAGTAGCCGCATGGTTTCATGATACCGGATATATTAGCGGGTATGAAAACCATGAAAATGAAAGTATAAAGATTGTTTCTGAATTTTTAAAAGAAAAAAATCAATCCGATGAATTCATAAAAAAAGTGGGAGATCTGATTTCGGCTACAGCCAAAGAATACATTCCCAAAAATCATCTGGAAAAAATAATTAAAGATGCCGATTTCATTCACATCATTAGTCCTGAATATGTAAGTACTTGTGAACTATTACGTCTTGAATTAAAAAACACAGGTATTATCGATTTTTCTAATTTTCAATGGGCTACAGAAAACTTCAGGTTTTTAATGACAAAACATCGCTTTTATACAGATTATGCTCAAAAAAAATGGCAGCCATTAAAAGAAAAAAATCTCGTTAAAATTCAGAAAAAAATCAACAAACAGGAGATAAAAAAAGCCGTTGAAATTGAAGACGAAAATAAAAAAAAGGGGAAATTAGAAAAAACAGAACGCGGTGTAGATACCTTATTTCGTGTTACTTTAGGAAATCACACACGCTTAAGCGGAATAGCAGACAGCAAAGCAAATATTTTATTATCAGTAAATGCTATTATTATTTCAATTGCACTTTCATCTATTATCCCAAAACTTGATAGCCCGAAGAATGCCCATTTGGTAATCCCTACTTTCATCATGCTCATCTCAAGTGTCACGACAATCATTTTTGCTATTTTATCAACCAGGCCCAAAGTAACTTCCGGTTTTTTTACACGAGAAGATGTAGAAGCAAAAAAAATAAATTTGATGTTTTTTGGAAATTTTTATAAAATGCCTTTACAAGAATATGAATGGGCAATGAACGAAATGATGAAAGACCGTGACTATTTATATTCTACAATGATAAAAGATTTATATTACCTGGGTCTGGTTTTGCAACGAAAATATAATTTGCTGAGAATTGCCTACAACTTTTTTATGATTGGAATTATTATTACAGTAATTTCTTTTGTAATCGCATTCAAATCAATTTAAAGGTAAACTAATTTTATTTAAGCTCATTCAATAAATCCTGATATGTAATTTTTTGAGAAATCGGATTTTCGGTATTATTTATAACTTTTACTCGAATTGCCCTTAATCCGGAAACTCCTTGTAAATCCTCAACTTCAAACTGTTCAATGGCAGGCTCCAGTACTTTTTTATGCTGTAAATATTTAATGTATTTTAAATATTCTGCTTCTTCACTATTTTGCGAATAAACAATGGTAATTTTTTCTTTTTCTGTAATTCTGTCGTTCGTTCCCTTAATATTTGATTTATCTATTCGTTTTTTCACAACTTCATAACGCGCATTATAAGTTCCGTCTACATCAAAACGTTTTTCATCCATTCTAAAACGAATTGAAAGAGGAGCACTAAATACCAAAATCAATGAAGTTACATCCAATTCATATGGTAAAGAAGCCTTTAGCTGATGATGTTCTAATTCCATTTCGCATAAAGTCTGTAATTGCCACAAACGCAAATTATGCAAATACATAATATCAAAAGGTTTTGAAGGCGTAATTGAAGCTCCTATATATAAATTATGCTCAACACCATCCGTTTTGAACCGTTCGTAATAATGTGGGTAAATTTGTTGAGCTTCTATTTGTTTTTTATCTAAAACTGAGGCTAGTTTTTTATTGATAATAGACATTGCATTATCAAATTTCTTTCTCTCATGATAAAACAAACCCGATTTTTCATCCAGACTCTCAAAATACAATCGTTCTAGCTTTTCGTTTTTTGCCGTGTCCTTGGTGTTTTTGAGAATAGGATGAATTTCCTCTTCAATATAATGCTGAATATGCTGCTCTGTATCTGCTTTTAAAGGGAAATCCAACTCCTGAAGCAATGATTCCAATTCAAACTTCCGTTGCTCTAACAACATCAAATTAGCATCTGATTTCGGATTTTCGAAAATTTTTAAAAGAGAAATCAACTGATTTTTTAAATCTTTCTTTACTGTATCATTCCTGTGCTCAGATGAACCCTTAATATCAATTTGTCCATATAACGGAAACACCTCCTTAAAAACGATTTCTTTGAAAATATAATCTTTGGAATGATTACTATTTTGAAAATAATTTTGAGATTCTTTTTTAAATTTCCAGTAAACACTAGGGTGTATTGTAGTATATTCTCGCTGAATGATAGCTTCCACCTGATGTTGCATATCGGTATTATAACGATCAATTGTATCTGTTAAATAAGGCAAAACCAATTCCAGTTTTGTTGCACTTATACTATTCAATTCTTTTGGGTAATGAGATACGATTTCTAATATACCTAAAAACTGATCATCTTTGATAATCGGTGCAAAAATACAACTCCCAATATTTTGACGAAGCAAATGCAGCCCCAGGCTTTCATGTCCAGGCTCCTGAGAAAATTTTTCTACGTTCGAAATTATAAAAGGCTCTTTTTTTTCTAATAAATTTTCAAAAGAACATCCAAATAAGGCATTTTTACAATCTACTTCCTGATTATCCACAAGCAAAAAACTATGCATTTGAGCATCAAATTTAAATGGTCTGATGAATTTTTCTTCTTCAGGACTGTAAACTATAAAACCGAATTTTAAACCCGGAATTTTAAATAGTGATATAAAAATAGATTCAATAATTTCGGTTGGAGTAACAGTGTCGTCCGGTTTTAACAAATTACTTTTTAAATTCGAAATAGCATTTTCGGTAGTCGCATCAAATAAAGAAACAATTCCAAAGCCTTTTAAAATCCAGCTGCCTATTGGAAATTTTGATTTCCAAAGCTCAATATCTGTATAATTATCTATAAGTAAATCAATATCCTCTTTAGTCAAATGAATTGAGTTCTCAGTAGGGATTATTTCAATAAAATCTGCGTTGTACAAAATACGATAATGTCTTATAATACCTTTTTCATCGGGAATATCATAGAAAAAAGGTCTGTTAAAATCTATATTTTGTTTGTAGTAGCTACTTAAAATAAGACAGCAGTTATTAATATAAAATTGATGTGCATCGAAATCACGGATTTCCATATCAAATTCTGAACCTGCGTTACTCAAAATTTTCCGGAATCGCTCTGTATAATTGAAAGTTAAATGCTGAAAAGGAATTGTAACCGCTTTTATTTCATTATGCGTTAAGGCTGTCGGAAATAAATCTGCCAATAAATTTTTTATAAGACCTTCATTTTTTTGAATAATCAAGTAATCCTCAATCCCGGTTCTAAATTCAGCTAAAGGCTCAATTTCTTTCAGGATTGCTTTTGCATAGTTTGATCGATAATCAACATCCGACAAGGCAATTTCTTCGAAAGATTCAATTAATTTATGAAATGATATTATAGTTCTGAAAGGGCTTTCTTTAAACAAATGAGTATTCATCTGAAATGTAGTTTAGAATGCAAAATTAGTAATTATGTCAATCTAATCATCGATTTAATCTATTTATTTCTTATTTTCCAATCTAAGAAGCATTCTTTGAGTTTTGTTAAAAACAAAAAAAGCCCTCAAAAGAGGGCTTTTATATTTAGGAAATTGTAATTAATTACAATTTAGCAACATGTTTCGTTAATTTAGACTTCAAATTTGAAGCTTTGTTATCGTGAATGATGTTCTTTTTAGCTAATTTATCAATCATAGAGATTACAGTTGATAATTTAGAAGCTGCATCAGATTTTTCAGTAGCTAACCTTAATGCTTTAATAGCATTACGAGTAGTTTTATGTTGGTATCTGTTAAGAACTCTTCTTTTTTCGTTACTTCTGATTCTTTTTAATGCTGACTTATGATTTGCCATTTTTTTTAATTTTAGATGTAATAATTATTATAGATACTAGTTAAAAAAGAAAAACCTCCCACAATTATATTAACAATCACTTTGGTTTTAACTAATAAAACAAAAACCGAGACACCAATTTTTATTTTATAAAACTTATTCACAACTAATTTTAGTAGTCCGTGGGGGAATCGAACCCCCCTTACCAGGATGAAAACCTGGCGTCCTAACCGATAGACGAACGGACCATTAACATCAAGTTAAAAACTTAATTTGCAGAAAAAAAAGTAGTCCGTGGGGGAATCGAACCCCCCTTACCAGGATGAAAACCTGGCGTCCTAACCGATAGACGAACGGACCGTGTTTCTCTAATGCGGATGCAAAAATACAACTATTTTTAAGATGTACAATACCTGATGCAAAAAAAATTAAAAAAAATTAATAAGCCTTTGCAAATAACACTCTTTTTGTTGACGGATTCCCAGTAAACACACAGCTTCCCGCTTCTTCTACATGACTTAAAGGAATACAACGAATTGTTGCTTTTGTCAAGTCTTTTATTTTTTCTTCAGTAGCTGCTGTACCATCCCAATGAGCCGAAACAAACCCGCCTTTACCATCTAAAATTTCTTTAAACTCCTCAAAATTATTCACTTCCGTAATATGAGTATTACGATAATCTAACGCTTTATTAAACAAATCCTTTTGAACCTGTTCTAACAAGTCATTTATATAATTTACGATTCCTTCGCCAGAAACTGTTTCTTTTGTCAATGTATCTCGCCTTGCAACCTCAAAAGTTCCGTTTTCCAAATCTTTTGGACCAACAGCGATTCGAACAGGAACCCCTTTTAATTCCCATTCAGCAAATTTAAATCCTGGTTTTTGTGTTGTTCTGTCGTCATATTTAACCGAAATCTTCAACTTCCTCAACTTTGCTGTTAAATCATTAACAGCAGCAGTAATTTCTGCTAATTGCTCATCTGTTTTATATATTGGCACAATTACAACTTGTATAGGCGCCAAATTTGGAGGTAAAACCAATCCCTGGTCATCAGAGTGTGTCATAACCAAAGCCCCCATTAAACGTGTAGAAACCCCCCATGAAGTTCCCCAAACATGCTCTTGTTTTCCTTCGGCATTAGCAAATTTTACATCAAATGCTTTTGCAAAATTTTGTCCTAAAAAGTGAGAAGTTCCAGCCTGCAAAGCTTTTCCGTCCTGCATTAAGGCTTCAATACAATACGTTTCATCAGCTCCTGCAAAACGTTCTGTCTCGGTTTTTATACCTTTCACAACTGGAATTGCCATAAAGTTTTCCACAAAATCGGCATAAACATTCATCATTTTTTCAGATTCTTCCACTGCTTCTGCTTTTGTAGCATGTGCCGTATGTCCTTCCTGCCATAAAAACTCTGCAGTTCTTAAAAACAAACGCGTACGCATTTCCCAACGCACCACATTCGCCCACTGGTTAATCAATAAAGGTAAATCCCTGTAAGACTGTACCCAACCTTTATAGGTAGACCAGATGATCGCCTCACTTGTTGGACGAACAATAAGCTCTTCCTCTAATTTAGCATTTGGATCAACCATAAGTTTTCCCGGTTTATCAGGATCATTTTTTAATCTGTAATGTGTTACAATTGCACATTCTTTCGCAAATCCTTCTGCATTTTTTTCTTCAGCTTCAAACATGCTTTTTGGCACGAATAAAGGAAAATAGGCATTTTGATGTCCTGTTTCTTTAAACATTCTGTCTAACTCAGCCTGCATTTTTTCCCAAATAGCATATCCGTATGGCTTAATTACCATACATCCTCTAACTCCTGAATTTTCGGCTAAATCTGCTTTAACGACCAGTTCGTTATACCATTTCGAATAATCTTCTGATCTTGTAGTGAGGTTCTTACTCATATTGAATAGTTTGGCACAAATTTTGTTTTATTTTTTTTACTAAATAGTTTAGCAAAACTAACTATTTTTGTAATGTCCAACAATAAAAAACACCACAGATATGAAAACTTATATTTCTCTCCAACAAAACTCAACTCATTTCTATCTAATTGGCTTATTGAGTTTTCTATTAACATCGTGTGGTTCTTACCAAAATACTTCGTACAATGATAATGATGGAGTTTATGGCAACACCCGCACTTATGCCCAATCAAACAACACTCCTGCAAATAATCAATACACCGATTATTTCAGATCCTTACAAGATGATAATCAGCCAACTGAAATTTTTACAGATGTAGACAGTTACGGCAATTATGCAGAAAACGACAGTATACAAACGGCCTCTACAGCTTACCCTGCATGGGGAAGCAGTAATTCTGAAGTATCAGTTAATGTTTATTCTGATCCTTACTGGTCCACGGGATTCGGTTTTGGATTTGGATACCCATATTACGGATGGGGCTACGGTGGTAGTTACTGGGGTTACGGCGGAGGTTATTGGGGTTATCCTGGATATGGATGGGGCTATCCGGGTTACTGGGGGCCTGGATGGGGCTATGGCGGAGGTTATTGGGGACCACGTTACGGTTACGGCTACAATAACTACTCTTACAATTATGGAAGAAGAGGATCTGCTGCTTATTATGGAGGAAGAAATTATACTTCTAACAGGAATTATAGCACCAATAGAAATTATACAACCAATAGAAATTCAGCTTCAAACAGAAATTACACCAACAGAAGCTATTCCACAAACAGACAAAATAGCTATTCTGACTACCGAAGAAGTTCTACTGTAAATAGCAGAACATCAAGCCCAACTTTTACCAACAGAAGAAGTACATCTCCAAACAGTAGCTATAATTCTTCAACCAGAAGATCAAGTAACACAACTACTCCTACGAGAAGCTATAACAATAGCAGCAACAACAATTCATCACGAAGCTATTCCTCACCAAGTTCTTCTCGTTCATATAACAGTGGTAGCAGCGGAGGAAGCATGAGATCATCTAGTGGTGGTGGAAGATCAGGAGGTGGTGGAAGAAGGTAACATTTTCCTTCTTTAGCGTATATGGAATTACATATTAAAACGAAACAAAATGAAAAAAATATTCTTCCTACTTATATCAGGACTAACTTTTGTCGTCTCACATTCACAAGAGGTTTCAGATGCTGTGCTTTATGCGCAGGACAATTTAACCGGAACAGCTAGATTTAGATCTATGGGCGGAGCTTTTGGAGCTATTGGCGGAGACCTATCTTCTTTATCAGTAAACCCTGCAGGATCTGCCATATTTACAAACAATCAGGTTGGAGTGACTTTTAGTAATCAAAACATTAAAAACAACTCTAATTACTTTGACACTCAAACTTCAGCCAAAGAAAACTCTTTTATATTGAATCAGGCTGGAGGTATTTTTGTGTTTAACGATCATAATCCAAATAATAACTGGAAAAAAATTGCTATTGGAGTTACTTACGAAAACACCAATAATCTCAATAATAATGTTTTTTCAGCCGGAACCAATCCAAGTAATTCAATTGACAAATATTTTTTAGCTTACGCTGACAGATCTGCTTCTTCTCCAAGCTACATTAAAAACGCCTATTACGAAGATTTATCTTATATAGAACAACAAACTCACCTTGGCCTTAACGGAAATATCATTCAGGCTTCCAACGACATTTATTCAAGTAATGTTCCTGATGGCACTATTCCTGGCGAAGGTAGATACTATCAAGAAAATGAAATTTATGCCAGAGGATACAATAGTAAACTAAGTTTTAACATAGCAACCACATATAAAGACCGCATTTACCTTGGAGCGAATTTAAATGTTCATGTTACTGATTATAGAAGATCGAGCCGTTTTTACGAAGAAAACAACAATCCGCTTGAATCAAGAGAAACAATATCTTATTTAAGTTTTAATAACGATTTGTATACTTATGGTAATGGTTTTTCTTTTCAGTTAGGTGCCATTGCAAAAGTAACCGAAGCTTTTAGACTTGGAGTAGCTTACGAATCAAACACGTGGTATGAATTATATGACGAAATTTCTCAAAGCCTATACACAACAACAGAAAACAATGCAAATCAGGCATTCGACTATGATGTAAATCCAAATATCATAAATGTTTACGATCCCTATACTTTGCAGACTCCAGGAAAATTTACATTCAGCGCCGCCTATATCTTTGGAAAATCAGGTTTAATCAGCATTGATTATGCTATTAAGGATTATGGAAACACCAAATTCAAACCAACGAATGATTCAGGTTTTGCAGGCCTAAACGATGATATAAACAATCAATTAAACAACAATGGCGAATTGAGAATTGGCGGTGAATACAAAATAAAACGACTAAGCTTACGTGGCGGCTATCGTTTTGAAGGTAGCCCATATAAAGACGGCACAATAATTGGCGACCTAAACAGCTACTCAGGCGGTTTAGGTTATAATTTTGGATCAACCAAAGTAGACCTGGCTTACTCATACACCGAAAGAAAATCGAGTCAGGGGTTTTTCAACGTTGGATTAACTGATCCTGCGAACATTACATCGAAACTCAACAATGTTTCTTTGACTTTATTATTTGAATTGTAATTAAGAATAAATAGATGAATGGAAATTTCCGTCTGGTGTTACCTGACGGATTTTTTTTAGCCCTGATGGAAGTGACATCCTTTTGTGGCGGGGTTCGACACAAAAGATATAACGGACAGCAGGATTAGCTCCATAAAAAACACCTAAAACAAACTCAAACAGGCGGTGTTTGAATAAAAAAGTGTAATTTTGCACTCCAATTTATAAAATCATGAGAACCAAGTCTTTAAAAAAGAACAAAATTAACGTAATCACTCTTGGGTGTTCAAAAAATATATATGATAGTGAAGTACTGATGGGACAGCTTCGTGCCAATGGCAAAGAAGTACAACATGAGGCTCCTGCTGCAGAAGAAGGAAACATTATCGTAATCAATACCTGTGGTTTCATTGATAATGCAAAAGCAGAATCGGTAAATATGATTTTGGAATATGCAGATAAAAAAGACAAAGGTCTAGTTGATAAGGTTTTTGTGACCGGATGTTTATCTGAGCGTTACAGACCTGATTTAGAAAAAGAAATTCCGAATGTAGATCAGTATTTTGGTACAACTGAACTACCTCAACTATTAAAAGCTTTAGGAGCCGATTATAAACATGAATTACTAGGAGAGCGTTTAACGACGACTCCAAAAAATTATGCTTACTTAAAAATTGCCGAAGGTTGTGACAGACCATGTAGTTTTTGCGCGATTCCGCTTATGAGAGGATCCCATGTTTCGCAGCCTATTGAGAAATTGGTTAAAGAAGCACAAGGTTTAGCAAAAAATGGCGTAAAAGAACTGATTTTGATCGCTCAGGATCTGACTTATTATGGGCTTGATATTTATAAAAAGAGAAATCTTGCCGAACTTCTGGAGGCCTTGGCAGCAGTAGAAGGAATTGAATGGATCCGTTTGCATTATGCATACCCTACCGGTTTCCCAATGGATGTTTTGGAGCTAATGAAACGTGAGCCAAAGATTTGTAATTATATTGACATTCCCTTACAGCATATTTCGGATAACATTTTGAAATCAATGCGTCGTGGTACCACTCAGGCAAAAACAACTCAATTATTAAAAGATTTCCGCGCTGCTGTTCCCGGAATAGCAATCAGAACTACCTTGATTGTTGGTTATCCGGGCGAAACACAGGAAGATTTTGAGATTTTGAAAGACTTTGTTCAGGAAATGAAATTTGACAGAATGGGCTGTTTTGCTTATTCACACGAAGAAAACACTCATGCTTATTTACTTGAAGACGATGTTCCTGCTGATGTTAAACAAGCCAGAGCAAATGAAATCATGGAATTGCAATCGCAGATTTCATGGGATTTGAATCAGCAAAAAGTAGGTCAGGTTTTTAAATGTATTATTGACAGAAAAGAAGGTGCTCATTTTGTAGGAAGAACCGAATTTGACAGTCCGGATGTTGATAATGAAGTTTTGATAGATGCATCGAAACATTACGTAAAAACAGGTGAATTTGTTAATATCAAGATAATTGAAGCAACAGAATTTGATTTATACGGAGAACCTGCTTAAATTTACGGGTAACAATTATCCAAATCATCAACTTAGATAACTATTTTATGAAATCTATTCACTCTATTTTCTTTTTAGCTCTCGCTTTATTAAGTTTTAATTCTGTTTCAGCACAATACGGAAATGGATACAATAATGGTTATGGCAATAATGGCTACGGAAGAAGTGGCGGAATGGGAATGGACAGAAGCATGATGCAAAGCCCACAAGGCAGTTCGAGTAAGCCTAAAGAAGTTCCTCCTGAAGAAACAGCAGCTAAAATTGTGGAACAAATGAAACCGGAAGTTAATCTTGATGAACTGCAAGCTATCGCTATCACAAATGTCTTAGCTGACAGCATGAGAGAACAAGGTGTTTTATTGAAAAATGAAAGCAGCAGCCAGGATCAAAAAGTGGAACAAATAACAGCCTTAAGAGAAGCAACTACCAAAAAAATAAATGCTTTTTTAAGTCCTGATCAGATAGAAAAATACACAGCTTTTATAGCCAATTTTAAAGAAATCAAAAAGACAAAATCAAAAAAGAAGAAAGATAAAAAAGAAGTTAAAGAAGATACTGAAGGACTAAAGCCCACAGAATAATTATCTTGACTTAACCTTAAAATGTAAAACATGTTAAAAAAACATTTTTGTTGTCTGATTTTAGCAGTTATTATCACTTCTTGCGGAACAAAAAATCCGTATAAAACAACCGAGAAAGCTTATGATCAACAACTTAAAACTTTAGAAAATCAAATTACAAGCAAAGAAGTTCAACCAATACCAGTAACCACAGTATTTATTGATACTACATATGCTTCGCAATTAGGTATAATAAAAGACACGTTATCAAAAACCGGATCTACACCTTTATTAAATGGTATTAGTACAGAATGGATAGGAACGGTCAATTTTAATTTAAGAAAGCCCAGCTTTATCATTATTCATCACACTGCACAAGATTCCTTACAGCAAACCATTAATACCTTTACAAAAAGCAGAACACAGGTAAGTGCTCATTATATAATTTCTGAAAACGGAAAAGTAGTTCAGATGTTAAATGATTACTTAAGAGCCTGGCATGCCGGGGCATCTACCTGGGGAAAAAATACAGATTTAAATTCTTCATCAATAGGAATTGAGCTTGATAACAATGGTTTCAAGCCTTTTACTGAAGCTCAAATTGGAAGTTTAATTGCTCTTTTGACCAAATTGAAAAAAGAGTATAATATTCCAATGCAAAACATATTAGGACATGCTGATATTGCTCCGGGCAGAAAACAGGACCCGAGCGCTTTATTTCCATGGAAGACATTAGCTCAAAAAGGATTTGGAATATGGCCTGATGAAATTTTAGAAGAAGCTCCTTTTGATTTTAGAATTGAGCCTGCCTTGCGAATCATTGGCTACAATACCAAAAATCTTTCAGCAGCCATAATCGCTTTTAAATTACATTATATTCAAACTGATGTTACTGCTATTTTAGATCGAAAAACAATAGATACCATTTATTCAATTTACAAAAAGCAACTTCAATAACAAACAATACCATAGAAATATTAAAAAATGCATTCCTAATAAGTTTAGAGAATGCCTTTTTTTAAGTCTATTCTATATTTCTAACCAACCTATAGACATTTGATTGGTACATATAGAGTTTAAAGCCCTTGAAATAACTAAAAACAACCACAATCGTATAATAATATGTTATTATATCATATCATTAAACTTAAATCAGTAAGTAATAGTTTTTCGTTTGTAAATTTTAGTTGTTAACATAAAAGCTACGCTATTTTTCAGAAACTGAATAAAGCCTTCAATTAAATTTATAGACATTCCGCAATTTAAATTGTTTAATTTCAATACTGTTCTTAGATGTAAAAAATCATTCTCAATTTACTGTAGTGATATTAGATCTTCATTTAAACTTAGAAACATTCACATTCAAAAGAACGAGATTTTCATTTGGAATTATTTTAACCAATAAAAAAGCTGCCAAAAATTTCACAATTTTTGACAGCTTCCAAAAAAAAAAAAAAAATATCAATCTTTATCTCTAAAAAGAGTATGTTGTAGTAATTAATCCAAAGAATAACTCTTCGATTAGAGCATTGTATTGTAAATTTTAGAACCCGTAAACTAATGCTATAAGAACTTGAGAAGCAGATTTAGCAGGAGCTAAATCAGAATCTACGAAAAGAACTTCATCTGAATTAGAATCTAGTCTAAACTCTGGAATAATAGTCAATCCATTTATTTTGTAATTTCCTGACAAAGTAAAAGCAGTAACACCTGTATCTCCAGAACCTTCTTTAAATTTAAAATATTCTCCGCGCAATCCTAAAGCAAAAGCATCACTGATCGCATAAGATGGGTATAAAGCCGCTCCTGAATAACCAACATCGCCTTCGTTTGAAAAATCAGCAGCATTTAAACCCAATTTGAATTTGTCAGTTAATTGAAAAGTTGCAGTCAAGTCAACAATAGTACCACTTACAGAACCATCCATAAAATTCAAATAAGCACTTGCTTTATCAGTTACAAAAGACAATTGACCTCCTACGGCATTTAATCCTTTTACTGGATCAGCATTATAGTAATTCCAAGAGTCATTAAAAACACCTACCATTGCACCAAATTTCTCCGTTATAGCATAATTCGCTTTTACACCTGCATTTTGGAATGGTCCGTATGAAAACAAATAAGAAGTAGAGTAGTGAAAATTAGCTACAGGAGAGATTACCTCATACCCAATAAATGTACCCATGTAACCCGCAGTCATATTAAATTTATCAGTAAACGCATAAGTCGCATACAAATTTTGGATGTGGAATGAATTCTCCTCATTTGCAGCAGCTCCATCACCATTTGGTATTGATTGGTATTGCCCTCTTGGCCCAAAAGAAAGTTCACCTACAAAAGACACATTTTTTATTGTTTTCTTCAATGCAATATCTAACATGCCTAAAGAAACAGAATTCTGATCTGTTGCGAAACTTGTTGGGATATTAGACACTTTAGCAAAATCATATTTGTAATATACATCTCCTGAACCTGAAATTTCTAAAGGAGTAGTTTCTGGTGCATCATCTTGTGCAAATGCAAAACTTGTTGTTAAGGCTAATGATAAAATACATAATACTTTTTTCATGTGTAAATTGGTTTTAGTTATTAATTGATTCTGGTTAGTTAAATTTTTATCTCTATTTATATATACGATTTCATATTTTGAACTTCAAATCCCGTCTAAATCATCATCATTTTCTTCAGCGAATTTATTAACTTTTGTATGAGTAGAATAATCGAAATCTATTTTTTTGATGTTTTTGAAGCAGAATTATGGATTACAAAAATTAAATTAAAAAAAATCGTTATTTCACATTTATGCGGATTGGTTTTTAAAAATACAATAATGATTTTTACTCTTTTGAACAAAAAAAATAGGGGTGTAAAAAATAAAAACAAACAAAAATACTATATTTAACGCATTTTTAATTAAAAAAAACAAAACACTCTATTAAAAAAAGGGGTGCGTTAAAAATAAAAATAAAAATTACCAGAAAGCATTTTTGTTAAGCACAAATTGACAACTACCTTAATTCCTACAAAAAAAACAATCAAAACTACACAGAAAAGTGAATCTGTAAGACTGATTGAAACGCAGAAAGCCTGCTCAAAGCAAGCAGGCTTTCATAATAGAAGAATAGACAGAACTTACTCCTGACTATTGTATTTTCTTAAAAAATCACGAACTTTAATTCCAGATTCTTTTAAATCTTTTTCTTTCCAACTGCCTTCTGATTTAGCTGATTTTTGCAAAATAGAGCAGGTTTCATCTTTATCAGAAACTGACCATGTAATCCAGCTTAATTTTCGGGACTCCATCCAATCTATATATTCCTGCCATGCTTTCATATTCAGAGGTCCGTTTCCCGAAGCTTCCATACCGGCTGATTCTGAAACAAAAATTGGCAAACCGCTTCTTATTGCATTATCAGTTCTGTCTCTTAATTCTTTTCCATGTGTAGCTGCATAAAAATGCATGGTGTACATTAAATTATAATATCCACTGATTGGATCAGCAGCAGGGAGATCAACATCCTGATCCCAATGAGGACATCCAACTAAAATAATATTATCTGGATCATTTTCCCGAATTACCTTTATTACTTCTTCTGCATACGATTTAACTTCCCACCAAGTTTCATGATCGGGCTCATTAAATATCTCATATATAATATTTGGATGTTTACCATATTTTTTAGATATCTCCCCAAAAAAAGCTTTTGCTTCTTCTAAATTTATATTGTGGCTATGCCAGTCTATAATTACATAAATATCCGATTTTATTGCCCCTTTTATGACTGATTCAATTCTCTCTTTTGAAAACTGCGGTTCCTTTATATAAGACATCTCTCCTAATTCAATTCCCATAGCAGCACGAACTACGTTACAGTTAAAATCTTTTTTTAACCAGTTAACCGCTTTTTCATTGTAAAATCTTGGCCACATACTATGCCAGCCAAAACTCATTCCGCGCAAGACTACCGGGTTATTATTTTTATCTACCAATTGAGTCCCCAGGACACTTAACTGACCATGTTTATTTACAAATTGGGCATTTGCAAAACAAAATATTAATAATAAGGTTACGACAAAAAGTTTATTTTTTGATTTCATACTAATGAATGCTATGGAATTAATCTGAGTGTAATCACATCATGAGAAGCAATATCGGCTATAAAATTCTTTTTTGTGCTTCCTGCTTCTTTATTCTTCCAAAGATCCTTTAACTTGAAAACCTTCTTATTAAAATCGGCTTCATAACCAAAATCTGCATCTTTGATTAGGTGTTTTTTCCAATCAAAATTGATTTTTTTAGTTACATCACTTCTATTTAAAAAAGTAACTGCCCAATTTCCATCTGATAAAGGCTTCACCCAGACTTCCAATCCATCTTCTGCCAGATATTTAAAACCCTGAACACCTAGCTTATCCTGATTTACTTCAATTAATTGTTTGTTGGTTAAAATTGCCAATGTTTCTTTTGACATTTTTCTGTAATCATTTCCGCTAAATAAGGGTGATGCCAGCATGCACCATAAGCTAAAATGCGCCTTATCTTCGGTATCATTCATTTCATTCCCTACTTCCATCATATCAAAATCATTCCAATGGTCAGGACCTGAATATTTACGAATGTCTTTACGTATGTCTGCAATTTTCATGAATCCCCATGACGACCAATTTTCCGGATGTTTGAATTCGCAATCAAAGCACGGATAAATATCCCCTGAAATTCTCCAAAGATTCCCAACAGGTTTCCCCCACTCCCATGGTTGGTTATCGCCCCATTCGCAAAGACTAAAAACGATTGGTCTGCCGGCAGTTTTTAATGCATTGCTCATTGTTGTATAAGCTTCGGGTGCCGTAATTCCTTTTGTGTTACACCAGTCGTATTTAAGAAAATCGATTCCAAGCCTGGCATAAAAGCGCGCATCCTGATATTCATAACCCCGGGTTCCGGGATATCCGGCACAAGTTTGAGTTCCGGCACAATTGTACAAGCCAAATTTCAAGCCTTTGCTGTGCACATAATCTACGACAGCTTTCATTCCGTTAGGAAATTTAACCGGATCAGGAACTAAATCGCCATTCGCATCTCGTTCTTTAGCCATCCAGCCATCGTCTAATACTATATAATTGTAACCTGCTGCAGCCATTCCTGATGAAACCATAATATCAGCGGTTTCTTTTACTAATTTCTCATCGATATTGGTTGCGAATGTATTCCATGAATTCCATCCCATTGGCGGGGTCATTGCCAGACCTTCAAATTTTCCAGCTGTTTGATTGTGTGTATTTCCCTGACTGAAAGCTAAAATGGATATACTTAGAGCAAATACTAAAATTATTTTTTTCATTCTTTTAATTTTTAACTACTTTATAAAAAATGTTCCCTAATTTTTAAACCAGGGAACATTTTAGACTAATTCAAATTAAACTTTTATTTTAATACAAAACCTATATCATCAAATAGAACAGTATTTCCACCGTCACCATTAGATTCCTGGAATGTCAGCATCGAAATATTGGTAGGATTTCCTAATTCAGTAAATGGAATTTCCATATAAACCCAGCTAGTAGTTACATTCAGCACATAATTAGCGCCTCCATTTATATTAAAATTAACCCTTCCGTTTTTACTTCCCTTAATAGCTATTCTCATGGCTTTGTATGGAGTCACATCAATATTAAAACCCCAGTTTCCACCATCCCATTGTCCAAATTCCCACTGCCATGATTTTTCACCTTGATAAGCATCACCTGTAAAAGCAAAATTCACACCTTTACCAGCCCAGGGACCACCCCATTGTACCCCATACAATTCTTCATCATACAATGCGGTACCTATTGCTTCAACAGCAGTAGCAGAACCCGAAATATTAGCTACTGATAAATATCTTCTGTTAGCATTAGCCGGTATTTTGACAACAATTTGCTCTAAAGTTGAAGACATTACAGTAACAGGAACAGCTGGAAGTGTAGCTGTTTTAGCAAGGGTCACAACTGGATTCAGAAAATATTTCCCTTTAATAGTTACTAAATCTCCTTCAGCAGCATTGATGCGATTAAAACTGGTAAAGGTAGGAACCGGAGGAGCAATCATAAAATCAAATTCTGCAGTTCCTTTTTGGGTTACAACTTTTAATTTATTCGAGGCATCCGCATAAGGCGTATCTTCATCAATTAATACAACAATATCAGTATCAGTTACAAAAGTCGGTCTAAAATAAGTATCAAAATCATTAAAATAGATTTTTGTAGTAGTAGATAATCCCTTACCATGAATGATGTAGTAATTTTTAGGATCTCCAATCGTAGCAGGTGTAGAAGGTAAAAGATTACCGGCTTCATCATAACCTGATTTTGATACCGTTTCAATAACCGGAGCGCCTGAATAAACTGACTCACTATCATCATTGGAGCATGAAGTAAAAAACATTAGAGATAACATCCATACCATACATGCTGCTAACGAAACAATTTTTATATTTTTCATATTTTTATTTTTAAAAATTATTTAAAAGTATAAGGTGCTACTTCTGTCAATTTTGGATTTTTAATCAAGTCGTCAGACGGATAAGGCAATAAGAGACTAGTGGCAGAAATAGTGATGTGTTTCACATTATCTTTATCTCCTCTGTTTTGTGCTTCTAATATGGCTTTCGCTTTAGCAAACGGCAAACGTCCTAAATCGAAGTAATAATCTCCTTCACAAGCTAACTCCGCACGTCTTTCTTTAAAAACATCATCAAAAGTGATAATCGTTTTTTCAGAAACTCCAGCTCTTCTGCGTACCGCATTAAAAGATTTAAGTGCATTGGCATCCGTAGTGCTTCCGGTCTGCGAACCTATAATTGCTTCTGCATGTATTAATAATAATTCAGCATAACGCATCATATAACTATTCATACTGCTTTCGCCATTAAAAGGCGGATTAAAAGGTCCTGTTATAGGTAAATTTTCTTTACCTATAACGTATTTTTTTAAGCCTGCTCCTGAATTTTGCGCTTGATTTTCCAATTCAAATGTATAACCTAAAGCTTTTGGAGATCCTGTATCCAAAGTTAAAGCATACGTTAAATTAGGATAAAAATCGCCTGGCAGCATAAAAGTTTCTGATCTTCTCCTGTCACCGTTTTCATAAACATTGTAAATTAAATCCTGTGATGGCGCAATCTGACCTGAATAAGTGGTCTCAACCAATCTATTTTCAGGAGCAAATAAAGTATTGGAAAAGTTACCTTCAAAGTAAGTTCCTGCTCCTGTCCATTGCCATGAAAAAATAGACTCTTCGTTATTATTATTTTTTTGTAGCCACAAATCAGCAAAAGATTTTGAAGGTAATGCATCACCTCCTAATAATTTAAACTCACCGCTATTAATCACTTCCTCAGCCATTTGTTTAGCTAGATCATATTTTTTTTGATATAAATATACTTTTGCAAGTAAAGCTTTTGCAGAACCGCTTGATACGTGGGCATTTGCTTCGTAATCTCCACCTCTGTTCTTTATTTTTAAATTATCAATCGCAAATTTTAAATCATTCTCGATAAATTTATAAACATCTTCTGTTGGATTACTTGGAATAACAAAGTTTTTAGAGTAATCGGCATTATTTTCAATAATAGGCACATTACCCCATAATCTTACTAAAAAGAAATAAGAAAAAGCTCTGATAAAGTGCATTTCTCCTAAAGCATTGTTTAAAGATTCTTTACTCACATTTGGACCAACACTCTGTGGCAGCGTATTAATAAAAGAGTTACAGTTAGCCACAGCACCATAACAAGATCTCCAGGAATCAGAGATAAAAGACTGTGTATTAGTAAAACTTAAATCGGTGAATTTCCCAAACTCATTATAGGGACCGGCATACATATTTCCGGAAATAACATCTGTGATACCATAAAACCCATCTTTATTCATATTAAACCATACAATACCATATAAACCGTTACTAGCATTATCAACTTTTACATCAGAATCATAATAGTTACCAATGGTAGGAACACCTTCTGCCGGCACATCTAAGAAATCTTGAGAACAAGACGATGACATCAAAAACACGATTGCTATCGCAAGAATACCGCTTCTATTTATTATATTTTTCATATTACTACGTATTAAAATTCAACATTAAAACCAAAAGTGATCTGTCTAGGCACTGGGTAGCGGCCATTATCTACACCCGATAACAGAGCATCCTGATTATAAGAACCAACCTCTGGATCATATCCTTTGTATTTGGTAAAAGTGAACAGGTTTTGACCCGAAGCATAAAGCCTCAACCTTGATAAACTTAGTTTTGAAATCATATCTGCTGGAAAAGAATATCCTAATGTTACATTCTGAACTCTTAAATAGGAACCATCTTCAATAAAACGAGTAGACACCGCGTTATTAATATCGTTATATGCTGATGGTCTTGGCAAATTACCGTCTAAATTGGAAGTAGAGTAAAAATCAGCAGCTTCGGTCAAATAATTTGTTCCTAAACCACTGTTCAAGGTACCAGACATACGAGTTAAATTCATCAGTTTATTTCCTGCAGTACCCTGAACGAAAATAGACAAGTCCACATTTTTATATTTGAAATTATTTGTAAATCCGTAAGTTAATTTTGGATTTGGATTTCCAATGGTTACCACATCTTTTAAATCGATTACCCCATCATTATTTTGATCTTTATAAATCACATCTCCTTTTTGAAAGTTAGGAAGCAGCGAGTTCGTTCCGTTTTTCAAAACCACTCTATTACCAGCAGCATCAGTATGTCCATAAGCCGTAAGATCTTCATCTGTCCTGTAAATACCTATAGCCTGGTACCCTATAAAAGAACCTATCGGCAAACCTTCTTCAGTTCTTGAAACCGTTACAGTATTATAAGCTAAAGTTCCCATTGTTTTAACTATATTTAAACCTGCCATATTGGTAACCTCATTTTCATACTTAGTCAAATTCAGACTACTGTTCCATGAAAAATTTTCTGAAAATTTCTCTGTATAACCTAGTGTAAATTCAACACCTTGATTTTTCATACTTCCAAGGTTAAAAGTAGGAGGATTTACACCACCTTCGTAATCTCCACCACCAGAAAGGAAATTTGGCAATGGGATTTGATATAAGAAATCTTTAGAAATTTTTCTGTACAAATCTAGTGACGCAGTAAGTTTAGATTTAAACATAGTAAAATCCAATCCTAAATTCGTTTGATCCTGAGTCTCCCATTTCAAAGCTGTATTGGCACTATTTGAAGGTAAATAAGAAGTTCCCATAGAGCTGTTAATCAAATGCAAATTAGAATCATATAAATTATTACCAATTTGATTGTTTCCTGTTTGTCCCCATCCCACTCTTATCTTTATATCATCTACATATTTTTTAGTATTTTCCATAAATGCCTCATTTGAAAGTTTCCATGAACCACTTACAGAACTAAATACACCCCATTTATTTCCATAGAAAAATTTTGAAGATCCATCAGTTCTTATAGACCCCGAAAGTCCATATCGGTCTCCGTAATCATACACAACCCTTCCTAAATAAGAAGCCAAAGTCTGTGTTCCTGAATACACACCGCTAGTTACTGCCTTTGGTAAATCAGATGCGGCTAAAGATTTGTCATTATTATCTTTATATCCTTTACCCATTATATTGTATCCTTCCCAATGTGCTCTGTTGGATTCCTGCACAGCCAGAATAGTAAAATTATGTTTTCCAATAGTATTTCTATAAGTAAGCATATTTTTTAAGTTCCAGGAATTACCACTAGAAGGATTGTATGACAATGTCGCATAATCTTTTACAGCATTTCCTAATGAATACATAGGATCAAAATTTTGTCCTAAATTATCATACAGATAACCACCTGCTTCAAAGCGATATTCCAAACCTTTAAAAAGATCAATTTGAGTATAAAAATTCCCGGAATAGTTTTTTCTAACTAATGTATTTGAACCTAATAATGAAGTCGCTACCGGGTTTACAAAGGAAGTAGCACCACCAGAAGGAGGTCCTGAAAAAGCTCCTGATAATTCTCTAACAGCTACATCAGGAGTAGCTAATAATGAGGTTGCAACAACACCATTAAACTGACCGTTCAACGTCAATTTTTCATCTGTTATAGCACCACTAATGTTAACACCAACTTTAATAAATTTATTAACTTTAGCATCAATATTAGATCTGAAGTTATATCTTTTGAAACCAGATTCGATTACAATACCTTGCTGGTCTAAAACCCCTCCGGAAATATAATAATTGATCCCCTCTTTACCACCTGAAAAAGACAATTGATTGGATTTCATCACACCGGTTTCATAAATTGCATCTTGCCAGTCGGTTCCATTTCCTAAAACTTCTGGATAAGCAAATTCAGGACGTTTGTTAACAAGATAGGCATCTGATAAGGCATTTTGATGTGTAGCATACTGCTGCAAATTCATTGAATCCAGTTTTTTAGGAAGATTACTGAAAGAATAAGAATTTTCAAAAGTTAATTTACCTGTTCCTTTTTTACCAGATTTAGTCGTTACGATCACAACACCATTTGCACCACGAGAACCGTAAATAGCTGTAGCAGAAGCATCTTTTAGAATATCAATAGACTCAATGTCATTAGGATTAATAAGTGCTAAAGGACTTAAAGTAATATTACCATTGTTTGAAAAATTAGTATTTCCAGATGCATTTCTTCCTGAAGTAGAAGAGTTTCTTGCATCCCCAGAAATTGGTACACCATCAATAACATATAAAGGCTCATTTGTACCCGTTAAAGATGAGACCCCTCTAATTCGAACCGAAACATTGCTTCCAGGCTCACCAGAGTTACTATTAACTACTACACCAGCCGCTTTACCCTGCATCATTTGATCAAAAGATACCACTTTTAAATTTTCAATATCTTTAGATGCGATACTCGAAATAGCGCTGTTTACATCTTTTCTTTTCTGAGTTCCATACCCAATTACAACCACATCTTTTAGATCTTCAGCACTTGATTTTAAAACAACATTAATTGAAGTCTTACCAGCTACAGCCACCTTTTGAGTACTAAATCCAATAAAGGAAAACTGTAGTGTGGCATTTGCAGGAACATCAATAGCATATTTCCCATCAAAATCAGTAGACACCGAAACCTTTGATCCTACAACCAAAATATTTGCACCCGGTATAGAAAGACCTTTGTCATCAGAAACTACTCCTGATACCTTAACCTGAGCTGTAATAAAATTACTTGTCAGTAACAAAAATAATATCAAAGGAGCGGCTCTGTGGTTAGCCTTCCAATGAATGAAGCTAGTCATTAGTTTTTTCATAATAAATGTTTGGTTAGTTTAAGTTTAATACTTCTAAAACACAGTAAAATCAAGTTCGATTTTTTTGATGTTTTATTTTAACAAATCTATAACAGAAGTTCATATGAAGTTAATAGTATTATATCATTTAATGATAATATTTTAACTTTGCTAATTTAAAAAAACATATAGTGAAATAATAATATAGTTTTTTTGAATTATTCGTAAAAGATATCTATATAAACCTAACAACTAATAAATATTAATTAAGGAATATCTGAAATTTAAAACTATTTCGTTAAAAATAATACTTATTGATGACAAAAAAGTATCATTATAAAATACGTTTTAATCCAGAAAAATCTTCCCTATACTGACTAGGCGTACAGTTTTTAATAGCTTTAAAACTACGATTAAAATTGGCAATATTATTAAAGCCAGATTTAAAAGCCACTTCAGAAACACTCATATCCTTTTCAACAAGCCAACGAGCAGCATACCCAATTCGGATATCATTAATATAGTTTACAAAAGTTTTTCCGGTCCGTTTTTTTATAAATCGGTTAAATGAAATTATAGACATATTTGCCACATTTGCCACATCCTCTAAAGTTATTTTATCAGCAAAATGCTTCTGAACATATTCATATACCGTTTTCATTTTATCGTAATCATCGAAAGTATCATAATCAACTGTATAAGTAGAAAGTAAACGCTGATTTCTAGAGTTTGCTAAATCATACAATAAAGAAGTTATTTCTAAAAAATAATCCATTCCGTCTAATTTTGAGAGACTTACCAATCTTGGAGTTAACTGTTCGGCTACTTTTTTAGAAAATAAAATTCCGTGTATCGATCTATTAAACATATCCCGAATAGGATTCATAATACGCCTTGACAATAAAGATTCATGAAACAAATCATTATGAAATTGTATTGTGATCTCATGTATTTTTTTACTTGTACACTTATTTAGCTCCCATCCGTGATATAAATTTGGCCCAATTAAAACCAATTCAACATTATCAATTTCTTCAATATTATCACCCACAACACGTTTCACACCTTTTCCATTTAAGATAAAATTAATCTCAAATTCCGGATGATAATGTACCGGAAAATCAAAATTATCTTTTACCCTATCAAAGACCAAAAAACTATCACCACTTGATAAAGGTGCAATTTCTCTATAAAAATTTTTAGCTGTGCTCATCTTATTTTATACTTTTAAGAATATGAAACAATAAATTTATTTGCAATAATATGATATATAATTGATAAAATAATATTAATTACGCGATAAACATCTATTTATCTTTGAAAAAATAATTAGCATTTTTTCAAAAACAACTCTAATAATAAACATTAATCGTTTTAAATCTAAAGTCTTTTTATAGTTTTGACAATTTAAAACCAAAAACAGTATATAATAGAATTCTATAAAGCACATTGTTAATTTAGAAATTATACTTTATATTTTGGAGAAAAATAAGCTCATAATAATATAAATAAATTATGAAAAACACGCATATAATCCTTATTTTAGTTGGCTTTGTTGAACTTTCATGCTCCACAAAAATGAAAATAATTGATACAAATTTGTCACTTTCGGATAAAAAATCGACAATTGAAACTATTATTCTCTATAAAAAACTACAAAAACTGACTCAAAAGGGATTTCTTTTTGGGCATCAGGATGACTTAGCCTACGGTGTAAACTGGAAATACGAAGATCATCGCAGCGACATAAAAGATATTGTTGGAGATTATCCTGCTATATATGGATGGGATATTGCCGGTATTGAAAACGACAAATCCAATAATATTGACGGAGTTCCTTTTGATAAGATGAAACAATATATTAAAGAAGCAAACGAACGAGGCGGCATTTCGACCATAAGCTGGCATTTTGACAATCCTGCAACCGGAAAAAATGCCTGGGATAACGCTCCAAATTCTTTAAAAACAATTTTACCAGGTGAAAAAAATAATGAAAAATTTACTTCCTGGCTTGATAAAGCGGCAAATTTCTTTTTGTCTTTAAAGGATAAAAAAGGAAAAAATATTCCGATTCTTTTCAGGCCTTATCATGAACTTACAGGCGGATGGTTTTGGTGGGGAAAAGGAAACGGAACACAAGAAGAATTTAAAGCTGCATGGAAATTCACCTTCGACTATCTGCAGAAAAAAGGAGTTCATAATTTAATTTATATCTATAACACCAGTAGTTTCAGTTCGAAGGAAGATTATTTAGCCAATTATCCGGGTGATAATTATGTCGATATTTTAAGTTTTGATTCCTATCAAAATGGCGATGATAAAAGTGGTGAAAAATTTATAGCCGAAGTTCAGCATCAGCTTAAAATTATTAATGAAATTGCTATTGAAAAACATAAATTAATTGCCGTTGCCGAAGCCGGATACGAAGCCATTCCGGACTCCAAATGGTGGACAGGAACTTTGACAAAAGCGATAGGCGATTCTAAAATATCCTATGTTTTACTTTGGAGAAATCATGGCTGGCAGGAAAAAGAACAAAAGATGCATTATTATGTTCCTTATTCAGGTCAGATGAGCGAGAAAGATTTCATTGATTTTTATAATCTTGACAAGACTTTATTCGAAAAAGACATTAAAAAAGAATTAAATTAACTAACTAAACCTAACAATCTTAAAAAGAATTTAAATGCACGACAAAATCAGTTTAAAAGAAAAAATAGGATATGGACTTGGAGATGCGGCTTCTTCTATGTTCTGGAAAATTTTCAGCATGTATCTTCTATTTTTCTATACCGATGTTTTCGGACTGGCGCCTGCAATAGTAGGAACCATGTTTTTAATTACCCGAATCTGGGATTCCTGTTTCGATCCAATCGTTGGGATTATCGCAGACAGAACCAAAACGAAATGGGGAAAATTCAGACCATATTTACTTTGGGTTGCTGTTCCATTTGCTGTCATTGGGGTTTTAACTTTTTATACACCTGATTTTGATGAAAAAGGGAAAATAATTTATGCCTACGTAACCTATTCGGCTATGATGATGATTTATTCCTTAATCAATGTACCTTATGCTTCTCTTTTGGGCGTAATGTCTTCTGACAGAAAAGAAAGAACAACTTTATCATCTTACCGCATGGTTTTTGCATTTGGCGGAAGTCTTCTGGCCCTTTGGTTAATTGAGCCTTTGGTAAATTATTTCGGCGGAAGTCTTAACTCTAAAACAGGCTGGCTGGCAACAATCGCTGTATTTGGAGTCATAACTACTGCTTTTTTCTGGGCATGCTTCTTTTGGACAAAAGAAAGAGTAAAACCAATCGACGATGAACAGACAAATTTAAAAGAGGATCTAAAAGACTTATTAAAAAACAAACCCTGGTGGATTTTACTAGGAGCCGGAATTGGCGCTTTAGTTTTCAACTCTATTCGTGACGGAGCAGCAGTTTATTACTTTAAATATTATGTAAGCAGTAGTGTGAATTTTGATTTCACCCTTTTTGGGACCGATTTTCATATGACACCAACTTCTATTTATTTGGTTTTAGGGCAAGCGGCAAATATCATAGGAGTTATTATTGCAACGCCAATTGCGAATAAAATTGGTAAAAAGAAAACCTTTTTTGGCGCTATGGCTTTAGCTGCCATTTTGAGCCTGATTTTCTATTTCTTTGGAAAAGAAGATGTTTTCCTAATTATGAGTTTTCAGCTTTTAATCAGTATTTGTGCCGGATGCATCTTCCCGTTAATATGGTCAATGTATGCTGACAGTGCTGATTACTCTGAATGGAAACAAGGACGCAGAGCAACAGGATTAGTGTTTTCAGCATCATCTATGTCTCAAAAATTTGGATGGACTATTGGGGGCGCAGGCGCAGGATGGCTTTTAGGTTACTACGGTTTTCAGGCCAATGTCGAGCAAACTGCCACAACTCAAAATGGAATTCAATTAATGTTAAGCATACTGCCTGCAATCGCTGCAGCAATATCCGTAGCTTTTATAGCATTCTATCCTTTATCTGAAGAAAAATTACAAACGATAGAACAGGATTTAAACGAAAAAAGAGCCCCGATAAATTAGAAAATTACAGATTTAGAAATCGATTCATATGACAACAATAGCGACTTCAACTACATTTCAGGATAGAAAAGTAGCATTAGAAAAAGAACATAAAACGCTTACAGAGCAAAAAAACGAACTTCAAAATACAGTCGGAAACGGTATTTACCAACGTTACAAAAATCCGGTGGTTACAGCTGCACATGTCCCTTTGAACTGGCGTTACGATCTAAGCGAAGAAACGAATCCCTTTTTGCAGGAACGTATTGGAATAAATGCTGCCTTTAATGCCGGTGCCATCAAATGGAAAGATAAATATGTATTAGCTGTTCGAGTAGAAGGAATTGACCGCAAATCTTTTTTTGCCATTGCCGAAAGCCCAAACGGGATTGATAATTTTAAATTTTGGGTAAAACCATGCATAATTCCACAAGCCGAAGAACCAGATACTAACGTGTACGATATGCGTTTGATTCATCATGAAGACGGTTGGGTTTATGGAATTTTTTGTACAGAAAGAAAAGATCCGAAATCGCCTAAAGGCGATACAAGTTCGGCTGTAGCAAATGCAGGAATTGTCCGCACCAAAGATTTGATAAATTGGGAAAGACTTCCTGACTTAATTTCGAATACAGGTCAGCAACGAAATGTTGTTTTACATCCTGAATTTGTAAACGGAAAATACGCTTTATACACGCGTCCGCAAGACGGTTTTATTGATGTTGGAGCCGGTGGCGGAATTGGTTTGGGTTATGTTGATGATATGTTAAATCCGGTTGTAAAAGAAGAGAGGATTATTTTTGGAAAACAGTACCACACTGTTTATGAATTAAAAAATGGTCTTGGACCCGCTCCCATTAAAACAGAAAGAGGCTGGCTGCATCTGGCACACGGCGTTCGCAATACGGCTGCAGGCTTGCGATATACGCTTTACATGTTCATGACAGATTTGAATGATATCACCAAAGTAACTCACGTTCCTGCTGGTCATTTTATGGGTCCGGAAGGCATTGAGAGAGTTGGTGACGTTTCGAATGTGTTGTTTTCTAACGGATGGATTGAAGACACTGATGGAACTGTTTATATCTATTACGCTTCATCTGATACGAGAATGCATGTGGCTGTTTCATCGGTAGCGAAATTAGTAGATTATGTAACGAATACGCCTGCTGATACTTTTATCTCTGCTGGATCTGTAAAAACGATTATCAGTCAAATCGAAAAAAATAACGCAATATAATTCATCGTGTCTCCAAAACTACAACAACTTAAAACCGAATTATCAACCGAACTTAACTCTATTTTAGAGTATTGGACAAAAAACACAATCGATTTTGAAAATGGTGGTTTTGTTGGTCAGATTGACTCTAATGATGAAGTAATTTCAAATGCTGACAAGGGTTCCGTATTAAACGCCCGAATTTTATGGTCATTTTCTGCAAGTTATCAGGTTACGAAAGAGGAATCTCATAAAGAAACTGCCAAAAGAGCTTTTCAATATCTTTCAGAATATTTTTATGACCCTGAATTTGGCGGTTTGTTTTGGAGTATCGCAGGAGATAAAACTCCAAAGGATACCAAAAACCAAATATACGCTTTAGCTTTTGCTATTTATGGCTTATCTGAATATTATATTATTTCAAAAGATGAAAAAGCACTAGCCATAGCCATTAATTTATATTTAAGAATACAAAAACACAGTTACGATCCGGTAAACAAAGGTTATTTAGAAGCTTTTACACGCGATTGGCAGCCTGTTGAAGATTTACGTTTGAGCAGCAAAGATGCCAACGAAAAGAAAACCATGAACACACATTTGCATATTGTTGAGGCGTATGCAAATTTATTCAGGATCTGGAAAGATCCTAAACTGAAAAACGACATTATCGAATTATTACAAACAATTGAGAAGCATTTTATCAATACCAAAACGGGTCATTTGCATTTATTTTTTGATGAAAACTGGATTGAAAAACCGGATGTTATCTCCTACGGACATGATATTGAAGCGGCCTGGCTTTTATTACAATGTGCCGAAATTTCAGAAGACGGAAATTTGATTGCCAATTACAAAAAACATGCGATTCAAATAGCAGAAGCTACTCAGGAAGGTTTAGATAGTGACGGAGGTTTGTGGTATGAATTTGACCCAAAAACAAACGAACTGGCAGCAGAAAAACATTGGTGGGTTCAAGCCGAAGCTTTAATTGGTTTTTACAATACGTATCAATTAACCGACGATGAAAAATATTTAGAACTTGTATTGAAAAACTGGAGATTTATAAAAACTCATATTATAGATCAACAAAACGGAGAATGGTTTTGGGGAATTTATAAGGATTACAGCGTTATTGAAAAAGATAAGGCTGGCTTTTGGAAATGTCCTTATCACAACAGCCGCGCCTGTCTGGAACTTATACAAAGAATAAATCTCTGTCGAGATGACAAGATTATATAAAACTGAACAAAAGCTTCTTATAAAAACCTACAGCCCTAGCCCTGATAGAAGCGGCATCCTTTTGTTTTTTTCTTTAAAAAACAAAAGATACAGCGGATAGCAGGAAACAGCTTCTAAAAATATACTATGAAAAACAGACTTTTAAAAACACTTGGATTAGCTTTAATTTTTTCAACCTTTTCTTGCCAGGCGCAGGAAAGAATCACGGTAAAAGGAACGCAATTTTATAAGGGTGATAAACCTTACGCCTACATTGGGACCAATTATTGGTATGGAAGTTTATTAGCTTCTAAAAAAGTGGGGGACCGCAAAAGATTGCTTCGCGAACTGGATCTGATGCAAAAAAGTGGAATCGATAATTTGAGGATTTTAGTTGGCGCCGATGGCGGAAAGTATGATTTTACCGTTCGTCCAGCATTGCAATATGAGCAGGGCAACTATGATGAAGATTTGCTTGATGGCTTGGATTTCCTGATGAATGAAATGAGAAAACGAAACATGTATGCGGTTTTGTATTTGACTAACAACTGGGAATGGTCGGGTGGCATGTCGCAATATCTGGAGTGGAATGGCAAGGGAGCGATTCCAATTCCGAATATCACTCCCAATACATGGCCGCAGTTTATGGACTATACGCAGCAATTTTACAGCTGTGCCCCTTGTATGGAAGGTTTGGAAAATCATGTTAAGTTTATCATGACACGTACAAATACTTATTCGAAAAAGAAATATTCTGAAGACAATACAATCATGGCGTGGCAAGTTGGCAATGAGCCAAGACTTTTTGCCGTAGAAAATGAAGAAAAATTCACTATTTGGCTTAACAACATTGTTAATTTAATGGATAGTTTAGATAAAAATCATTTGATTTCTACCGGTTCTGAAGGATTAAACAGTTCGAATGATATCATAGAAATTTTTGAAAGAACACATCAAAATACAAATATTGATTACTTGACGATGCACATCTGGCCAAAAAACTGGAACTGGTTTAAGGCTGATGATACTGAAAAAACATTGCCGATTGCAATAGAAAATGCCGGAAAATATATTGACAAACATATTGCGGTTGCCAATCATTTAAATCGCCCCATTATTATTGAAGAATTTGGTTTGCCAAGAGAGAACGAAAGTCTTTTAAGCACTTCATCTGTTGCAAACAGAGATGCTTTTTATAATTATATTTTTGACAGAGTTGCTCAAAGTGTTACCAATAATGGTCCTTTGCAGGCAGCTAATTTTTGGGGATTTGGCGGTGAAGGAAAACCTGTAAATGAAACAGGAAAATGGAAACCCGGAGATCCTTTAACAACTGATCCACCGCAGGAACCACAAGGATTGAATTCGGTTTTTTCTAGTGACAAATCGACTTTGGAGATTGTAAAAAAATACAATTTAGAGTTGAAGAAAAAATAATTTATTTTACCATATAAGTGATTATAAGTTCATTTAACAAACTAATTCTAAAGTTTGACGGAACCTAATCACTTATATGTTTTAAAAAAATAAAAATGAAAACACTATTTACTGCCTTTTTGATTTTACTTTTTAACTCTTCTTTTTCGCAAAAGGTTCAGGACTTTACTTTGGAATCTCCAAACCGAAAAATTAAAATCAGCATTGTAATTAATGAAAAAATAAGCTGGTCGGTTACACATGAAAAGGATTTGATTCTTGCTCCATCGGCTGTTTCGTTAACCTTAGATCAGAAAGAAGTTTTAGGAAAAAAACCTTTGCTATTGAATTCAAAAAGAGAAAAAGTAAATCAGATATTTGACGCTCCTTTGTACAAAAAAAGTTTCGTAAAAAACCAGTATAATCTTTTGGTTCTGAATTTCAAAAATGATTTCAGTATTGAATATCGTGCTTTTGATGATGGTGTCGGGTACAGATTCATCACTAAAAAGAAAAAAGATATTACGGTAAAGTCTGAGGAAGTCAATTTAAATTTTGATCAGGATTACTGCACTTTAATGCCTTATGTCCGCGATTTAAGAAATCCAAAAGATCCTTATATTTCTTCATTTGAGGCACATTATGAAAATAAAAAAATTAGTGAATTTGCAAAAGACACACTTGCTTTTTTACCCTTTTTGATTGATTTTAAAAACCATAAAAAAGCGGTTTTTCTAGAAGCCAATTTAGCAGATTATCCGGGATTATTTGTAACAAATAATCATTCAAAAACAGGTTTTGAATCTCGTTTTTCAAAATATCCCTTACAGGAAAAAAATGGCGGATTCAATAATATCAACCGATTGATTACAGAACGGGCAGATTATTTAGTCAAGACAAAAGGAACAAGAAATTTTCCGTGGAGGATTCTGGTAATCTCTGAAAATGATGCCGATTTGGCTAATAATGATATGGTTCAGAAATTATCAGAACCTTCAAAAATTAAAGATATATCCTGGATAAAACCCGGAAAAGTAGCCTGGGACTGGTGGAATGACTGGAATATTTATAATGTCGATTTTAAAGCCGGAATCAATACGAAAACCTATAAATATTACATTGATTTTGCATCCAAAAACAACGTTGAATATGTAGTTTTGGATGAAGGCTGGAGTCTGGAAAATGACATTATGAAGCACAATCCAAATGTAGATCTGGAAGCTTTGATTGCTTACGGAAAAGAACATAATGTTGGTATTATTTTGTGGAGTTCCTGGATGGCTTTGACAAAAAACACAGCCGGAATTTTTAAAAATTATGCCGATTTGGGAATCAAAGGCTTTAAAGTTGATTTTCTCGATCGTGATGATGCTAAAATGGTAAATTCGGTCTACGATATTGCCCAAAAAGCGGCTTATCATAAATTGCTTTTGGACTTTCATGGTATGTACAAACCGACCGGAATTCAAAGAACTTTTCCGAATATCCTCAATTTTGAAGGTGTAAAGGGATTAGAAAATAATAAATGGACGCCTAATGATGATGTTCCTTTGTATGATTGTACAATTCCGTTTATACGGATGTTGGCCGGACCAATGGATTACACTCCTGGCGCCATGCGAAATGCTACAAAAAGCGAATTCAAACCAAGTCACTCCAATCCGTTTAGTCAGGGAACGAGATCTCACCAACTGGCACTTTACACGATTTTTGAAGCACCATTGCAAATGATGGCCGATAGTCCGACTGCTTATATGAAAGAACAGGAAAGCACTGATTTCATTACTAAAATCCCAACTGTTTTTGATGAAACCGTGGCTTTGGATGGTGAAGTTGGAAAATTTGTTTCAATTGCCCGCAGAGAAGCAAATACCTGGTACTTAGGCGCAATTACAAACTGGGATTCCAGAGACATAACAATTGACTTTTCTTTCCTTGAAAAAGGCAAAAAATTCGAGGCGGAGATTTTCTCTGATGGCCTAAATGCAGATAAAGCTCCGAATGATTATAAAAGAGAAGTTATTATTGTCGATTCAAATACCAAATTAAAATATAGATTGGCAAGTGGTGGTGGAGTGTCCATGATTATAAAATAAAAAATGGGACAAATTGTCCCATTTTTTTTATGCTAAAATCTTCTCAATTGCATTCAGTTCATCTTGCGTAAAATCTAAACCTTGCAGACATTCTATATTATTATTCAACTGTCTTACTGAACTTGCTCCAATCAAAACCGATGTAATTCGTTTGTCTTTTTGCAGCCAGGCCAATGCCATTTGTGCTAAAGACTGGTTTCTGTTTTTGGCAATTTCATTCAGCTGCACTAACTTCTGAATTCTTTCAACTGTAACCTCATCTTCCTTTAAATGCCCGTTTGGATTGTGAGCACGTGAGTTTTCCGGGATTCCGTTTAGATATTTATCCGTTAATAGTCCTTGCGCCAAAGGTGAAAACGCTATACAGCCTACTCCTTTTTCCTCCAAAACATCCAATAAACCTTCTTCAACCCAGCGTACCAACATGGAATATTTAGCCTGATGAATCAAACATGGCGTTCCTAATTGTTTTAAAACATCAACCGCAACTCTGGTTTGTTCTGCCGAATAATTACTGATTCCAACATACAGTGCTTTTCCACTTCGAACAGCGTAATCAAGCGCCATCATCGTTTCTTCAATGGGCGTTTCAGGATCAGGACGATGTGAATAAAAAATATCAACGTAATCCACCTTCATTCTTTTCAAACTTTGGTCTAAGCTCGATAATAAATATTTTCGGGAACCCCAATCACCATAAGGTCCATCCCACATGGTGTAACCCGCTTTTGTAGAAATGATAATTTCATCACGCAGATTTCCCTGAAAATTATGCCATAATATTTTTCCGAAATTGGTTTCTGCAGAACCCGGAACCGGTCCGTAATTGTTAGCCAGATCAAAATGGGTAATTCCCTTGTCGAAAGCCTCTACAGCTATGCTTTCTGCATTTTCAAAATCATCTACTGATCCGAAATTATGCCATAATCCTAAAGAAATTTCAGGTAATAATAGTCCGCTTTTGCCACATCTGTTATATTTCATTATTTTTATTTAAAGGTTGAAGATTTAAAGTTTTTAAAGATAAAAACAAACCTATTATTTTAAAACCAAATAGTATTTAATTTTTGTAAATTTGTTAAAATAATAAAATTATGGAAAATAACTGGCAAAATTTAATTTCGATAAATCCAGACATCCGATTTGGTAAACCTGTTATTGCTGAGACAAGAATTTGTGTTTCGGATATTTTATCATGGCTTGCAACGGGAATGTCTTTTGACGAAATCTTAGAAGATTTTCCTGAATTAAAAAAAGAGCATATTCTGGCAGCATTAGCTTTTGCAGCTAACAGAGAGAATATTACAAAAATAATTGCTGCGTAATGAAATTACTTTTGGATGCTAATATTTCATGGAGAATTATAAAATTAGTTGAAAATGATTTTTCAGATTGTCTGCATACGAAAGATATTAAGATTACCCAACCAGCAAAAGATCTTGAAATTTGGGAATTTGCAAAACAAAACAACTTCACCATACTTACTCACGATGATGATTTTGAAAAATTATTACTTTTAAAAGGAGCTCCTCCTAAAGTCATCATCTTAAAAACATTCAATAAGAATACAAAGCAGATTGCTGAACTGCTGATTTCAAAAAGAGAAATAATAGAATCATTTATTTCCAATCAAGATTTAATGATTTTAGAAATTTATTGATTGTTCAAAAACAAACCCGATAGATTTTAAATTTATCGGGTTTGTTTTTTGAATACTATTGGATTCTACTTCAACTCAAAACTACCTTCCAAACCTTTATCTGAGCTTCCTCCTACTTTAAGTTGAAAAGTTCCTGGCTCCACTAAATAGTTTCCGTTGTTATCATAAAAACCAAGTTCCTTGTTTGTTAAGGTAAAAGTTATCGTTTTGGTTTCTCCTTTTTTAAGGTGCACCAATTCAAAACCTTTTAATTCGGCAACCGGCCTTGCTATACTGGCAAAATCATCGTGAATATACAACTGAACTACTTCTTTTCCGTCATAATTTCCGGAGTTGGTAACCTCAACAGTTACTTCTACAGGATCATTTTTAGCAAACGATGTTTTATTTATTTTCAGGTTTTTATATTCGAAAGAAGTATAACTTAAACCAAAACCAAAAGGAAACTGAGGTGTTTTTTCAACATCTGAATAATGTGACCAGAATACGTTTTTATCTGCATTTATTGGTCTTCCTGTACTATAATTGTTATAATAAATCGGAACCTGTCCTACGTTTCTTGGAAAAGAAATAGGCAGTTTACCACTTGGATTATAATCTCCGTATAAAACCTGTGCTACCGCATTTCCGGTTTGCGTACCTAAATGCCAGGCCTCAACAATCGTCGGAATATGTTCTGCTGCCCACGGTATAGTTAACGGACGTCCATTATTTAAAACCAATACAATATTTGGATTCACTTTATAAATTTCTTCAAGTAATTCCTGCTGCAATCCCGGTAGATCCAGATTCGTTCTGCTTCGTCCTTCCCCACTCTGAAAACCATGCTCTCCTAAAACCATTACGACAACATCAGCATTTTCTGCGGCCATTTTAGCCGCTTCAAATCCGCTTCTGTCGGTTGTATTAAAAACAATTTCATCTATAAAAGCAGCTTTTCCAACAATCAAATCAGCTCCTTTTTCAAAAACCAGCTGATTGTCTTTGTATTGCTGCATGCCTTCCAAAACTGAAACCGCAGTGTTATCATCTGAAGCAATTCTCCAGCTTCCCAAAGGACTGTTTTTGTCGTTTGCCAAAGCTCCGATCAAAGCAATTTTTTGTCCGGATTTTTTTAGCGGAAGCAAATTTTTATCATTCTTTAATAAAACGATTGACTTCTTTGCCATATCCAGAACACCATCATTATTAGCTTTATTTCCAATTGTGGCTTTCTCGCGTTTTTCATCGCAGTATTTATACGGATCATCGAATAATCCCAATTCAAATTTTACACGCAAAATTCTGCGGACAGCGTCATCTATCAAAGTTTCTTTTACTTTTCCTTCCTTAACTAATTTAGCCAATTCGGTAACATACAAATGTGATTCCATATCCATATCAGAACCTGCCGTAACCGCTTTTAAAGTGGCATCTGCACCGTCTTTCGCATAACCATGCGCAATCATTTCACGAACTGAGGCCCAGTCAGAAACTACAAATCCATCAAAGTTCCATTTACCTTTCAAAATATCTCTTTGCAGAAAAACATTTCCCGTTGCCGGAATTCCATTCACTAAATTAAACGAATTCATAAACGTTCTCACACCTGCATTTTTTGCCCCTTCAAAAGGAGGTAAAACAGTATTGAATAATTTCGAATTGCTGATATCTACCAAATTATAATCACGTCCTGATTCTACATAACCATATGCAGCAAAGTGTTTGGCACAGGCTGCAATAGTATTTATTTTAGCCAAATCTTCCTTAGCGTCTCCCTGAAAACCTGTTACTCTCGCAACAGCAATTTTGCTTCCCAAATACGGATCTTCTCCTGCGCCTTCCATCACTCTTCCCCAGCGGGCATCGTTGCTGATATCTACATTCGGCCCAAAGGTCCAGTTAATTCCGGATGCCGATGCTTCATCTGCCGCAATGGCTGCTGATTTTTTTATCGCTTCCAAATCCCAACTCGCTGCTTCTGCCAACGGAATCGGGCTTAACGTCTTATAACCGTGAATTACATCAAAACCAATAATCAGCGGAATTCCCAAACGCGTTTCTTCAACTGCAATTTTCTGTACAGTACGAACCTCTTTCACACCCCGAACCGTCAGCATACTTCCCACCCATCCTTTTCGTAAATGTTCGTATTTTAACTCGGCATTACCCCCTTTTGGAGCAGGACCTGTAACATCCCAAAAACCATTGTATTGGTTCATTTGCCCCACTTTTTCCTCCAAAGTCATTAAGGGCAAGAGCAAGTCAATTCGCTGTTCAATCGTTTTATTTTTATCCAGATATGGTTTCTTCTGTGCATTCATATTTCCAAAAGTAAACAGGGCAAAAAACCCCATAATTAGTATTTTTTTATTTTTCATAGTGGTTAATAGTTTCATGTTTTGGGCGTGTCCCTCCGGGTCGGGCTATCCGTTTCAAGTCCTCGCACTTCCTTCGTCAGGCTGTGGGCTTTCCTCTTCTATCCCTCACGTGATTTACGGTAACGAGAAGTTCTTCGGTTTTTTCACAATATTGTCATTCGACGGAGGAGACAACAGACGAAGTAAATCATATTACGCTATACAGTTCGTTGCTGTCCGGATGAGATTTACTTCGTCTGTTCGCTATCGCTGGGGTCTCCTCCGTCGAAATGACAAAAAAAAGCGGCAGTCTTTGCGGGACTTCGACTTCGCTCAGCCTGACAAAAAAATCTGCAAAAAAAATCTAAAGTCTAAAATCTTTACTCTTTGTTCTTTCTTCTTTATCCTCTCACTCCGAAATAAAACAAGAAGCCGGCAAATTTACCTTATTAAACAAATCAGACTGAATCGTATTTCCCCACGCAAATCTCACTTTCGCAGGATTGACTACTTTTTTACTCGTTAAAATCACCTGATTGTTTTTTATCGAAGCCTCAGCAGGGTAAAACGTTCCGTCTACACCAGCCACTTCAAATTGATTCGAAGTTTTAGTTGCAAAATGCAATCCGTCAGCATAATCAAAAGAAACGATTACTTTATTTTTATCAACTTTAACTTCTTTAAAAAGCGGACCATTAACCAAATTGGGATTGTTTTTGTACGTATTTGCCAACGCCAGATTTGCTAAACGAATTCCAACCGATTTTTTATCTTTTGGATGAATATCGATTGTATCCGAAACGTCGCTAATCACAACCATCCCGGTATTATTGACTTGCTTTAAAACTTTTCGTTGCGAATTTCGAACCGTAACATTAGAGAAGTTGTTGCTTCCGGTTTTATAAGGTGCAATCTGTACAAAATAAAATGGAAATTCATCCTGCCAGACTTTCCTCCAAGAAGTAATCAAAGCCGATAATGTTTTATCATAAACGGCTGAACCCACATTCGATTCCCCCTGATACCAAAGAGCGCCTGCAATTTTAAAACCAACAATAGGATAAATCATGGCATTATAAGCTCGTCCGGGCTGTCTTGGTCCGTATTCCTGCTCGTTTAGTTTTTTGGCATTTTCTAATAAAACAGCATCATTCTGAACTACTTCTTCGGGCATCCAGATTTCTGCTGGAGTTCCACCCCAGTTTGAAGAAATTAATCCTATGGGAACATTTTTTAAATCCTCCTGTAAATGTTTGGCAAAAAAGTAACCAACGGCGCTAAAGTTCTTCATCGTTTCAGGAGTCGATTCGACCCAGTTTCCCAATAGATTATTTTGAGGTGTTGTTGCCGTTAATTTTGGAACGGTAAAAAAACGAATATTAGGATTTGTAGCCTTTTTAGCTTCCTCCTCCCCATTATCGATTCCCCAGCTTACTGACATTTCCATATTAGATTGGCCTGAACAAATCCAGACTTCCCCAATCAAGATGTTTTTCAGCAAAACTTCGTTGTATCCTTTTATAGAAATCGTATAAGGACCTCCAGCTTCAGGCGTCTTGATGTTGAGTTCCCATTGCGCCTGATTGTTTGCGGTAACTTTATATTCCTGATTGTTCCAGCTGGAAACTAATTTAATTTCCTCTTTTGGATTCGCCCATCCCCAAATCTTGACTTCAGCATTACGCTGCAATACCATATTATCTCCAAATATATTCGGAAGGGAAACATTTGCCATCATAGTACCAGAAATCAGAATGAAAACAAACTTAAAAATATTATTTTTCATTTAGCAGATTTTTTAAAAAAGGACCATATTCAGCAGCCATGACTTTATGTTCAGCAATATTTGGATGTCCCAAACATCCGCTTGGTGCCATAGGCTTAAACTTAAAAATAAGGATAGGCTTATGTGTTTTATCAGCATCAAATTCGGCTTTGATCTTATTTAGGCATTCTTCAAAAACAATAGCTTTTTCCCCATTTACCATCGGGCTGTTGGTCAAAACCACCTGAGCATTTGGATTATGCTGATATAACATTTTAATGAAGTTGATGTAATTTGAAACGTACTTTTCAGGACTAAAAGGCAAGCGTTCTTTTGTTCCATCTCCATTCGAAAAATCATTGGTTCCAATAGCTATACTGATAATATCGGGCTGAAAAGCAAAATCATATTTAGGCTTTGAAATATCTTTTGTGAGGTACAAATTTTCATAAACGGCGGGCATAATTGGAACCTCAGGGCCTTGATCATTCCAATTGCGATAGATTCCGATTCCGGAAACAGAACTTAACAAATAGTGTACATCAATATTTCTGGAAATAATAGGGCCATACGCAAAATAGCCATTATGATGATCAAAATATTCGCCTTGATCACACGGAATCGTTGACGGATCATTTGCTGCACCACTGGTTATAGAATCTCCAATATATTCGATTTTCTTTTTCTTTACAGAAGTTATAGTCATCAATTTTGCCGTTGTTCCGGTAAACAACACATTTCCCATAGTAGCTTCTGTACCTTTATAAATAGTTAGTGTATGCACTTTTTGATTAGAAGGAACTTTAATATTAAAAGATTGGACAGGACCTTTTTCTACTCTGACTTTACCCATGTATTGCCCGTCTAATTCTAAAACTACATAGTTATGATGTTCCCAGGAGTCAATGCTCTGCAAAGAAATTGCACATTTTTTTCCAGAAAAATTGAATGACACTGACGCAGCAGTTCCTATTAAAACAACATGATCATTCTGCAAAACATCTACTCTTCCTGCATACAAAAAAGTTTTTGTCGTATTTTGCGAGATTGAAACAATCGAAATCAGTAAAAATAAAATTAAAAGCGGTATTTTTTTTAGAAACATAATTTATGTGTTAAAATATAAATGCAATTCACAAATATATTTGAATCGACTTATAAATAAAGATACTAAAATGTCAAAAAGCAATAAAAAAACACCACAAAAACACATCTACATTTATACTTTTTACTTTATTCGTAAAAGTCATCTTACTACTCTTTCTTTGAAATTCAAAATCAACAGCCTATCTTTATAAATTAAACATCCTCAAATGCTTCATAAAATGAAATCAAGTCTCTATATTTTATTTATATCCGCTATTTCATGTCTGTCTTTTACTTGTAAAAAAGAACATCCAAAAGATATTAATCTAATTCAGAAAACACAAGCAGAAACAGAGCGTGATGCTATTATCACTTATGCGAAACAATATTTGGGAACACCTTATTTATATGCAGGAAATAATCCTGCTAAAGGATTTGACTGTTCTGGATTTGTGAGTTACGTTTTTCATCATTTTGATGTTAGCTTACCCAGAAGTTCCGGCCAGTATAAAAACATCGGCATTGAATTAAGTCCTGAAGATTTTAAAGTGGGAGATATTTTAGTTTTTTACGGTTACAAAGACAAAACAATTATTGGTCATCTAGGCATCATCTGCGAAGCCAATGGTATGCAGTCTAAGTTCATACATGCTTCTTCAGGCAAAGTAAATAGTGTTACTATTACCTCACTGGATACAAAGCATTATACCAATCGTTTTTATAAATGTATTGATGTTTTATCGAAATAGTTTTTAAATTCTACTCTTCTGTCAATAATTTTATCAAACTTTCATCTCTTTGGTAAATATCTTTAAAGAAATTTAGTTGGCCATCTCTATCTACCCAAGCGGTAAAATAGCCAATATAAACGGGAACTTTTTTCTTCAATGTATACCAATTCTCTTTTCCGGCATGCATGGCTTTATCAATTCTTTCAGGTGTCCATTTAGGGTCGACTTTTAATAATTCAATTGCTAATTCGCGAGGTTTTGCAACTCTCACACACCCATGACTGAAAGCCCTGCTTTCCCTTTCGAACAAACTTTTTGAAGGCGTATCATGTAAATAGATATTACTTGAGTTTGGAAATAAAAACTTAACCAATCCCAGGGAGTTGTTTTTTCCCGGAAGCTGTCTGACCGCTCCGTTATTCCATTCCAGATTTTTCTTTGCCAGATAGTTTTTATCTTTTGCCATCCCTGGTTTAATTTCGCTCTTGATAATACTTGGCGGAACATTCCAATACGGACTAAACACAATATTATTCATCATCCCACTGAAAACAACGGTTTTCGTCATAGCTCTTCCAACAACAACCGGAGAAGTAAAAGCAATTTCACCATCTTCAATTAAGTACAATTTAAATTCCGGAATATTGACTTCGATGTATTTTTTACCTTTTTCCAAGTCAGGATCAATCCATCGGCAGCGTTCCATGTTGGCAATAATTGTTTTTATCCTGTCTGAAACGGGAATATTCAAGTCGTTAATATGCTCTAATAAAATGTTGTTTTTTTGCGTGTAGCCATGACGCAATTCGTAATTTTTAACTGATTTCATTAAAACCGAATCACAAATCGCACTTTTATTATCTTCCTTAATATCTCCGGTTACAAAAAGCCTTTCCCTGATTTGGGCTATTATTGCTGAAGAATCTCCTAACTTTAGACTTTTATAATCTTCACTAATTTCAATTGTTTTCCAGCCTCCCTTTTTTTCAATCTCCCTATATTGATGAAGTGCATCGCGAAGTTTATAATATTGACTAAACATTTTACTCTTCTTATCGTCACTTATAGTTGATTTTTTAAAAATAGAATCCGTTAAAACCTGATAGTTCAGTTTTTTTCGGGGAAGCAGCCATTCTAATGAAATAGATGTTTTTTCATCAAATCCTCGGTATACTTTCTCTGCATAATAGAAATACAGGTTGGTTATCATCAAATCAGTATTGACTTTTGAAAGCTTATTTATCGCATTATTCTCGAAAATCGAATTGATTTCCTTGTACGGAAAGTTAGCTTTCAAACCTTCATTTTCCAAGCCTTTGTATTTATCATACAACGTATTTCCAAACTCAACAATTCCTTTATTATCAAGCCATAATTGGGTAGATTGTTTTTTATTGTACAAGACAGAAACCTTATCTTCAAAATTTTTAAGTTTTGGATAATTTTTATAAAATCCTGCAATCTCTAAACTATCAATTGAAAGTTTAAGTTCTGGTATAACAGCTTTTGCTTTCTTTTGGTCTTCTTCTTTTTTATTTCCTTTCGAGTTACATGAAACAAGAATAAAAAGAAGCATAATAACAGCTAACCGGCAACAAATTTTCATAATAATATTTTTAATAAAAATAAAAAAGTTTTACTGAAAACAAGCTCTTTTAAATAGAATAATATTGAATTTAAAATCGTAATTTTTTCTGTGTTTTTGAAAATTTTTAAAAAAAACTCCGGTCACATAACACGACCGGAGTTTTTCACCTTTATATAATCAACCTTTTATTTTAGATAACAGTTCCTTTTAAAGTAAGTATTTTAGGAGTCGTTTCTGCACTTGTTGTAACCGTTACTGTTTTTGAAAAAGCACCTTTATTCGCTGCGTTATAAGTTGCTGTTACTTTTGCAGACTTTCCCGGAAGAATTGGTTCTTTGGTATAATCTGTTGCTGTACATCCACATGAACCTTGTACATTTGTAATTACGACAGCCGTTTTTCCTGTATTTTTAAATTCATAAACAATCGCTTTTGGAGTTCCTTGTGGAATTTCTCCCACATCGATACTTTCCGTTTTCCACACAATAGTAGAAGCTGAAAACTCAGCTACGGGTTCTGAAACAATTGCTTTTATGGGCACAATTGCAGAAAATGACATTAAAGCCATGGCTGATGCCAACATTGAAATTTTAATAATCTTCATAATATAGTTATTTAACTGGTGAATGGTTTAATTTTATATTTCAAATGTAATCCGCATAAAAACAATTCGCTGTTAAGCGGTTTCAAATGTTTGTTAATGACTTGTTAAGTGGTGTTTTTAATTTAAAATTTGATTAATATTACATTTTCTTAAAGCAAATTTTCTTGAAAATAAACAAACTCAACAGTATTATAATTCTGGGACTGATAGCCATCGTAGGCATATTAGTCGCACAATTGCTGTGGACAAAAGAAGCTTTTACTTTAGAACAAAAAAAATTAAGTCAAAAAACACATATCGCTTTACTTGAAGTTGCCAAAAAACTGTACGAAGGCACCAATCACGAATTGCCAGCACAAAATCCTGTGCAGAAAATTGCCAATGATTACTACATCGTAAACATTGATAACGATTTTGAACCTGATATTCTGGAGTTTTATTTGAAAACTGAATTCAAAAAAATGAATATCACCACAGATTTTGAATATGCCATGTACAATTGTCAAAGTGATGAAATGATTTACGGAAATTACATTTCCTTATCTGAAAAAGGAAAAGCAAAGCAATCTGTTTATTTTCCGAAACATAAAAATCTGGTTTATTATTTTGCTGTCCGCTTTCCCAATGAAACCAGTTATTTATTTAGTTCGATGCGTTTTTGGTTTGTACTTTCCATAGTTCTGATTTTTATTTTACTCATTTATGTTTATTCGATTTTTACTCTTTTGCAACAAAAAAAGTATTCCGAATTGCAGCGGGATTTCATCAATAATATGACGCATGAGTTCAAAACACCCTTGTCTTCTATTTTAATTGCGTCAAAATATTTAAGCGAGCAGAATTTAATTAAAGAGGATAAAAAACTCCACACTTATACCAATATTATTGTCAATCAGGGTCATAAGCTAAATAGTCATATTGAAAAAATCCTAAACATTGCCAAATCTGATTATACCACAATAGAATTAAAAAAAGACTACATTTCAATTAATCTTCTGATTGAGGAAACAATTGAAAATATTGCATTGAAATATCCTGAGGCTAAAATTGAAATCATAACCTTAGAAGATTATAAAATTGAAACAGATGCTTTCCATTTTACCAATCTGATTTATAATTTACTGGATAATGCCGTAAAATATTGTGATGTCAACCCAGAAATAACAATTACAATAAAGGTCGAAAATTCTATTTTAAAATTGGAATTTACCGATAACGGAATTGGAATCTCTCCGAAAAATATCTCTTTTATTTTTGACAAATTCTATCGTATTCAAAACGAAAAGAGTAATGAAGTCAATGGTTTCGGACTCGGCTTGTATTATGTGAAAAAGATTTGCGAACTGCAAAACTGGAAAATTTCAGCTAAAAATAACTTAGACAAAGGCACCACAATAACCTTGTCAATTCCTTATAAAAATGATAAAAAGTAAAATTCTTTATACCGAAGATGATGAAACTTTGGCATTTTTAACCAAAGATAATCTGGAGCAAAATAATTATGAAGTAATTCACTGTTCTGATGGGAAATCAGGATTAGATCTTTTTAAAAACGAAGATTTTGACATTTGTATTCTCGACATCATGATGCCAAAAATGGATGGTTTTGAACTTGCTACTGAAATCAGAAAAACCAATACCGATATCCCGATTATTTTTCTTTCGGCTAAAACCTTAAAAGAAGATCGTTTAAAAGGATTGCGTTTGGGTGCCGATGATTATTTGGTGAAACCTTTTAGTATAGAAGAATTACTTTTGAAGATTGAAATTTTCCTTAAGCGTTCTCAAAAAAATACGGTAACACAAAAAACAATTTACGAAGTTGGAAAGTATCAATTCGATACTCAAAACTTCTTTCTCTTTAATCAAAATGAAAAAATTGGCCTCACGCAACGTGAAGCTGAACTTTTAAAATTATTTCTGGATAATAAAAACTCCGTTTTAAAAAGAGAACAAATCTTAACATCACTTTGGGGAACTGATGATTATTTTATGGGTCGTAGTCTTGATGTTTTTATTTCCAGACTACGTAAAATTCTGGTCAACGAAAAAGGAATTTCAATTGAAAATTTACACGGAATTGGTTTTAGGTTTGCAATTGTAGAATCATAAAACTAATAATCCAAATTCACGCAAAGTATTGATTGGTTTAGAATACCAGAACAATTCAAAATCATCTAAACTGATTTCAAAATCATTTTTCACTTCCTGAAAAGTATAGTTTTTTGCATTTGAAATAGTGATTTTTTTTAAAATTTCGATAAGCCATTCGCCTTCATTTTTATTGGTCTGAATATTGAAACTTTCTTTTTTGTCATGAAAAGTAAAAGCCATCATTTCCCAGGTTTGTCCTTTTTTGGATTTTGTAAAATATTCAACTGAAGGTTTCCTTCCTAACCAAACTATTTTTGCATTTGGTTTCGTATTGAAATCATTACCTTCTTCAAGTGCATTAAAAATAAAATCAGGATGGATTTTCGTTTTCGGAATTTTAAAGTCAAACCAATCCTGCAGTTCGTAATCAAAACAGATTCCGTGCATGAAATTAAAAAGCGACTTCTTTAATCCGAAACTGAATTTATCGTGATCGATTCCGGTCGAATCCGTATAATCGATGTCGTTATTAGCAAAAGTTCCACTATTTTCAGTCACTTTTTTTACACCAAATTTCTCCGGATACAAACCAACCGGACTGTGAGCTGTCATTGCAAACTGATGCCAAAAACCCGATTGTAAAACACCCGCTTCAAATAATTGACGCACCATTTCGAGGCTGTCTACCGTTTCCTGATTGGTCTGTGTTGGATATCCGTACATCAAATACGCATGAACCATGATGCCGGCTTCGGTGAAATTGCTGGTTACTTTTGCCACTTGCTCTACCGTTACTCCTTTGTCAATTAATTTCAATAATCGGTCAGAAGCTACTTCCAATCCTCCTGAAACCGCAATACAGCCGGAAGCTTTTAAAAGCAAACATAAATCTTTCGAAAAGCTTTTCTCAAAACGAATATTGGTCCACCATGTAACGGCCAATTTTCGACGTAAAATTTCTAATGCCAAAGCTCGCATCAAGGCAGGAGGCGCTGCTTCATCAACAAAATGAAATCCATTCTGACCCGTTTGCAGCATCATATCTTCCATTCGGTCGCACAGTAAATTGGCAGCTACAGGTTCGTAAACCTTTATATAGTCTAATGAAATATCGCAAAAAGTACATTTTCCCCAATAACAGCCATGTGCCATTGTGAGTTTATTCCAGCGTCCATCGCTCCACATTCGATGCATCGGATTTACTATTTCTATAACCGAAATATATTTATCCAAAGGCAAATCAGAGTAATCAGGCGTTCCAACAAATGCTTGTTTATAATCGTGTTTTAAAGAATTGTTTTTATAAACAACTTCTCCATTTTCTAATAAAAATGTTCTTTTGTAAGAATTGTAATCTGGATTTTCAATATTGGCAATTAACTCCTCGATTGGCACTTCGCCATCGTCTAAAGTGATAAAATCAAAGAACTCAAAAACACGTGTATCAGAAAGAGAACGTAATTCGGTATTTGGGAAACCGCCACCCATAGAAATTTTTATTTCGGGATGATTTTTTTTGACCCATTGCGCACATCGAAAAGCACTGTACAAGTTTCCCGGAAAAGGAACAGAAATTAAAAAGAATGTCGGTTCTACTGCTTCAATTTTAGCTTTTAAAAGTGAAATTAAAATTGCATCAATATAAGTTGGCTGCTGCTGTAAAGCCTCATACAATTCGTCAAAAGAATTCGCACTTCGTCCTAAACGTTCTGCATAACGGCTAAAGCCAAAATTCTCGTCGACACATTCTACAATAAAATCTGAAATATCTTCAAGATATAAGGTTGCTAAATGTTTCGCTTTGTCCTGTGTTCCCATTGTTCCAAAAGCCCAGTCGAGTTCTTCTAACTGAGCAAAACGAGAAGCTTCGGGCAGGAAATCTTCCTGACAGATTTGTAAGGCCAAAGTTGGATTTTTTCCCTGCAGAAACTGAATGACAGCATCTATAGTTTTGATGTATTCGTCCTGCAAAGCAAAAATTCTTTTACAGTTGTCAGTTGTTGGTTGTTTGTTGCCAGATTGAAATAAATCCTGCAAACCTTTCTTCGAAAACAACTCCAAAATCACATCAATACCCAAATCTGCCTGAACCGATTCGATGTTTTTGGTATTCAGAAAACCTTTTATATACGCTGTTGCCGGATACGGGGTATTCAGTTGGGTAAAGGGCGGTGTGATTACAAAAAGTTTTGTTTTCAAGGTGACATTATTTTCTGCAAAAATACGGGATATTTATTTTCTTTTCAGGAAAAGATTTATTGTCTTTCTATTGCAATTTTGAAACAAAAAAGGATGCCGTAATGACATCCGTTCTTTTTTACTTGTTCTTCTTTTTCTTCCTGGTCTGCTTCTCTTTTTTAGAATCACCATTGCATTTTTTGTTCAGTCTTTTTTCAGTTTCTTCTATAGTGTAATCATACGAAGTATTAATCGTTGAAAGTTTTACTTTTTTTATGACCTTCAAAGCTTTCTTAAACTCTTGCTGACTTTCTAAAAGCAGTACTTTCTTCAAAAGAATTTCTGTTTTATTGATTCCTTTAATGGTCAATGCAAAATCAATAAGTTTTGTTGCTTCCTCATAATCTTCATTTAAAATTAGCGTATGAATATAAAAAGGATACACTTCTAAAGCATAAATATTAATTGAAAGCGCCTTTTGAAAATACTCTTTAGCTTCTTCATATTTTAATAACTGATCTGAAAAAACCTGGCCATATAAACATAATGCCATGGTATTTTTATGATCATAAGACAAGGCATAATCCAATGATTCGATGGTTTCTTCCAGCGAATAAGGATAACTGTCTAATGCCTGAAAAAGATATTTATCTACTGTTTTCATAACTTATTTTGTTTGGGACTCAAAGCCAGGAATTATTCATTGTCGAAATAATCTTCCCGTTTTAATCTTTGCCGTTCCTGTTTGTAATTTTTTACTTGTTTTTGCTTTTTAAAATCTGAACCCTGAAAAACCCGAATCGGATTGCCTCTTTGAATCTGCAGTTGATTCATCCATTGTGACTGAAATTCGGCTTTGAATTGTTTAACGGTTTCATCCTTAAATTTTTGCAATAATCTTTCGGCAGCCAGCTTTTTATTCTGATGCTGGGAACGTGAATCCATAGCAACTACACTAATTCCGGTAGGAAGATGAGTCGCCCTGACTGCCGAACTGACTTTGTTTACATGCTGACCTCCCGCTCCGGAACTGCGCATCGCCTGATACTGAATATCCTTTTCTGCGATTTCGGTCCTTGTCGTTTTATCAACTTCAAAAATGCCGATAAACCAGTTTTTACGTTTATGAAATTTTCTAAACTGACTCTGCCCAATCCACTGAATTGTACCGACCCAGGAGTTGACAAATTCGTTTAAATCATTACTCTCCAATAAAATGGTAGCCGTTTCTACGGTTCCATTTTCGATTCCTTTTTCACGCTGAAGCAAAGTCGTTTTTATATTTTTAGCATTTGCTTCTTCCAGAAAAATTTTCAGCACCTGAGCCACAACCCAGCTGCATTCTGCCGGGCCGCGACCTGATGTTATTTGAATTATTTTTTCCATAATTATCTGTCCATTCTAACGATTTTTGGTGTAAATGTGCCTAAAACATCCACCAGCTCCGTTTGGTTTGCCATTACTTTATTAATGTCTTTATACGCCATTGGTGCTTCATCTATATTACCGCCAATCAAAGTCACTTCGTTTGCTTTCAGGACTTTTTTGATCTCGCTTTGAGTGAAGGATTCTTTGCATTTTCTACGAGAGAACAATCTGCCGGCACCATGCGAAGCGGAGTTTAAGCTTTCTGCATTTCCTTTGCCTTGCACAATAAATCCGGGAGCCGTCATCGAACCCGGAATGATACCCAATTCGCCTTCATTTGCAGGAGTTGCTCCCTTTCGATGTACAATTGCTTCCTTGCCGTTCACCATTTCTTTCCAGGCAAAATTGTGGTGATTTTCGATTGTTACTACTACCCTTTTGCCAATGGCTTTTGCGATACGACGATGAATATCATCATGACAGGCTTTTGCATAATCACCGGCTAAGTTCATAGCCAGCCAGTATTCCTGACCATCGTGTGTATTGAGATCCAGCCAGGCCAGATGCTGTACATTTTTAGGCAACGGACATTGTTTGGTGGCGAGATACGTATAATGTTTTGCAATATTGGCACCAAAGCCTCGTGAACCGCTATGGGAAAGGACTGCAAAATAGTCGCCCACACCAATTTTCCATTCGTTAAGCGGATTCGTGATTTTTGCAATTCCGAATTCTACAAAGTGATTGCCTCCACCAGAGGTTCCCAATTGTTTGTATGCTTTTCCTAAAAGATTTTTTAAAAGCGGAATGTCCTGAAACTCACTTCGGCTGAACAATTCATGATCAGCTTTTATGGTGTGTGTTTCATACATTCCAAACTTGGTATTGTCTTTTAAAATAGCTTCCAGCTGATGGTCTTTTCCTTTAAAAAAAGAAGCCGGAATATCAAAAATTGACAAACTCATTCGGCAACCGATATCTACCCCAACGCCATACGGAATTACAGCATTTTCTGTTGCCAAAACCCCTCCGATTGGTAAACCATAACCTGAGTGCGCATCGGGCATCAAAGCACCGGCAATCGAAATTGGTAATTTTAAGGCATCATACAATTGATACTTCGCCTGTTCATCAATTTCATTTTCTCCGAATATCGAGAAAGGCGCTCGTGTATTATTAAGCTGATGCATTCTCACCTGTACCGGATTTACTAGTCCTTCAGCCACTTTTCCCCATGTTCCGTGTCCCGTAAATTTTTCCGGTGTCAGCAAAACTTCTTTGGCTTCGGTTAATATACTTTCTTTTTTTTCTCGTTTTCTGTATCGGTTTATCTGCCCTAAAGCAATATTGATACTATTATTTTTTGGAAAGCCTATTTTAATCAGGTCTTTTCCGGATAATTTATTTCCCATTTTATTTTTAATATTGATATTCTATCCAAAATCAATATTGCCTGATTTTTTGTCCCCAAAAATGAAATACAAAACATCCTAAATCAGTAAAGAAATAAGAATATCGAGTAAAGCATATTGCAGATTTACAGCAATAAGATTTTGATAAACATTTTATCTGAAAAAGATAAATTTAGTTCGGGTATCGGGAATTTTTGAAGTGTCTAGAATAAAAAAAGCCCGAAAGTTAGTTTCCTTCGGGCTTGTTCATATCTTTAAAATTGATTTGCTATGATTGAGAAAAGCCACGAAGACACATGCCAACAGAATCTGATTCTGATGCGATGTTTTGAGAGGTAAGGTTTAATACAAACATTGTCTTCGTTATTAATAGTTAATTATTATTTTCTGATGCAAATTTTGTGAAATATTTTTTTAATAAACAAATTAAATCATAAAATTTTCTTAAAATAATTTTTAATTTATTTAATATCAACTACTTAATGTGTAAAATAATAATGGTTATCTGAAAGTTATTGGTACTTAAAACCTGAACTGGTTTAGTTAAAGCTAAAGTAATGTGTTATGATTTTTTTGATAGTAACAAAAAAACGAAATTTTCCCATTTAGCCCCGATTGAAGTGGAAATCCTTTTGTGCCGGGGTTCGGCATAAAAGATTGCAACGGAAAGCGGGACGATGTTTACTGAAAACCTAATTTTTTCTGCTTCTAAATCAATCAATAAAAAGAGGCAACGAATATTTCCACTGCCTCCATAAAATTACTTGTTGATATCAAAACTGATGTACTTTCTTAGAAATTACTATAAAGGAAACCAAAGAAATTATAGCAGCACCAGTCAGATAAAAACCAACATAACTTAGACCATACGTACTGGCCAGGTAAATTGCAATCATAGGTGCAAATGCAGCACCTAAAATTCCTGCCAAATTAAATGTTAAGGAAGCTCCCGAATAGCGAACAGTCGTTGGAAACAACTCCGATAAAAAAGTTCCAAGCGGTCCATAGGTAAATCCCATCAAAGACATTCCGATACAAATAAAAGCGGTTACTAAAAACGGACTTCCGGAATTAAGGAATAACGAAAAGAAAAATCCAAAAAAAGCAATAGCTATTGTAGTAAAAATTAATATTTTCCGACGGCCAATTTTATCGGCCACCAATGCTGAAATAGGAATAAAAGCTGCAAAAAACAATACCGAAAATAATTGAATCAATAAAGCATCCCGTTTTACATAACCTAAATCTGAAGTAACCCAGCTCAAAGTAAACACAGTCATTAAATAGAATACTAAAAAGGTCGTAACAGCACCTAATGTGCCAAAAATCAATTGATTTTTATAGGATTTAACCAAAGTTAAAAACGGAACTTTTACTTCTTCGTGCGCCTTTTTAGAATTTTCAAACGATGGTGTTTCTGTGATTTTTGTTCGGATATAAAACCCAACTATTACTAAAAGTGAACTGGCAATGAACGGAATTCGCCATCCATAATTCATAAAATCTTCATTGCTCATTGAATCGGTCAACAACAAAAAAGTCCCTCCTGAAAGCAACAATCCAATTGGAGCACCCAATTGCGGAAACATGCCATACCAGGCACGTTTATGTGGAGGTGCATTTTCTATTGCAAGCAAAACAGCTCCTCCCCATTCACCTCCCAGTCCAACTCCTTGCCCAAATCTACATAACATTAACAATAACGGTGCAGCAACACCAATACTGGCAAAACCTGGCAAAAATCCAATAGCAACAGTAGAAATACCCATAGTCAGCAAAGCAGCAACCAAGGTAAATTTACGCCCGATTTTATCTCCATAATGCCCAAAAAAAGCGGAACCCAATGGACGTGATAAAAAAGCAATCGAAAAAGTAGCTAACGACTCTAAGGTCGCCATAGTAGCATCGGAACCCGGAAAAAACAATTGTGGAAAAACCAACACGGCTGCATTGGCATAAATATAAAAGTCAAAAAATTCGATTGTGGTACCAATTAAAGATCCAAAAAGAACATGCTTTAAGGAGTTTTTTTTACTAGGGTTGTTTTTCATATTAATGTGATATAACTTTTTTTATCTGCAAAAATAGAATTTCATTACTTATAATTTAGTTTTAGATTAATTAGTTTCACAACACTATTGTTTTTTAACAAATTTAGTACGTTTTTAATGTTACGCAACTTTTTAAAACTAAAAACCTGATTACAAAGTTTTTAAAACTAAAATTAAAAATCAAATCATAAGCAATCGTTAAAACCGCTTTTAACTATATATTTTCATTAAATTTACAGCTGTCAAAAATAAATCTAAAAATTATGCCAACCGACTGTATCAGCTACCAAAACTCAGGATATTTCTCTAAATTGATACACGATTATTTAGATCAAAAAATCGAATTACAGTCACTATACAATTATTTTCCAACCTCAGAAAATTTCGAAAAACAAATCATTGAAAAACAAACTAATTTCGATAATAACATCCGAATCCCATTGGTTGAAACTTTAAAAAAACAATACCAGAACATCGAAATTTCTGATTCAACCAAACAAAACATTACCCTTTTAGCACTTCAAAATACGTTTACCATTACAACCGGACATCAATTAAACTTGTTTACCGGTCCTTTGTATTTTTTATATAAAATTATTTCCACCATTAATCTGACCAAAGAATTAAAATTAAAATATCCAGCCTGCAATTTTGTTCCAATTTACTGGATGGCGACTGAAGATCATGATTTTGAGGAAATTAATTATTTTAATTTTAAAGGAAAAAAATTCAGATGGAACAAGGAAAGTACCGGTCCGGTTGGAAGACTCTCAACAGAAGGTTTAGCGGAATTCTTTGAAATTTATTCTAAAGAATTAGGATTAAGTACAAATGCGGACTTCATAAGAAAACTATTTCAAGAAGCTTATTTAAAACATGAAAAGCTGGCTGATGCAACTCGTTTTTTAGCAAACAGCTTATTTGCTGATTATGGCTTGGTCATTTTAGATGCAGACGACACGGATTTAAAACGTGCTTTTATTCCATACATTAAAGAAGAATTAGAACTTCAAACTTCTTTTAAAACTGTTGAAAAAACAATTGAACAACTCAAAAATTACACCGTTCAGGTAAATCCGCGTGAAATCAATTTGTTTTATATAGAAGACAATCTGCGTGAGAGAATCATTTTTGAAAAGGATAAATACTTCGTAAACAACAGCAGGATTTCATTTACAAAAGAAGAAATTCTGAAATTATTGGAAAATAATCCTGAAAAATTCAGCCCAAACGTGATTATGCGACCGCTTTATCAGGAAGTTATTTTGCCTAACCTATGCTATATTGGCGGAGGAGGAGAAATTGCGTACTGGTTGGAATTAAAAGCATTATTTGATGCTGTAAATGTTACTTTTCCAATGCTTTTAGTTCGAAATTCTGTACTTTTAAACACTGAAAAGCAAGCAAAAAAAGCGGATAAACTAGGTTTAAGCTGGGCTGATTTATTTACAAAACCGGATGATTTAGTGAATACAATTACACATAAACTATCGGCTTTTCCAATTGATTTAACGCCACAAAAGGAAACATTAGAAAAACAATTTGAATACCTTTACGAACTGGCTCAGCAAACCGACAAATCATTTAGCGGCGCAGTAAAAGCACAGGAAGTTAAACAGAAAAAAGGATTGGATAACCTTGAAAAAAGATTATTAAAAGCCCAAAAACGAAAATTGGATAATGAACTGCAGCGTGTTACCGATTTACAGTCCGAATTATTTCCGAATAAAAGTCTGCAGGAACGTCAGTCAAATTTTTCAGAATTTTATTTAGAAAAAGGCGAACAATTAATTCCGCTTTTGATCCAAAAATTAAAACCATTAGAAACTAATTTTAATATTATCACGATATAAAACAAAAACAATAAAGTAATAGTCTTCAGAAATAAATAACCACTCGCTTCTGAAATTATTGCTTCTCAAACCAAATAGAAAATTTAAAAACTAACCTATTTACAAAAAACTAATGGTAAGAGAACGTTTAATTTCGCTTGATGTCTTTCGTGGACTCACTATTTTATTAATGACAGTTGTAAACAACCCGGGAGACTGGGGAAATGTTTACTCACCTTTACTACATGCCGATTGGCACGGCTGTACGCCAACTGATCTGGTTTTTCCTTTCTTTATTTTCATTATGGGAGTTGCTGTACCATTAGCAATGCCTCAGAAATTGTATGACAGTACTACTTTTAATAAAATTTTAGTTCGTTCTTTACGAATGCTGTGTTTGGGGATTTTCTTCAATTTTTTTGGAAAAATTCAATTGTTTGGACTTGAAGGAATTCCACTTTTAATTGGACGTTTAGCTATTACCATAGTAGTTGGATATGCATTAATGGGGAGTTTCAGCCCAAAAGTCAAAAATATTCTGGCTCTTTCAATTCTTTTTAGCTATCTCTTTTTAGCTTACAGTGGTATCCAAGCCTATCACGATGTAAGACTTCCGGGAGTTTTACAACGAATTGCTGTTGTATATTTTGTCGTTTCCCTTTTATATTTAAAGACTCCTCAAAAAACGCAGATCGTTACAGGAGTGGTACTTTTATTAGGATATTGGGGATTAATGACACTAATTCCTGTTCCGGGAATTGGAGCTCCCAATTTGGAAAAAGGGACAAATCTGGCATCGTGGCTGGATAGTATTTTGCTGAAAGGACATATGTACTCAGCAACCAAAACCTGGGATCCGGAAGGGATTCTAAGCACTATTCCATCAATTGTAAACGGTATCATTGGTTTATTAGTCGGTCAAATATTACTTAGGGAAATAGCTAAAAATCAAAAAGCCATGAAAATGACAATAATTGGTGTCGCACTAATTGTAGCAGGTTTATTTTTGAATATAATTTTCCCGATCAATAAATCACTTTGGACAAGCAGTTATGTTTTGTATACCACAGGATTAGCCACTACATTTTTATCAATCTTATATTATGTCATTGATATTGCTGATTATAAAAAAGGTTTCAAACCCTTTTTAATTTGGGGAATAAACCCGATGATTGTCTTTTTTACTTCACAAATTATTCCGCAGGCATTAGTGATGATTCAGTTTAAAAACCCGCATAATACTGAGCAGCAAATCAATCTTTTAGACTATTTGTACAGTTTTGGAATTGCACCTTTTTTTAACAATCCAAAGGCTGCTTCTCTAGCCGGAGCTTTGGTATATGTTGCCATTTGGACATTTATTTTATGGATATTCTACAAAAACAAATTAATATTCAAGGTCTAAGAAATAGTATACCATTAATGTAGAGAAGACGCACAGCAGTGCGTCTTTTTTTTTGCATTTTGTTAGTTGCACTGCAGCGCATCTCTACAATTTGCATGAACTTACACCACTCATACGTTTAAAAAAAAGATTTTCTTATTTAAAACATCATTCTACCATGTTTTAATTATGAATTTATTAAAATCAATTCATGAAAAAGTTCTATTTTTGCATCAAATTTAAAAAAACACAAAAATGGCTACAAATAGAACTTTTACAATGATTAAGCCGGATGCAGTTGCAAACGGACACATCGGGAACATCTTGGCAATGATTACAAACGGAGGTTTCAAAATCGTTTCATTAAAATTAACGCAATTAACTGTAGCTGACGCTCAGGCATTTTATGCTGTTCATGCGGCAAGACCTTTCTACGGAGAATTAGTTGAATTCATGTCACGCGGACCAATCGTAGCTGCTATTTTAGAAAAAGAAAACGCAGTAGAAGATTTCAGAACTTTAATTGGAGCTACAAATCCAGCTGAGGCTGCTGAAGGAACTATTCGTAAAGCATACGCAACTTCTATTGGAGAAAATGCAGTTCACGGTTCTGACAGCGACGAAAATGCTGCTATAGAAAGCGCATTTCACTTTGCTGGTAGAGAGCAGTTTTAATTTTAGACTTCTTAGATTATTTGATTTTAGACTTACTTAGATTTCTTAAAATCTCATAAAGCAAAACCCACTTCAGCTGAAGTGGGTTTTGCTTTATTTAATTATTTGTGTGTGTTTTTTATCAATCCAAGAATCTAAAATCTAAGTCAGTCTAAAAACATAAGAAGCCTTAACGCAAAACCACATCCTTCACCACTTCCCTCCCCAATTCTTCATTAATCATTTTAACGATTTTAGATTTTCCGTGGCTTAATTCTTCACGTAAAACAGCTGATCCCAGTTCTACATACAGCGTACTTCCTTTCAAAACAACGTTTTTAGTATATGTCTTTACACCATTCCCCATTAAGTTTCCCCAAGCGTCTTTTACATCAATTTGGTCCATGCCGGGCTGCAATTTATTTACCTGAATAATCTGCTGCAAAACAGCCCCAATCGTACTTTGATTATTTAGTCTCTTTGCCATCGTTTAAAATATTTATTGGTCCTGCTTTTATATAATGATATTCCTTATTCTGATTGTTTTTCACCACAAATGTTTCATCCGAAATCGAAATCAATTCCTCGCTCCATTTGGCATAATCGGTTTTATAATCCAGAAAAGTCCCTTTGTCTGTAAATCGAACCGAAACATTTTCAAAGGTATCGGTGGTCAGGAAAGTTCCGTCAAGCTGCGCCATAACCTTCGTTCGCGTTCCTATAGTCCCTTTAATCTGAAAATAATCAAAATTCTCATTCATTCCGTATACCTTGTCCTCTCCTTTATCAAAAACTACTTTTTCAATTTCCCAATAACCATTCAGTTTTGCAATATCAGCAGGTTTAATCTCTTGCTTACAGCTCATAAACAAAAGCGATAAAACCAAAATCATAAAAGTATTTTTCATAATGTACATTTTAATAAGAAGCTGTTTCCTGCTGTCCGCTATATCTTTTATGGCAAACACTGCCACAAAAGGATGCCGCTTCCATCAGGGCTAGGACTCCTGTTTTCAAAAAAAATTAGAGAATACAAAGTTAAGTTTATAAAATTTAAAAGAAGTAAAAATCTGTATCACAGTTTAAACTATTTTACATATTTTTGGTCAAACCCCAAACCAAAAACAGCAGTCATGACCAAAACAATTTGTAAAATCCTGATCCTATTATTTTTTATCAGTTGCAGTGATAATAACACTTCTGACACTGATCCTAATCCAACTCAAGCTATGTATTTCCCTCCCTTAACCGGTAATACTTGGGAAACAACATCAATTTCAGATTTAAAATGGAATCAAAGTGCCGTAAAGCCACTTTTGGATTACTTAGAACTCAAAAATTCTAAATCTTTTATCGTCTTAGTTAATGGCCGAATCGTTTTAGAAAATTATTTCAACGGACATTCCACAAGTACAAATTGGTACTGGGCAAGTGCCGGAAAAACATTAACTTCAACCATGACCGGAATTGCGCAACAAGAAGGCTTACTTAATATAAACAATAAGGTTTCACAATATATAGGCGCAGGATGGACAAGCGAAACTCTGGCGAAAGAAAATCTGATAACCTGCAAGCACTTACTTACCATGACATCAGGTTTAGACGACAGCACAGACGAAGTCGATCCTGCAAGTCTTATCTACAAAGCCGATGCAGGTTCACGCTGGGCATATCACAACATATACGTAAAATTGCAGGATGTTGTTGCAGCTGCAGGCAACCAAACCTGGGGAACTTATTTCAATACCAAATTAAGGGATAAAATTGGCATGAATGGTACTTGGGTTCAGCTTGGCGTAAATAGCGTTTACACCAGTACTACAAGAAGCATGGCACGATTTGGACTTTTAATGCTTAATAAAGGAAAGTGGGAAAACAACACAATTTTAAACGAAACGTATTTTTCTGAAGCAACAACTACATCACAAAACATCAATTTAGGATATGGCTATTTGTGGTGGCTTAACGGTAAAGCAAATTACCATTTACCGCAATCTCAATTCACATTTCCGGGAAGCATTATCCCAACTGCACCAAACGATATGTTTATGGCATTAGGTAAAAATGATCAGAAAATCTATGTAGTTCCAAGCAAAAATATGGTTATTATCAGAATGGGCGAAGCAGCAGACGATGTTAACTTGGCCTTATCTGATTTTGATGAAACCTTATGGAAGAAAATTAGTGCTTTGTATCAATAGTTTTGCTTATTTCTCATAAAAAATCCCAAATTCCAATTTTAATAGTTAGAATTTGGGATTTAAAAATTGAATCTTTTTAGTAAGATCCCATAGTTTTAATTTTATTTTTTAGTACGCATTCTTTTTAACATACCTGCAAAAAAGAATCCTAAACCTAAAATTAATAAAACGTAATAAAAAGAAAGGCTCTTGTCTTTTAGAACATTTGCCAGAACGAAACATACAACGCTTGCAAAATAAAAAGTAACAGGCGTTAGATTTTTTAAAGAAGAAAAACTCATTGAATTATCTAAAAAATTATTTGAAAAAACTGTCTACGAATTCATATTTATTAAAGACTTGCAAGTCTTCAATTCCTTCACCGACACCAATATATTTTACAGGAATCTGAAACTGATCTGAAATACCAATAACCACGCCGCCTTTTGCGGTTCCGTCTAATTTAGTTACAGCAAGAGAAGTTACTTCGGTTGCCGCTGTAAATTGCTTAGCCTGTTCAAAAGCATTCTGACCTGTAGAACCATCCAAAACCAAAAGAACATCGTGAGGGGCATCTGTAACTACTTTTTGCATCACGCGTTTTACTTTGGTCAACTCGTTCATTAAATTAATTTTATTATGAAGACGTCCTGCAGTATCAATAATAACAACATCAGCATTTTGAGCAACAGCTGATTGCAACGTATCAAAAGCAACAGAAGCCGGATCGCTACCCATATTTTGTCTAACGATTGGAACATCAACACGATCAGCCCAAACCTGTAATTGGTCGATTGCTGCGGCTCGAAAAGTATCGGCTGCTCCTAAAACCACTTTGTAACCTGCTTTTTTAAACTGATAAGCCAATTTACCAATAGTAGTTGTTTTACCTACCCCATTAACACCAACAACCATTAGAACATATGGTTTTTTATCCTTCGGAATTTCGAATTCTGTTGCCTCACCAGTATTAGTTTCAGACAATAAAGCACCTATTTCATCACGAAGGATCTGATTTAACTCGTCAGTTCCTAAATATTTATCTTCAGCAACACGCTTTTCAATTCGGGTAATGATTTTCAGGGTAGTATTTACTCCAACATCTGATGCAACCAGAATTTCTTCAAGATTGTCCAAAACATCATCGTCGACTTTAGATTTTCCTGCAACAGCTTTGCTTAACTTTGAGAAAAAAGTAGTTTTAGATTTTTCAAGACTTTTATCTAACGTCTCTTTTTTATCTGTAGAGAATAATTTTTTAAAAAAACTCATTTTTTGTAGGTTATTAGATTTGTAGATCTCCAGATTATTAAACAGTCTGAAATCCTGATCTTTAAAGAAAGTAAAATTGCTTTTAATTAGCCCCGATTATAACGAAAATCCTTTTATTCTGGAGTTCAGAATAAAAGATTGGCGGAAAGCAGGAAACCCTAATTAAAAAAAGCTAATTGTTATGCTCCTTCAAATTTTAAACAAATATAAAAATAAAAAAGCTACTTTCGAGATGAAAGTAGCTTTTCTATATGCTGTGATTGTTACTATTTCTTTTTCAAGAAAGTATCAACTTCTTCAGGAGCCATAATAGATTCTACGAATGTATATGCACCAGTTTTTGGAGATTTTACCATTTTGATGGCTTTTGATAATCTCTTAGAAGCTGTTTGTAACGATGCTACGGTTTTCTTTGCCATGATTCAAATGTTATTGAAATTAATAAAATTTCAAATGTTACCATCTGAGATTTTATCAAACCTCTAATTATTACTTAATTTCTTTGTGAACAGTTACTCTTTTCAAGATTGGATTAAATTTTTTAATCTCTAATCTGTCAGGAGTGTTTTTTTTGTTCTTTGTTGTGATGTATCTTGAAGTCCCTGCAACACCAGTAGTCTTGTGCTCAGTACATTCTAAAATTACCTGGATTCTATTACCTTTCTTTGCCATCTTGCTATATATTTATTTAGGAAAAGATTATTTGATAAATCCTTCTGACTGCGCTTTTTTCAAAACTGCAGAAATTCCATTTTTATTAATTGTTTTTATCGTAGATGCTGCTACTCTAAGAGTAATCCATCTATCTTCTTCTGGAAGATAAAAACGCTTTTTAACTAAGTTTACAGAAAATTTTCTCTTAGTTTTGTTCATAGCGTGAGAAACGTTATTTCCTACCATCGCTCTTTTACCTGTAAGGTCACAAACTCTTGACATTATACTTATCTTTTATCGTTATTCAAAATCAGGGTGCAAAGAAAAGAAAAATAAACCATTGTAGCAAAAAATTAATGCACATTTTTTAAAATTTCTTTCTGCACTATTTCCAAACTCTTAATCACAGCTCTATCTACCACTTTTTCACGTGGTTGACCAAAGTTAAATTCCTCCACAACAACTTCAGTGGGAGTCGCCAAAGCGATAAAAACAGTGCCAATTTCAGCATCTGAATCTCCTTTTGTTGGTCCGGCATTACCGGTTGTAGCAATTGCATAGTCTGTTTTTAGTAGCTGTTTCACATTCAAAGCCATAGCCTTTGCTAGCTGTGCACTAACTACCGAATATTCGTCTACTAAATCTTGTGAGACACCAAGAACATTCACTTTCACATCTGTTGCATACGAAACTACACTGCCTTTAAAATAATGAGATGCTCCTGGCACAGCTGATAAAAGAGAAGCTATTTTCCCTCCTGTAAAACTTTCCGCAGTAGAAATGGTTTTATTTTGTTTTGCCAGTATTTTCCCAACAGCTACTTCGATCGTTTCATCATCATCAAAGCCAACAATAATATCATGAATAATAGCATCTAACGATTTTACGTTTTCCCCGATTGCTGATTCAAGCATCTCTTTATCAGTTCCTCTGGCTGTTAATCGCAAACGTACTCTGCCGGGATTTGGCAAATACGCTAATTTAATAAAATCAGGTAAGTTATTTTCCCAATTTTCGATACGTTCTGCCACTAGACTCTCGCCCTGACCGTACGTTAAGATAGTTTTATGAATAATATAGGGACGCTTGTATTCGCGCATTATTTTAGGAATTATCTCTTCTTCCACTAAATATTTCATTTCATAAGGAACTCCCGGAAGTGAAATAAACACAGTATTTTCTTTCTTCATCCACATTCCCGGTGCTGTACCAACCTGATTATGCAGAATTATACAAGTTGACGGAACAAGAGCCTGATCTTTGTTCATTTGAGTGATTGGCCGTTTAAAATAACCTTCTATCAACTGCGTTACATGTGCCAATACTTCAGGATTAACTACAAGTTCATCATCAAAATATTCGCAAAAAGTTTTCTTAGTAACATCATCTTTTGTCGGACCTAAACCTCCGGTAACAATTACTACATCAACCTTATTCTGCAACTTTGCAAAAGTCTCTAAAATATGCTTTTTATCATCGCTTATAGAAATCATCTCGGTAACTTCGACTCCTATTCTATCAAGTGATTTTGCAATGAATCCTGAATTTGTATCTACAATCTGACCAATTAAAATTTCATCTCCAATTGTTATTATGGTTGCTTTCATGCTAGTAGAATATTTCACTTACAAACAGTAAGTTTTTTATTTAGAAAGTAGTTTTTTGTCGCAGCGATTAGCGTGAGGGGTAGAAACGGCATCCTTTTGTGACAGGAAAAACATATAATTAACCGAAAATTTTCCGGAACAAAAGATATAGTGGATGACCCGACCCTGTTTTTGACCAAATTTAAAAAAGGGCAAAAATTGGGTCACGCCTTAATTAAGATCAAAGTCTTTTTTTATTTCTTTAACAGCATCATTTACCTGCTTTTTGATACTTTTAAAAGTTTCGATGATATCTTTCTTTTTTCCTTCTGCCTTTGTCCAGGCTTCTACTTGTAAAATCTCTTCAAAGGCAACATTTAACCCCATTAAATCAAGAGTAGGCTTTATTTTATGTGCATAAGAATAGGCGTGTTTGTGGTCTTTTTTCTTAATACCTTCTTTTATTTGCTGTAAATCCTCCGGTACTTCAGTAACAAACAGCCTTAGAATTTCATTTACAAACTCCGAATCATTGTCTGAAAGTGCGTATACTTTTGATAAATTGTATTTTAATGCCATTATTTTACTTGTATTCTGAATAATTTTTTACTTTCCAAAAAGCCTTCTAAAACATCATTTGGCTTAACTGCCGCAACTCCTGCCGGTGTTCCGGTAAAAATAATATCTCCTATTTTTAATGTAAAATACTGTGATACATACGAAATGAGCTCGTCTATTTTCCACAACATGAGACTTGTATTGCCTTTTTGAACTGTTTTAGCATTATTTGTCAGCTCAAAAGTAATATTTTCAACGGAACTAAAAAGTGTCTTTGGCAAAAAATCCCCAATAACTGCTGATCCGTCAAATGCTTTTGCTTTTTCCCACGGCAATCCTTTTTCCTTTAGTTTTGTCTGTAAATCCCTAGCTGTAAAATCAATACCTACGCTTATTTCGTCATAATATTTGTGTGCGAATTTTGGTTCAATGTACTTCCCTACCTTGTTAATTTTTACAATAATCTCAATTTCATGATGAATATCTTCTGAAAATTCAGGAATTACAAATGGATGCTGTTTTAATAAAACCGCCGAATCCGGCTTCATAAAAATAACAGGCTCCGTTGGTCTTTCATTTTTTAGTTCCTCAATATGATTGGTGTAATTTCTACCGATACAGATTATTTTCATTCTTTTGGTTGTTGGTTATGAGTTGTTGGCTGCTAATAAAAACATCAATAAACAACGATCAGCTTATTTCGTATTTAGTTTTCTTAATTTAATACCGGTCAGGACTTTTTTGGTATACAAAGGAAAATCGGCATTCTGGATCCAGCTGAAATAACCGGGTTCTGTTTCCAGGATTTTATCTACTTTAGCACCTTTGTGTTTTCCGAAGGCAAAAATTTCTTCGTTATCTTTATCAAAAGCAATCATTCCTGCAAAATCAGCAATTTTTTTACGAGTTGTAAACTCTGACAACACTTTCATATCATTTTCTAATTCCGGATAACGATCTAATTGTGCTTTTAAAATCTCATAAGTTGCCATTGTATCAGCTTCTGCAGAATGTGCATTTTCAAGACTTTTACCACAATAAAATTTCAAAGCAGCACTTAAAGTACGCTCTTCCATTTTATGAAAAATAGTCTGAACATCAACAGAAACCTTGTTTTTCATGTCAAAATCAACACCCGCGCGAAGCAATTCTTCTGCCAATAACGGTATATCAAAACGATCTGAGTTAAAACCTCCCAAATCACTATCTTTAATCATATTATACACCTGTGGTGCCAACTCATTAAATGTTGGCTCATTTGCTACTTTTTCATCTGTAATTCCATGCACCTCGGTTGTCTCTGGTGGAATTGGGATTGTTGGATTCACTAACCAGGTTTTACTTTCTTTATTTCCGTTTGGAAAAACTTTAAATATTGAAATTTCTACGATTCTGTCTTTTCCGATATCAATTCCTGTGGTTTCTAAATCGAAAAAGCAGATTGGTCTGCTGAGTTTGAGTTCCATTTTTTTGTTTTTGAATTTTACAAATGTAATTTTTAAAGACGACTTATCACAAATTTATTTAGGGTAAACAATTGTTAAAATTACTTTTTAACAAGTTATAACGGATAAAAAACGAAAATCCGACAAAATTTAAAATTCTGTCGGATCTAATATTGCTAATGCCTTTATTTAGAAATCCCTATCTACATCAAAAGCCTCTAAATACTCTGCTACACGCTTCACAAAGCTTCCTCCTAAAGCACCATCCACCACTCTGTGGTCATATGAATGCGATAAAAACATCTTCTGACGAATTCCGATAAAATCACCTTCCGGTGTTTCAATAACTGCTGGTACTTTACGAATTGCTCCTAAGGCCAGTATTCCAACTTGTGGCTGATTGATAATTGGTGTCCCAAAAACACTTCCAAAAGTACCAACATTCGTGACAGTGTACGTTCCTCCCTGAGTATCATCTGGTTTCAGTTTTCCGGTTTTGGCGCGATTTGCCAAATCATTTACCGCTTTTGCCATCCCAACAAGGTTTAACTGATCTGCATTTTTAATAACAGGAACAATTAAGTTTCCATTTGGCAGAGCAGCAGCCATTCCTAAATTTATATTTTTCTTTTTAATGATATAGTCGCCTTCAACAGAAATATTGATTCCTGGAAAATCTTTTATTGCTTTTGCAACGGCTTCCATAAAAATTGGAGTATAGGTAAGTTTTTCACCTTCTCTTTTTTCGAAAGCTGTTTTAATCTTGTCTCTCCATTTTACAATATTTGTTACATCAACCTCGATAAACGACTGAACGTGTGCAGAAGTTTGAAGCGAAGCTACCATATACCCTGAGATCAGCTTGCGCATTCTGTCCATTTCAACGATTTCATTTTCTCCGTTTACAGAAACAGGAACTGCTTGCTGGCTTTTTTGAACCTCGGCTACCTGTTCTGACCCCTTTGGTGTTTGAACAACTGCTTGTGAAACTTCATCAGCACCTGATTGGCGATTATCAACATATGTTAAGATGTCTTCTTTTGTAACACGTCCCTCTTTTCCCGAACCTGCAATACTTTCTAATTCAGTAAGAGAAATCCCTTCTTCTTTAGCTATGTTTTTCACTAGGGGAGAAAAGAATTTATCCGAATTAGAGAAATCCTGCGGAGCTGTAACGGTTTCTTTTGCTGCTTCTATTGTTTTTTCAATTTCAGCCACCTCTGCAGGGGCTGCAATTTCTTCAGGAGATTTAACCTCTGACACATCAGCTCCTTCTGTTTCAATAATCGCTATAACTTGTCCAACCTGAACCAGATCATCTTTGCTAAATAATTGTTGAACCAAAACTCCTGACACTTCACTTGGCACTTCACTATCAACTTTATCAGTTGCAATTTCAAGTACTGCTTCGTCAGCTTCAATTTTGTCTCCCACTTCTTTCAACCAGTTTGTAATGGTTGCTTCAGCTACACTTTCTCCCATTTTTGGAAGTCTCAATTCAAATCTTGCCATATTATTAACCTAAAAGGTGATTTTGATTTTCAGATTGCGAAATTACTGAATATTTTATAAATAAATTACATAAAATATAATTTTTACTTAATTTTTACCATTTTACCACGTTCATTTTTAGAATCACTTCCAATAATAAAATGGGTACTTTTTGGTAAAATTTTAAAAGTAACACGCTTATGCTTTAAAGTTTCTAAGATTTCGATACATTTTTTAAAAGAAATATATTGATTATCCAAAATAACCTCAACTCTTTTATTCTTTGAAACGAGGCACGAATTTACCATTTTTTCTTTTTTTAAATCTAAAAAAGCAACTTTATTTTTTAAAACGGAACACAATTGTTCACACAAAATTTCATTTGAAGAAAAGAAAATATAGCTTTCAGGTAATGGATTTGCTTTGGGTTTCCCCTGTAACATTTTTACAACCGAAAAAAAGAGAATCCCGATTTTGATAACAACCAAAAAAAACAATGATTTCCTAAAATGCTTTTCATAAAAAAATTCCATTGCTTCCTGAAATCTTTTCATATATCTCCCATCCTTAACTGTACTTTCGCCTTTGTAATGTATGACTGAAGTTTCATGAAAATAATAGTTGTTCTTTTGTTTCTGCAAAACAGAATACGATAAATCAATATCATCAGCATACATAAAACAATCTTCATCAAAACCACCTATTTCTAAATACAAATCACGTTTCATTACCATAAAAGCACCTACCAGAATATCAACTTTTCCTGTTTGGTTTTCTTTTAGATGCTGTGCATAATACTGATTGAAAAGTCTTTGGTTTGGGAAAACTTTATACAATCCAAAAATTTTGGTAAAAGCTACCCATGGCGTAGGAATACCGCGTTTGCTTTCCGGCAAAAAATTACCTGTCCCGTCAATAAGTTTACAGCCTATAATTCCAAGATTGTCTTGTTTTTCGGCGAAAGCCAAAATTTTAGAAAATGTATCTTCTGAAACCACTGTATCCGGATTAAGAATGCAGATATACTTTCCTTTAGCTTGCTCTACTCCTAAATTATTTCCCTTAGGAAACCCTGAGTTTTCTTTATTTTGAATCAGCTTAACCTCCGGAAATCTGTTTTTCATCATCTGACAACTATCATCATCCGAATTATTATCAACTACAATAACTTCTCCATCAATTGCAGCAAGTGCTTCCTGAACACTTAACACACACTGTTCCAAAAAGTAACGTACATTATAATTAAGAATAATAACCGATAAATGCATGACTATTAAGTTGAAATATTTTTGGGGAAGTTAAAAATTTTCGATCAAACCTAAACGTAATGACCAATCGTTTTTACTGACACCAAAATCCAATGCCAAATTACTGTCGTTTTTTTTATTCCATTTAATGCGTATACCAGTTCCTACTGCCGGATGCCATTTGTTAAACTGATAGGTATCTAATTTAGAAACAGACAAAATATTGGTAAAAAAAACAGCACCAAAAAAACCATTCTTAGAAATATCGGTTCTATATTCTGTTTCAAAATACATGAGAGCATTACTTCTAAATCTATTTCGTGTAAAACCTCTCCCGGTTCTCCCATCACGATCCCATCCAATACTTGGTAAATCCAAATAATGAGGCTTACCATCAAAGGCTGACCAGTAAAAAGCCCTGTATGCAAAAACCTTATGTCTGGTTTTGCTAAATGAATGATATTTTCTCGCATCAAAGTAAATAGATTTCCATTTCTTATTTTCTACTCCGCTCGTATTGAATCTAAAATCTGTTTCAACATACAGTCCCTCCTCAGGATTTATATTGCTTTTTCTGGAATCAAATAAAGCCTGAACTGCAATTCCAAAGGAACTGGCATCAGTAAAATCACCGTTCATATATTTTGAATAATCAGTTTCAGTAACACTAGATGACTCTTCCCTTATATTTTGATAATTATCGAATAAAAAACCTAATCCTATTTGAAGGTTACCTTTTATTTTTCTGGTAACAAACTGATAAAAACGCCATTGCTGGTAATTCAATATTGACATTTCTTCATCAGTTGAATGATTTCCCAATCCATACGTGGGCTGTGGATAAATTAAAAATCGATAATCTCCAATAAAGTTCCATTCGTTATCTTTAGTATAAATATAGGACAGAACAGGAAATACATACTGATTGGTAAAACTAAAATAAGGAGCAAAGGAAACCTGAGACATTTTTGTGGTTTCAGACCCGCCTAAATAAAAGGTAGTTAAAAATGAAATCACTAATCCTGAATTAGAATTTACATTCGCCGGCGCAGGCAATAAGGAAAATGCAATTTTTTTATCTCCGCCTGTTTTTAGTGTATCTTTTTTATGATAGATTTTATAAATTACATCTAAAATATCCTCTTTTTCTACCTGAAAATTCTCATTCTGAGCATAACAAAAAGGCATTAAAAAGAAAAAAATCCAAATTTTAGAAAATTCATAAAGTAATTTCATGGGTTTGTAGTATATCTTCTTACAAATTTAAAGCTTTATAGACAATAACACCTTAACTACTAGTTAATTAAAAAAATACAAACCTAAAATCAAAAATGTATTATTCAAACAAAAATATTTTAAATCTTTTTGAAGCATTGCCAGCAATATTTCTGTCAATTTCTTTATTTTTGTCGTTATGTTATCATTCTTAAAACAAAAGCCTTACTTAAAAGATCTTTTATCCGGCGATTATATCGATATTCATTCTCATCTACTACCCGGAATTGACGATGGCGCAAAAACCATATCAGATACTGAAAGACTAATAAAATCATTTGAAAAAATAGGTGTTTCACAATTTATAACCACCCCACATATTAGTCATTATATTTGGAATAATTCGCCTCAGGCAATTCTGGACAAACATTCTGAAACCACTATATTATTATCTGAAAACAACATTCAAAAACCTTTTCAGGCCGCTGCAGAATACTTTATGGACGATTGGTTTGAAAAACACTTTAAAACTGAAAAACTTCTTACCTTAAAAGACAATTATGTATTAGTCGAAATGTCATATATAAATGCTCCTATACAATTACATAAAATTTTATTTGATCTGCAGGTTGCCGGATACATTCCGGTTTTAGCGCATCCGGAAAGATATTTGTTTTATCACAAAAATTTCACTGAATATGAAAGATTAAAAAAAGCAGGATGCCTGTTTCAGTTAAATTTATTGGCAGTTGTAGGTTATTATGGTGAAGAAATCACTAAAATTGCCGAAGAGCTTCTAAAAAAAGGAATGTATGATTTTGTGGGTACCGATGTACATCATGATAACCACATCTCAGCATTTGAAAAAAGAATAAAAGTAACTACAACTGATGCGCTAAAAAAAATAATAACTAACAATCAGTTTTTTAAATTCTAGTACTTAATTCTCGAAATATAATCTCATAAAAAAAGGTCCAAATTAATGTTGGACCTTTTGTTTTTATAAAAAATTGATTTATTTAACTTAGTTTTTTTTGAATTTATTAAACCAGGATTTTTTCTCTACTTTAACTCCATAACCATATCCATAACCATATCCTTTAGTCGAATCTGTATCATTAAGTACCAAACACATATTTGGTAATTTCTTCTCCCTGTAAAAAGTATTCGCAATAGCCAGCATACGCTTTTCTAAAACATTCGCACGCATTACGTACACAAAGGTATCCGCATTTTTAGCTATCAATACTGTATCTGCAACCAAACTTACTGGAGCAGTATCCACAATAATATAGTCATATTCCTTTTTTAATGTTTCAAAAAGTGTATCTACCTTTTTACTCATCAACAATTCAGCAGGATTTGGCGGAATTATGCCTGAAGGCAAAATGTAGAAATTTTCATAATCTTTATGCTTAATAATGTATTGGTTTATATCAGTATCATTTGATGACAGATAATTAGTTAATCCAACATTTGGCATCGCAAAATAATCCAAAAATTTTGGATTTCTAATATCCATTCCTATTAATAAAACTTTTCTCCCGGACAATGCGAATGTAGCCGCCAAATTTACAGATACCAATGTTTTTCCTTCAGCAGGAAAAGTAGAGGTCACAAAAATAGTTTTAGCCCTTCCGTCCGGAACACTTGTCAGCATAAATTCCAGATTCGTCCTGACAATCCGTATCGCTTCGGCAGAACTTGTCCTACTGTCTGTTTTAATTAATTCGTTAGCATTTTCAGATGTTGGAATATCTCCAATAAAAGGGATTTGGGTTTTACCTTCCAGATCCAGTCTGCTTTTGATTTTGGTATCCAATACATCATGTCCGTAAATAATTCCAAAGGGAATTAAAAGCCCCAACAACAATCCGGCAAGATAAATCATTTTTTTCTTTGGGCTGACCGGATTTTTATTTGCTTTTGCCGCATCTATAACCCTTGCATTGGGTTCAGTCGCTGCCAATGAAATAGCGGTTTCTTCCCGCTTTTGCAATAGATACAAATATAGTTCTTCTTTTACTTTTTGCTGTCTGGCAATTACCCTAAACTGGCGTTCCTGCACCGGAATTTTACCAATTTTGCTATTCAGCATATTTTCCTGACTTTTTAGATCACGGTTTTGAATTTGTAAAGTCGACTGCATTCTTTTTAGACTTGCGGCTACATTTGCCTTTAAAGAGGAGATTTGCTGGTCTAATTTTATTACCGAAGGATTCTCCGTAGTAGCCGATTTTAAAATCCGGTTGCGGTCCAGAACCAACTGATTATAAGTAGTAATCAAGCCTCCTGCATCTCCTGCATCAGCTATAATGTTGGTTGGCAATAAATCGGCATTGGTACTTTTTTTAATAAAATCCAGCAAAGACGAGACTACATTTAATTGAATTTCGGTTTCAACCCCTTTTTTATCATATTCGTTTGATCCTTCAATAAAAAGCCTAGCTTCTGATTCAATATCTGTTAACTGATTTGATTTTTTAAAACTTTCCACGTCCTGCTCTACGCCGTCTAATTCCTGAGTAATTAATGCCAGACGTTCAGCAATAAATTTAGACGTATTTTCAGAAATAAAATTTTTATCCTCAGCCGCATCTTGATTGTAAATTTGAATCATCTTATCCAGAAAATCTTCGGCCTTTTTTTGAACAGGATCTATTATAGATACATTAACGACACTACTGGTTTTACTTATAGGCTCTACTTTTAACCTGTTTCTAAAATTAGCCGTTACATACTCCAGAGGTTTGATTATAATCCTAATTGGTTTGTCTTTCCCAAAGTTATTTTTTTTGTAAAACGCTGTCTTTCCTATAATTAGCATCCCTAGACTTGTTGGTATTTTTTCGCCAAACTTGAATTGCTTTTTAGCAGATAAAATGACATTTTCAACAGCACCTTCATCAATTATTTCACTAGTTAAAGAGAAATTATCATTCGCTACTAAATCTAACCTTAAAGTTACATCAGCCTCATCAAATAACTCCGATTTATTTAAAAAATAAACATTCACAGGAGATCCTTCATAAATATCCCGATCTACTACATTTCCTTCAACTATCAGATTGACATTCAAATTGAGTTGTTTTACCGTAGACTCTATTAAGGTTCTTGATTTTAAAATTTCGATCTCATTATCCACATTATTTACAGAGCCCCCACCTATTCCTAAGTCAGAAAAGGCGGATAATTCTGACAGCATCCCTCCTTTTTTTTCATCTTTTACCAAAATTGAAGTACTCGCTTCATAACTTGGTGTCGTGTATCGTAAATACAAAAAAGCTAATACCAAACAAAGCACAACACTTAATGTAAACCATTTCCAGTGAATTATATATTTATCCAGCTGCTCCCGAAGATTCAATTCTTTTATCTCATCTTCTACTACCTCATTATAAAAATCCTGCATTTTTTTGTGTATAGTTTATAAGTTTTATTTAAAAAGTAAGACTGAAATTGTTATCAAAAGAGAAACAGCGGAAATAATAACAGACGTATTAGGTCCCACTGCCGATGCATTTACTTTTACATTATTAGGCTGTACATATACCACATCATTTTGTGCCAGGTAATAAAACGGGGAGTTTATAAAATCTGCCTTTGTTATATCTACTCTATTGTATGATTTAACACCATTCATCTCCCTTATAATCAAAATATTGTGTCTTTTACCGTAAATCGTTAAATCCTTAGCCATACTTAAAGCTTCGATTAACGTTACCCTTTCTGAAGCTACAGAATAGGTTCCAGGAACATTTACCTCACCTTGTAGCGAAATCTTAAAATTCGTAATTCGGAGGTTTATTATTGGGTTTTTAATATAAACTCCAACTTTATCTTTCAATAACTGGAGTACTTCTGTTCTGCTTAAGCCACCAACCTGGAGTTTTCCTAATACTGGAAATTCAATATTTCCACTTCTATCCACTAAATAAGACTGAATAGTCTGTTGGCCTGTGGCCAATTGCAAATTTGATGAATTTTGAGTTGAAATAGTACTCAAATTAAAAGGAATTGCAATTTCAGGATCTTCCGCAGAGACTATAATCATTAATAAATCATCCGGCTGAATTTTCACTTCATAGGAAGCTATATTTTGTGAGGTATTAATTGCATCAATATTCTGATAGTAGACAATATCTTTTTTAGAGGCACAGGAAAAAAATAAACCTAAAACTATAAAAAGTATGCTTTTATTTAAAAAACTGTAAGGGTTGAAATTCATTAGAATTGTTGATTTATGTCGCAAATATAAAGCAATAGCTTTAATATTTTATCCAATTAATTAATTCAGATTACACAACTAAACTAATTTTAGTTATTTGTAAGGTTAAATTACTACTTTTAAAATAAAATTACAAACTAAAAATAAATTAATAAGCATTTTCTTCTCCCTTAAATATATTGAGAACCGTTTTTATAATTATTTTTATATCTAATAAAATACTCCAATTTTCAATATACCAAATATCATACTCTACCCTGTTCTGCATATCGATTAACTCTCTCGTTTCGCCACGATATCCATTAACCTGAGCCCAGCCTGTAATGCCAGGTTTGGTATATTGTCGTACCAGATAATTGCTAATCAAATCCGTATATTGTTTCGTATGATTGACCATGTGCGGTCTTGGTCCCACTACTGACATATCCCCTAAAAAAACATTAATAAACTGGGGTAATTCGTCTATACTCGTTTTACGCATAAAGGCTCCAAACTTCGTAATGCGCTGATCCCCTTTGCCGGCCTGTACTTTGTCAGCTTGTTTGTTCACCCGCATGCTCCTGAATTTCCAACAAAAAAATGACTCGTTATCACGTCCTGAACGCTCCTGCTTAAAAAAAACAGGACCCTGAGATTCTATTTTAATTAAAATCATTATTATGGGAAACAACCATGGAAAAATTAATAACATCACACCAAGAGAGAATAAAATATCAAATGCTTTTTTTGATAATCTATTCACTGTGTATTCTAATGGTTCTGTTCGAAACATTAATACGGGTGTATTTTCATAAAATGAAATTTCGACCTTGCTTGACTTTGTATATAACTGAAAATCGGGAATAAACTTAATACGCACCATGTGGTGTTCGCAAATTTTTATCAATTTACTGATTACATCCACATTATCAATATGCAATGCCACATACATTTCATCTACTGCATGAGTAATGACATACTTTTCTACATCCTCAAACCCACCCAGTACCGGCGATGAAATAAAGGCAAAAGGATCCACTTTTTCATCAAAAAAACCCAAAAAACGATAGCCATAGGTTAAATCTTTTGACAATGTCTTACGAATTCTTTCTCCTGCATCGTTAGCCCCCACTATAATCACATTTTTAAAATTATATCCTTTTGCCCTAATGTATTTTAAAAGTTCCATGGATAAAAACCGCGAAAGCATTAACAAGCTAAAAAAACAGGCATAAAAATAAAGCAAACGTAGTCTCGATATTTGCGAATATTTTAAAAAAAGTACAAAAAAAGCAATTATCGCAATATGAAAAATAAATTTTTTAGTGGTACGTTTTAAAATAGATTCCAAAGGCTCAACTCGTACTATGCGATAGGAATCGTTACGAAGCAGCAGTACAATCCAAATTAAATTGGATAAAAAAGAAACCGTCTGTACTTCTTTTAGAAATAGTTTATCTAAATTGCCAAATCGTAGCCAGGCTGATAAAACTATAGAAAAATTTAAAAGTGTTACATCCCATACCACAAACAAAAGTTTAAAGTAACGGGAAAAACGATGACGTGATAAGGCATCTAAAATCTTCATAAAATTAAAAAAGTTTTTTTATTGTCTACCATTCGTTTTATTTATTTGTTTATATATTGCAGCAGAGCCAGTATTTTTTTTTGAAATACTACTTTTGCTCCTGATAATTGATGAAACTTATAGATGTTATAATCCTCAAGCAAAACTTCAAAAGCCCTTTTATAATTGGTACTCAAACCTCCCATTCTCATTTTTACGATATACGTATTGAGATAGGCTATATTTATTTTGTATTTGTATAAATATCTTAGTAGAAATTCCGTATCTGAAGCAATTTTAAAATCTAAATTATAGTTTCCATATTTTTCTATTATTGATTTTTTAATGTAAACTGTAGGATGCAAAGGCAGCCAGCCTGCTTTTATTCTTTTTAAACCATATTCGCCACCAATTCTGTTACGCACTATTTTTTGTTCTGCATCATTGGTCACATAAAGACCATCTCCATAAATAGCATCTGCATCAGGATTTTTGTGAAAAGCCTCCACTATTTTAGAAACTACTTTTGTGTCATAAAACACATCATCAGAATGCATTAAACCCACTATATCTCCTGTTGCCCGGCTTAATCCTTTGTTGATAGCATCGTACATGCCTTTATCGGGTTCTGAAATGTAGTTGGCAATTTTATCAGCATACGATTTAATGATATCCTTAGTCCCATCAGATGAATTGCCATCAATAACTATATATTCTATATCCGGATAATCCTGATCTAAAACACTATTTATTGATTGCTCAATAGTGTCTTTTCGATTGTAACAAACAGTAATAACGGAAACTTTCATAAATTATGATTTGCTAAGAAAATTATTTTATTTTATTTTTTTGACTCAGTAATTCTTTGCTTTTCAAAACAATAAAATACTCGTAAATCGATTGTAAAGTAGCATAAGTCAAGCCTGCACTTCCATCTAAAAATGCCCTTCTTACTATTACCATATATAACCATTTTATTAAAGGACGTCCCGGTAATTTGTAAAACAATCCTTTTTGATGGAATCTTTTTTCTGTAAAATCTTTACTAAACAGTGCTTTTCTAAAAGAAAAAGTGACACCGCTATCCAAATCTTTTACTCTTGTTAAAGCTTCCATATCGGCATAACTTAAATGACGCTGTATCCAAAATTTAAATCCCTTACTGAAAGGGTAATGATCTAAAAACCCTTCAATTTTATTAATTGGGCCATCAGGAATCGAAACCGGATTTACTAATCGTTCATATCTCATTTTATCCGGGCGAAAAAGCCGTAAATAAAAAGGAGACATTTGGGCATGTTTTAGCCATTTTCCATTCCATGCAAAATCTCTTCTCCTAAGTTCATAGGCAACAAATTCAGAGTCAACACCTGGCTTGAGTGCTTTTATTGCATTCAATAAAGATTCTGAAACCCTTTCATCTGCATCAATATAAAGTACCCAAGGGTATTTAAATTTTATATTAGCCAAACCCCAATTTTGATGTGCTGACCAATTATCAAAAACACGCTGTGTAACTGTAGCACCTACACTTTTAGCTATTACAACCGTTTGGTCATCACTAAAAGAATCGAAAACATGTATATCATCACTCCAAGCTATTGATGCTAGGCAATCTGGTAAATCTTGTTCTTCATTTTTAGTGAGTATTAGAATTGAAATCATAATTATGCAATATATAGATAATTTAAAAGAAATAATTTAACTAGTCAATATCCTGTTTTTAATAGATTTAGCGGGGTTTCCTGCAACAATTGTCCAAGGCTCGACATTTTTTACAACAACCGCTCTTGCGCCAACGATGGCTCCTTCGCAAATTACCGTGTTAGTCATTACAAATGCTTCTGCAGCAATCCATACAAAATCTTCTAAAATAATCTCTCCTGCCACAAAAGGAACATTTAATGAAGTTGTTTCGTGTGTTGCACTACATAAATATGCCCTTTGTGAAACTGTTACTTTATTCCCTATACGAGTTTTTCCCAAATGTAATTGTACTTGCGGACCTAATGTAGAATGTATTCCCATAACTAAATTCCTTGGGGATGGAATATAAGCAGATGCATATATGTTACAATATTTTCCAATTTTTGCTCCGAACACTTTTAATAAAAAGACCCTCCAGCCATTAAAAAAAGGCAGAGAAAAAGGTTTAAATAAAAATAAGGAAGTAATACGCCAAAGTAATCTATAAGCCTTATCAGATTTAGGTATTGTGTCAATATATTTTGGAATTTGATATTTCATAAATTATACTCATTGATTACAACAATTAATTGAAACATAAAGAATCAATTACTTGTTATTGGTTTGTTACGTACATTTTTTAAAACCTTACCGTTTAACATCTTTAAATGCAAAAACTCATCGTTAATAGATTCAAAACGCTTTCTCATAAAATTAGCAGGAACTCCTCCAACTATAATAAATGAATCTACATTTTTTGTAACAATAGAACCCGCAGCAATAATACTTCCATCTCCAATTTTTATTCCTGCCATAATAATACTATTTGCACCAACCCAAACATCCCTACCAATTATAGTTTTTTTTAAATTTGGTCTCCCCGAAAAAGTTGATGGTACACCTGGTATATTATAATTATGATCAGCTCCTATTATTTGTACATTTTGCGCCAACATAGTATATCTCCCTATTGAAACTCCAGGATAAATCAAACAATTATTTCCGACATAAGAATATTCTCCCGCCTCAAAATCTTTACTTATTTTACATTTCCCACCAATATTAAATGTTTTATGTACTTTTTTTAAACCATATACATATCTAATAAAGAGCCTTTTAAAAAACCTATATATTAGGGCTAATTCATTACTTTGTTTTAATTTAAAAATAATATTCATTTATATATTTTTAGCATTACACAACACTGATTCAAAAATTTTCAACTGGTAATCTGGGTTATAATAATCATCAATTACCTTATAACAATTAGAGACTAATGATTGGTCTTTAATAGGTTTTATTAACAACCAATTTTCAATCACACTTGCCAAATCTTCTAAATTATTATACTTATATAAGTCTCCATTTACTCCTCTACAAATAGATTCTACTTCTGGCATTTGTAAATTTAGATTGTCATGAGAAATAACAGGAGTACCATATGCTAAACTATGAATAGCTGTTAAGCCAATTTCTCCAGGAGTAACGCAAAGATCTGCGTACATCAACGCTTCACTATTAATTTTTTCGTCATATATAGCTCCTAAAAAAGAGACATTTTTTCTTAAATTATTATGATCAACGAGCATTTCAAGTCTTTGTCTTTCTTCACCATCGCCAATTATAAGAGTATTAAAAAAGTTTTTATTGTGTTTTAATTTAAGATAACTCTGCGCTTCAATTATCATGTCTAAGCGCTTAATAGAATTTAATCTTCCTATAAAAACAATTACTGGAGTATCCTTATCGTTAAAATATTTAAGTCTGTAATCACAAATGTCTTTTTTAGTAATAAGTTTTCTAAATTCAAGACTCTTTTCATAATCCAACGAATTATAGATTATATGAATATTCTCTTTAGGCTTAACCTTATACCGATTCAATACATTGTAAGCTCTTCTTCCGTATAAAAAAAAACCATTAGCTATTTTATAAAAGACAAATAATTTAAAGTAATCAACAAAAGTAATTCTATCCTTATAGACTCCGTGCATCCAATAATATACTCTTTTTCTTCTTAATCTTGCCACTATAGCAGCGAACCATGTAGAAATATGATATGGAGATCCTAAAAAAATGACAGAATCATAATCGCTCTTAAGCATTAAAGTAATTAATCCGGATTGCCAAAGCAGTTTTTTTTTAAAAAACCATGTGTTATTTAAAAAAAACCAGCGTAATCCGTTATTGTTTATTTTTTTTGAAGAAAAACTGGTGTCAATTTTCTTTATTTCAATTTCACTCACCGTTCCTGAATACAAAGAAAATTCGATTTTCTTCGATTTCATAAGTTTCGTAAAGACAGGTTGTCTGTAAGATGCCAAATAATGATAAACAATTATTGTTTTATCCATTGAAATTTTATGGTTTTAATTCAAAACAAAGAACTATATTCATTATAATTCTGATCTTTAATTGTTCTTATAATAAAATTTTAACTCTCTGATTTCAGTTTTTTGAAAAACTCTTTTTTGTAGTTTTTTTTTGTAAATTCAGTACAAAAGCTAAAAAAACTATAGGAACGTGTTTTATATATGCGTACGGGTTTCCAGAGCTAATAGATGACATAAAGTTGTATACACAAAGTAGAATTGCAAAAAGTACAACTATCGTATTTACCTTAAGATAACTTTTTATAGGAAAAACAAATATTAACAATATATAGAAAAACAAACCAAAAATACCCATATCTAAATAAGACTGCAAAAGAGGGTTATCAATCCATCGGGTCATATATCCAGCACCAAAAATATAATTAAAAAAACTGAAATTATTTTCAATATAATTATATGTCCATTCCCTGCTTCTATATCTGGAAATTGCAGATCCTGTAGTATCACTTATATCGGTATTCCCCAATATGTTAAGCACACCACTATAGGATTCATATATAAATTTATCGATTGTTGTTTGTAAAGCCTCAACATTCATATATGCCACAATAAAAACAATGAACATCAATACCAGAATCTTAAAATATTTAAGAACTAAAAATTTATTAACAGAGCCAGTTCTATATAAATACAAAATTACTACAAGTATCGCAACTAATACTGGTGTTCTTTTAGTAGACATAAACAAAACATATATATCTAATACAAGGACAACCCATAATAAAATCTTAAGAAATCTATTTTTGAAACGTAAGCATACAGCACTCGAAAAATTAACTATTGCTCCATTTGATATTGTAAAGGCTTCAAGCGCATAGTCTTCCTGGTCCTGTCTTAATTGCCAAGCATCTTGTCCTGTTACAAGGCCTTTCCAGATAAAATAAGCCCCAAGACAAGTACATAAAGCCGAAATAAAAAAAGTAAATAAAATAATTTTTTCATAAGGAATGTCTTTTTGATTACTAGCTAACGCAAAAGTTAATGAAATAATATAAACATGAAAGCTTAAAAGTTGAGAAGTAAACCTATCCGAAAACAATCCATAAAACAGCATTAATAATTGGAAGGCAATCACTAGTGTAAACCATTTATTATATGATGGTAACTTCCCAAAAAATAAATTTTCATATGACACTATCAAAATTATCGATAAAAACATAAAAATAGGAGACCACTTAATAAAAGGAAATAGATAATTAAAATACATTCCTAACGGTACTCCAATAAGTGATAACGAAATACCTAAATATCTAAAAAATTCTATTTTTGTCATTAAAAAAATTAATTCAATAAATAAGAACAAAAAACTTCAACTGTATGCTGAGAAATAAATTTTGAGGATAATAACTCGTCATTAGTGTAATCTCCTATTTCTTCAATTCCCTTTGCAATATATAATGGAGTTGGCCTTTCTATTAGAACACCTAATTTATATTTTTTTATTATCTCTCCAATTAATCCTGATTCTGGCGCCAGTACACATTTATTAACAATAGCTGCATGCCCCATTATACCACTCGAAGCCTCAACATTTTTATATGGCATTAAAACTGCATATGATTGTAAAAAAAGTGATTTTAATCTTTCGTTTGAAACAAATGTATTATCAAAAACAATAGTAAAATGTTTGTTTTTTAAAACACTTACTTTTGATTTTATGCTATTTTCAATATTAGGTTTAGCTTTACCTACTATCAATATTGCATATTCTTTTATTTCTTTTTCTTTCAAAAAATCAATTGAATCAATAATCTCATATGTGCCTTTACGAGGATCTATAGATCCCGGATGTAATAATATTTTTTTATCTGTAGGAATATTATAATAATTATAAATCTGAAAACCTTCATCCTCTTTGTAAACGGGAATAGGATCTGGAAGCATTTTAAATATGCTCTTTTTAAATTCAAGATTCAAATAATTGACCGTCTTTTCATCATTTAAAATGAAAATAGTTGCTATTTTTGGATTGTAACCGTAATATTTAGTTGTTAAATATTTACGATAATATTTTATTTTATCTTTAAAAGTTGTTCTTTCCATCCTTAAAAACTGTAAAAACAAAATACCTTTTATTGTAAAAGATGGTCTTTTAAAAATTAATGCAAATTGAAAAATATTAAAATATAACAACCAAACATCTTTAACATTAAGTTTCCTTGCATATTCTTCTACCAGTGCCAACTCAAAAAAAGACCTTTTGACGAAGGACAACTTATTAATATAATTTACTTTTTCTTTTGGAATAAACTCCCAAATAATTGCGTCACATCCTTTGGCTTTATCAATAATTTCTGGAAACTCAATATTAAGCTGGTCGGAAACTATAAAATAAAAGATATCCTCAGAATTTAAACCCACTATATAGTCAACAAGATGTGAAATATATTCTGAGTGATGGCCAGAGATAGCGGAATCATATAATATCTTATTAATCATTTATGATTTTCTTTATAAATTTAGCAGGATTCCCTCCCCAAATTTCATCCTGAGGTATCGATTTTACGAGTACACTGCCAGATGCTACAATTGAACGTTTACCAATAGTAACTCCTTTAGAAATAATACTTCTGGTGCCAATAAAAACATCATCTTCTATAATTATTTCTGACGACTTTGCATTTATAGCATCTGTTGAAGGTTTTCTCCTTTTAACAAAATCTAAGGAATGCATGTCTGAATCAAATAATAAACAATCTGCACCTATTTTTACATTATTGCCAATCCTAATATTTGTCTTGGCCCAAAGTGACACATTGCTCATACCAACATTATTTCCTATTGTTATTTGGGCATCTTTATCAACCCTTATAGAAGATGATATATTTCTACCTAATGGATTCAACATAAGCCCACTAACAACCCTTAAATCATCTCCTAAAAAAAGCTTTCCATTTTTTTTTATTTGTATTGATATTGGACCGACTAATCTAACTTTACCAGTAGTTTCTATTCTCTTATTAAATCTACAAAATAATATATTATACATAATATAAAATTTATATCTAATTGATGAAATAAACTTAAACATGATAAACATCGTTAATTAATTTTTTAATATCGTGAAACTGCAGATAATTTTTTTTTAAAAAATCAATATCTTTATCCCACCACTTATATTTTTTTAAAAACATAACCTCATTCTCATTAAATCTAGATTTTATTTCTTTTGCAGGCACGCCACCAACTATAGAAAATGCTGCAACATCCTTTGTTACTACAGATCCAGAAGCAACTATTGCACCATCACCAATTATAACTCCACCGCGGATAATAACATTTGCTCCAATCCAGACATCATTACCTATTTCTGAGTGATGATATTCTTGAAAATGAGATTCTTTACTAAACAAGTATCCTAATCTGGAAGTATCACTATAAAACACAGGATGAACTGAAACAAAATCTTTTACTGGGTGCTCTCCTAATCCAATTTGAACATTTGGGCCAATGCAACAAAATTTTCCAACTTCACAATTATTAATATAACTATTTTTTGCAACATAAGAATAATCTCCAAAATTAGAATTTGTCACTATTGCATTTAATAGAAAATTATAATTCCCAAATTTACAGTTACTAATTTTTACATCTCCTGACAACTTTAAAGTTGGGTATTTTTTCTTTACTTTATAATTAATTATTTCATTTTTTATATTTAAGAATAAATTTTTAAACATAAATTTCAATACATCAAAAAACATATATTATTTTATTAAGATTTAATCTTTATAGTTGAATTTTTAATATAAAAAAGGAATTATTACATAACACCTATAATTTATAAAGGAATTGTATTCAAAAAATAGTCATAGATAATTTTATATATAGTCCACTTACAATACAATTATTTAAACTAACAACCCAAATTTCAAACATCTAAAACTAATTTCGAGACAAAGCAACTCATTATATCCTTATGCAATAACCTACTTGAATTTTAACAAATTACTAAAACCTGATTTGATTCTTCTTATCAGTTTCATTTTTAATAAAATTATAAGTTTTTTCATTGTGATATTATAATCATAATTAACCAAGGTATTTAATTCCTTATTTACCGATACATTTCGAGCTATGCTAGTATCGTATAAGAAAATATCACTCCCTGAATTCTCTAACAATATATTAACATCATGAGGCCTTAGATTGAGTCCATACTGTTCGATAACTCCAAAAGGTAAAGACTTTGTTGTTAACCAATATTTATTATTATTAAAATTTTTCTTGGTTCCATATAAATCCACACATAAATCTGTTACCCATTTTTTTTTTGAATTACTTAGATAACTTTCAATTTTTTGAAGTTCAAAATAAGAATCGTAACATACTGCTTCTTTTAACACTGGAAATCTTCCAATATTATCAGACATAATGTCAAGATTTACTTGATAGTCGTTATTTGAAAAATCTTTATTATGTGTTCCAACATCATTAAAATTAGTTGAAAAAGAGTGATAAGGATAAACAAAATACTTATTTGTTTCAGACAAATACTTGATGAAATACTTCAACCATGAACTCTTTGGCCAGCCTAATACAAATGATGGTAAATCAACTTCTTCATCTTTATCCCAAACTGATTTATCTTCATACCACTTCATAAAACCAAACCACATATCTTTTGACCAGCATTGTCCCCAAGATTGGGCAAATTGCAAAAAGAAAACATCAAAATTATTATGCAAAGGTTGAAACGGTCTATTATTATTAGGGTTTTTCTCGTGTTTGTAGAGAGATATTCCACCTATATAATCCTTATTTGCATAAAATGCTAAAGAGTTAACCGAATAATTATAATATTGTGGAGAAACGTATATATCATCTTCCAACATAATAATTGAATCATAATGGTTCACTAAATTTCCACAACTAATTACATGTTTCCTTAAACCTAAATTTTCTTTGTGTTCAATAATTTTTTTTTCTCCAAAAGGCCATTTAAATTCATTAGCTATTTTTACAACCTCTGTATGGTTGTCAGAATTCTGATAATCAATACTAATTACTAAAATTACATTTTCATTTTCATTATAACAGCCTTTACTAAGAGATGATAAAACTCGACTTAAAGAACGAGGTCTGTTAAATGTTATTACTACTATAGCAGGTTTTATCATTTGAAAATCTTTTATTTATAAAAACAATGAATCAACTTTTTTAGAAATATATTCAGAATTTTCCCGTTTTTTTTCGTTGAATTTTTTTAACCAAAATTCATTTTCATTAAATATCTTATTTAGTCTTTCAATATTTTTTTCAGATGGAAGCTGCCTGTCTAGAACAAGACCCTCTAAATCATTGTCTTCTAATATATTCCAAATTTTTTTATTATCAATTTTATCAATTACTGGTATTGCTAATGTATCTGTCAATAATGCTAACATAAACACATGTAATCTATTTGTTATTACAATTTTCGCATTGAAATACAAGTCAGGAGCTTCTTCAATATTTAAATTTTTATCAATAAATTCAATGTCAAACTCATCTTTAAAATAGTTAAAAATATATTCACTTGCGCTTCTGTCATATTCTACCTGATAAGATACATAAATCTTATAATCTTTCAGGTCACTATTTAATAGAATATCTTTTAGACTTTTTGTGATTTTTTCTATATACGCAGTATCATGATATTTTCCTGATGCATTAGAACGAAAGCTTAAAACAACGTAATCCTTTTTTTTAGATGCTATTTTGGGTTTATCCTTCCAACAGTAAGTCCATGCCAAGTCAGGAAAATAATTCAAATTACTGAAATTATAATTTTCAGCAATTTTTAAAGATTTTTTATCCCTAACCGCATAATAGAAATAAATCCATGAATTAAAAGACTCTACATAGCCATTAAAAAAATCAAAATTTCCCAGAGAAACGCCTAATCTCAACACCTTAGCACCTCTTTTTTTTAGAGGAATTAATCTTTTTAAGGCGTACAAAGAAGATTTTATTGCCATCTTAATACCTACTTTGGAAAGATCACCAGGAACAAGAATTAGAAAATAACTATCTTTTCGTTTTTTATCAGTTAATCTCTCATCAAGATAATCAATAACATTTGATTTAGTAGAAACTGTAGATAATTGAACTACATTCTTGTCTAATAATTGATCTATAAAATCTTGCGGTTTATTAGCATCTTCTATATATACAACACCTTTACTTGATAATAAATTAATAAGTGCTTTATTGATTAATAAATCGCCTGTATTTTCGAATTGTGTATTTAAACTGTAAAAAAAATAGTTCATAAGTTTTTATTTAAAATCTTTCAATAATTAAATTTTTGAGTTTTGTAAATTCATTTTTATTTAACCCAATAAAAATTATTAGTGCAATAATTGAAAAGCCCATATATAGCAAACTAATAAAGTTGTATATCATTGAGTCATAATGATCAAAAATTATATTATTCCAAATAAAATAAAAAGAAGTACTTAAACTAACTATAATAATTGGTTTAAGTAATACTTTTTTTAACCAAAACAAAATTGAAAGATTAATCATCTTTTTAACAAATAAAAGTTTTACAACATTTGTTAGTATTGTAATAAAAATAAGACTTATAAATATAGAATAAAAGGGATAATTATATTTTAAAAGTGTATATGCAATTGGGATATTCAACATAAACATTGTACCTATTATTATCTGGTAATTTCTAATTCTCCCTGTAGCCTGAACAACTGTAATTAATGGATTTGTAAGTAATGAAAGTATTAAATTAACAATTACTAATCTTGCAATTATTATAGTCTCTACGGGATAAGTATGCAACCAAAAATCTAATATAAACTTTAACTTAAAGAAAATAGGTAAGCAAACTAACAATGCAACATAATTGCTATATCTTGAACTCAGGACAGTTAATTCACGCGTTCGTTCATAATCCTTTTTTCCATAAGACTGCACTATTTGGGGAGCAAAGGGCTTAAGTATGGTATCTGCTAAAGATTGAAATTGAGTAGAGATTTGGTTTGCTATTCCGTTAGCCGCATTCATTACAGGTCCAAAAAAAATGTTTAATAAAATTGATATTCCTTGAGTTCTACAAATCCCTCCAAAAATTCCAAATAAAGTCCAACCTGCAAAACCAGTTAGCTCCTTGTATAAGACTTTGTCTATTTTTCCTTTTTTTATACTTGTCTCTTTGTATGTTTTCTTGCAATAAAAAAAATAGGAAATGTTTAAAAAAAAATACAGTAAAAACATTAAAAATGAGTACAATATCAGTTTGTCAAAAAAAGTTGTGTAAAAAATAATTAATGCTACAAAAAGCTTTAATAAACTTTCTACAATTCCCCTAGTTGCCACCACATGCATATCTTCCTTTGCGTTAATCATGGCTTGAAATGGTACACTAAGTATATCTAAAATCAAAATAAAAACAACTGCCTGAAAAACCCAAATTGCAGCATAGTATCGATCAGATGGTATTTTAAGTTCACTCTTTAAGAAATACAAAACTATAGTTTCGCTAATTATAAAAACTATAAAACACATTACTATATGTATCCTCAAACTTGCATTAAAGACATCATTTACACTTTCAATACTACCTCTACCCATCTCATAAGACAAGTGTCTCTGACTACTTGACGTCATAGCATTCGTGAAGAAAGCAAAAAATGCAACCACACCCCCAACAACATTAAAGATACCAAAATCTTCAATACCTAAAGCGCTTAAAATTAATCTTGTAGAAAAAAATGATATTAATATCGAAAACATCATTCTGAAAGTAAGAAACAAAGTATTCTTATATATTTTTTTATTATTTTCCATTAAAACAAAAAATTATCAACATCATCAAATTGTTTAAAATAATTCTGACAAAATAAAATATTATGAAAATTGGCATTAGCGTTATTGGCTATAAAAAAAGCATTTTTAAAATTTTATTATTTGAATTCACTATTTATAAGAGCTGTAAATTAGAAGAAATACCTACTGATTTAAGTTTCTTAATAACATATTCATTGTATAATTTTACACCCTTTGAATTGATATGAGAATCATCAAAGAAACAATCATTTGGCAAAAATCCTTCAGCATTAAAATTATAATATGTTCCTATTTCTTCAAACTCACTATCTATTTCGTTGTTATTTGTTATACTTTGATATTTTTCTTTAAGTATAGGAGCCTGAAAGAAAATAATCTTTATACCCTTTTCTTTAGCATATTTTACGATTTCCTCATACTGTAATCTTGTACTTTCAGAAAAATTAATCTTATTTTTTTGATATTTTTTTGTAAAAAAACCTATTGAGTCATTCTTAACATACCCTGCTTTAATATAACTTTCTTTAGGCTTGTTAGATTTAGCTAGGTTTTTTACAAAATTATTATTGTTAACGATGTTAATCTCTTTAAAGATTATTGTATTATAAAGTCTAACATTATTAACATCAAAGGCTATTTTGACCATAGGTAAATCAACATTAAAATAAGAAACTAAATTAATAGTTGATTCAACACCGTCATTTTCTAATAAAGACGGGTAAACATCAACAATTAAATATTTTGGATGAAATTTGTCTACATATTTTTCAATTAAGTATTTAGTGTTAGATATTGACTGAGCTGAACTTCCTAAATTAAAAGTTTTTCCAAATCCTTCTTTTTCAAAATTTCTTGGATCATAACCACGATAAGCATGTGAGGAGCCAATAATTAACAAATCAACCTTTTTTACGGTGTCTGCCTCCGAAAATCTAAAAAAGGAGTAATCGTATGTAGAAAAAATTTTAGTACCTGCATTTTTCGGCAAATTACCTCTTAACGCCCCAGGAATAATATGACCATAAATAAATATTGCTCCTATATAAAACAAACAGGAAAAGCAAATAAAATAAATTAGATTTTTTATGAATTTGGTCATAGAAATTAAAATTGAAAATAAATAAATTCACTTGATTTTACCTGCATATACATTCCAATCAAAAAAAGAATAAATGCATAAAAACTCCATCTTATAAACCTTGAATTTTTAGATCCAATATTTTCAATTGCATAATTACTTTCTCTACCAATCCATTCAATTAATATAAAAAACAATACTAATAATATTGTAGAAAACGATTTGTTTATAATTGAAGGTATACTAAACAAAGAAGAATCAAAAATATTAGCTATATAGCTAAAAGAACTGGAGATAGAATCTGATCGAAAAAAAATCCAGCAAAATACTACAATAGTAAAAGTGGTAATTAACTTTATAAAATCTGGAAAACTAGGCAATAATCTACCCTGAGCAACAACATCAACATAGTTTCTATTCGTGCGCATTAACATTGAAGGAAGAATGAATAAAGCATTTAGACCACCCCATAAAACAAAAGTCCAGTTTGCACCGTGCCAAAATCCACTAATTAAAAATATAATAAAAGTATTTCTTATTGTCATCCATTTTCCTCCTTTACTTCCTCCTAAAGGAATATAAAGATAATCCTTAAACCACGAAGAAAGGGAGATATGCCATCTTCTCCAAAACTCAGCAATATCTCTTGAAAAATAAGGAAAATTAAAATTCTTAAGTAATTCAAATCCAAGTAATCTTGCGCTTCCTAAAGCAATATCAGAATATCCTGAAAAATCTCCATAAATTTGGAATGTAAAAAACAGTGCTCCTAACAATAAGTTACTGCCAGATTGCCCATCAGTATTATTGAACATTTCATTTGCATAAAGAGCACAATTATCTGCAATTACAACTTTTTTAAATATCCCCCATAAAATTTGTCTAAGACCATCTACTGCCTTACTATATGAGAACTCTCTCTTTTTTTCAATTTGTGGCAACAAATGTGTTGCTCTCTCAATTGGGCCAGCAACTAATAAGGGAAAAAAAGAAACAAATAATGTATAATTAACTAAATTATAAGTAGGCTTTATCTTAGTATTATAAATATCCAACACGTATGACAAACCGTGAAATGTATAAAAAGAGATACCTACAGGTAAAATAATTTTTAAAGTGGTATAATGAGGTTGCCAGCCCCAAAGTTTTACCATATCAGCAAAAGATTCAATAAAAAAATTATAATATTTAAAAAAGCCCAGAAACCCTAAATTAATACCTATGCTCAGAATTAACCAAAACTTCTTTTTAACATCTGATTTTGCTTCATAAATAGTAATGCCCGCTAAATAATCTAAACCCGTAGAAAAAACTAATAAAAATAAAAATCTCCAATCCCAACAGCTATAAAAAAAATAACTGACAATTAGTAATATTATATTTTGCCATCTTAACGATTTATTTGCAACAAACCAATATAAACAAAAAACTAATAAAAAAAAGAAGAGATAATTTTGTGAGTTAAAGAGCATTCATGATTTTTTTAATTTTTATTAAAGTACTTATTAGCTTAAAAAAAAAGGAAATTTATTCCAGTTAAAATATCTATTTTATTTGGTTTCTCAGGAGAATTAAAATTAATTTCTGAAATTTGGTTTTCGATTTCTAAAAAATCATTATAAATTAATCAATACTACCTTAATATTTTTTAATAAAAGAGGATTCACTAATTCTATAAAATTAAACTTCCATTTAAAATAAAATCCATTTCAATAATTTAGTTCCTTCTTATAATCCTTTTGCAAATTACTCTCTAATACAACTTCAAATCACTCTCTACCATTTCTTTAACCAAAGCAGCCAAATCGTATTGTGGCTTCCAACCTAGTTGTGTCTTAGATTTTGTAGGATCTCCAATTAGCAAATCTACTTCTGTAGGACGGTAATATTCTGGATCTACCCTCACCACCACTTTACCTATTTCTAATTGGTATAACGGGTTGTTGCAGGCTGCCACTTTCGCTACTTCGCTTTCGTTTTCTCCTTCGAAAGTCAATGTAACTCCTATTTCTGCAAAAGCCATGATTACAAAATCCCTAATGTAAGTAGTTACTCCTGTCGCTATTACATAATCTTCCGGTACATCCTGTTGCAAGATCCTCCACATTGCTTCCACATAATCTTTGGCGTGTCCCCAGTCTCTTTGTGAGTTTAGGTTACCTAAATAAAGGCAATCTTGTTTTCCTTTTGCAATAGCAGCCGTTGCCATGGTAATTTTACGGGTAACAAAAGTTTCACCGCGTCTTGGCGACTCATGGTTGAACAAGATACCATTACAAGCAAACATATTGTAAGCTTCCCGATAATTTTTAGTAATCCAAAAACCATAAATCTTAGCGGCACCATACGGAGAACGAGGATAGAATGGTGAGTTTTCATCATAAAAACCTTTTTCGTTTTTATTTTCTGTCATCCCTCCATAAAGTTCAGAAGTAGAAGCCTGATAAACTCTGGTTTTTTCACATAATCCCAAAATCCTTACCGCTTCTAATATTCTTAAAGTCCCTATTCCATCTACATTAGCTACATATTCAGGAGAATCAAAAGATACCTTTACATGAGACATCGCACCCAAATTATAAATCTCATCCGGCTGTACTTCCTGAATTATCCTGATGATATTAGTAGAATCCGTCAAGTCACCATAATGTAATTTAAAATTAACATGTACTTCATGCTGATCCTGATAGATATGATCAATTCGCTGTGTATTAAAAGAAGAGGCACGCCTTTTAACCCCGTGTACCTGGTACCCTTTTTCTAATAATAATTCGGCTAAATATGATCCGTCCTGACCCGTGATTCCTGTTATAAGTGCTACTTTTTGTGTGCTCATATATATTATATTTTAACTGCTTAATCGCGATTATTTAATGAATGGTTAAAGCCTCAAGCTTTTAACTACTTTATTTTTTTTATTACATTTTTACCTGTTTGAACGCATCACTATTTTCTAAAAACCAATTGTATGTCTTTTGGATTCCTTCGTGAAGTTCAATTTTGTGTTTCCAGCCTAAATTATGCATTTTGGATACATCCATCAGCTTTCTTGGCGTACCATCAGGCTTAGTAGCATCCCAGATAATTTCTCCCTGGTGCCCAGTAATTTCCTGAATCGTTTCTGCCAAATGCTTAATCGTTAAATCTTCACCTGTTCCTACATTATATAAATAATCAGGCAATTTGTTTTCTAAAGCAAAAACTACCGCCTGAGCCATGTCATCTACAAATAAAAACTCACGCATCGGAGTTCCGCTACCCCATAGCGTTACAGGAGCATGATTATTTTCTTTAGCTTCATGGAATTTTCGAATCATTGCCGGTAAAACATGTGATGTATTTAAATCAAAATTATCATGTGTTCCGTATAAATTTGTTGGCATCAGACTGACATAATCTTTTCCAAACTGATTCCTGATTGCCTGACAGGTTTTTACACCGGTAATTTTGGCAATCGCATACCATTCATTTGTCGGCTCTAAAGTATCAGTTAGTAAGTGCTCTTCTTTTAGAGGCTGTGGCGCTAATTTTGGATAAATACAAGAACTTCCCAGGAAAATAAACTTTTCAATATTATTTTGTAAAGCGGAATCAATTAAGTTATTCTGAATTTGCATATTTTCCATAATAAACTGATATGGATAATCATTGTTGGCTAATATTCCTCCAACTCTTGCCGCAGCATCAATAATAACTTCCGGTTTTTCTTTAGCAATAAAATCACGAACTGCCTGTTGATTCCGAAGATCCAGATCTTTACTTGAAACCCCTATCAAATTTGTAAATCCTTTCTCTTCAAGTGTTCTCCAGATCGCACTTCCAACCATGCCTCTATGACCTGCGATGTATATTTTGGCGTTACTTTTCATCTTTTTTCTATGATATGATTAACAGGTTAATTGTTATTTGATTAACATGTAAATGACCTAATTTAAAACGATCAATTGATTTTTTTAGAATCCTTTAATTTTTCAAAAAAATTATCAGTCTAACAAATAAGTCATTTAACTCACCTAAATTACTTTTAATGCTTCTTTTTCTGCTACTACTTTTCTTAGACCGCTGCTTGAAAAACGATGGTCCCGTGTATTAAAATAGAGTTGAATTCCTTTTGACTCACAATATTCACGTCCTGTAAAATTCTTTTCCCGGTATTCATCCCCTAAAATCCGGACATCAAGTTTAAAAGATTTTAAAATGTCTTCCAAATCCTGTTCTGTTGCATAGGGTACAATCTCATCTACAAATTTACAGCCTTTTAATTGGATGTAGCGTTCGACAACAGTCTGAGTCGGCCTGTTTTTTTCAGGACGGTCTAATGTTGGGTCTGTCTGTAATGCGCAAATTAAATAATCACATTGACGTTTTGCTTCTTCGAGCATTGTAATGTGCCCTGCATGAAGCAAATCAAAGGCACTAAAAGTAATTCCTATTTTCATTATTATTTTTTAAAGAGTTATATGGTTAGACAACATGAATTAAAAACATAAACTTGTAAAAAAATGCTCTTTATTTTATCTTATTAAAAAAAGGCATGCTGAATAGACAACAATTTATTACTATAAAAAAATAGAAAAAATTTGTAACATCAATTGTTCCGTCATAGATTGTAACTATAATCTGTTATTTATAACTTAAAATACTTTTGAATATTTTTTTAGCTTAATAAGCTGAATCTGCGTGGAAACGATTTTGACCCAAAGCAACTATAAAACCAAAAGTAAGTCCCAGATTGCTTCCTGTAATATCTTTTCCAACTAAATTTCCGTTATAATATATTTTTTGACTCAACGTTGATTTATAAGTTAAGTCTGCATAAAAGGAAACTTTTTCATTTATCGCAACAAAGGGTTTTGCCCCTATCATTAAGGCTCCTATTTTATCACGATTGAAAAATTTGCTGGACATCACTCCAACTCCTGCTCCGCCATGTACCAATAATCCAAATTGCCCTCCGGAATTTCTTGATAATTCAATAAGATTCCCCAAATTATAACAAAGCTCTAAACTTGCAATCATCTGATCGCTTTTTTGGTTTCCTTTATTAAACTGATCATAGCTTAAAGATCCTAAAACACCCACATTTTCGTCAAACATATAGCGTAATCCACCCTGGCCATGCACTAATGCTATTGGTCTGTTTTCTCCAGAAGGTGAAACCAGAGACAAAGGTATTGCCATTCCAATTCCGGCTTCCATAAAAAGTTTATCATATCTTATCCTGTATTGGGCTTGTGAGACTGCAGTAATCAATAATAAAGCAAAAAACATTTTTTTCATACGTAGGTATTTTTTTTGGGGTTGTTATATATTTAATAAATTAATTAATCTCAGTTTTTTCAAAAAAACAAACATACAAACGTCAATGAAATTTAAATGTTTTATTTTTGAAAAAAATTTATTTTTTTCAAAAAGTATTGATAATCAATATTCTTTCAAACAAAATCTTTTTTCTTTAAAAAATGTTAAAATTACATTACAATCCCAACACTTAATAACAGTATTTTTCTCTATAAATTCATCGGTCAATAGTATTAAAACACAGCTTCGCTACTCTAACTCCCTTTTACAGAAAAATTAGAAATAAATAAAATTTATGCAAATGTATTGACAATTTTTAGATTATATACTTAAAAATATCACAGGACAATGAATAAAGCTTATACAAAAATACACTAATCTCATTATCAAATACATATACTTCAATACAAATTATAGCCAATTTATAAATTTTAATAAAAAAATGGTTTTAACTTAATTTAGCAATATTAAAAAAACGATAATCATTTTTTTAATGTTAAATTTCTGACTTTTAATAATTGCCCTAAAAAAAAATTTAAACCCGATTATGAATTATTTTATAAATTGCATCTAACATTTCAAATTAAATGTCTAAAACATAACTTTTAAAATTTTAGTTTATTGCCTTTTAATTATGAAAGAATTTTTTCTGCTTCTCTTTTTTTCTACCACTATTACTTACAGCCAGATTTCAGGATGTACAGATTGTTTATCAAAAAATTATAATTCAAATGCAACTTTAAACGATGGAAGCTGTTTGTACCAAACAATTAAACTAAAACCAGAGTATTCAAAAGTATTAAGTGATTCTGTCAAAGAAACTTCAGGAATCATTTCTTTTAAAGGTTTATTATGGACCCATAATGACGATCATGATCAAACGATATATGGGTTAGATTCTTTAGGTAGAATTCAAAAAAAGGTTGTTTTGAACAAGGCAATCAATCACGATTGGGAAGAAATTTCACAAGACAGCTCTTATGTCTATATTGGAGACTTTGGAAATAATTATACCGGAAACCGAACTGATTTAAAAATATTAAAAATTGAAAAAAGATCATTTTTAGAAGGTAATCCAGTCCCTGAAACTATTACTTTTAGCTATTGTGACCAAACCGATTTTTCTCCCAAAAAACCAAATACCACCAATTTTGACTGTGAAGCTTTTATTGTTACAAAAGACAGTATTTATTTATTTACTAAACAATGGAAGTCATCCAAAACCAGTATTTATGCTATACCAAACAAATCCGGCAATCACATAGCACAACTAAAAGAAACATTTGATATAAAAGGTTTGGTTACAGGTGCTACTTATTTAGCATCCAAAAAATTAATTGCTTTATGCGGCTATTCCACAAAAGGAAAACCTTTTCTTTATCTTTTATATGATTTTAAAAATCATGATTTCCTATCCGGAAACAAGCGCAGAATTAGCCTTAAGCTGTCGTTTCATCAGACAGAAGGAATCGCAACCGAAGATGGTTTGCATTATTATTTAACCAACGAAGCCTTAATCAGAAAACCTATTTTGAATGTCCGGCAACAAATCCATTATTTTGATTTAAGTCCCATACTGAATTCCAGTATTCCTAAATAATTCGCAAATCGTGCTATACTAGTTTGCTTTTGCAAGAAAGTTATTTTTAGCAGAAGTCAATGCTGGGATTTTACCACAATAACACCCTTTAGATTTATACATTATGCCAATTGCCAGTTCGCGCAAAGTTGCGAACTATTGTTGCCTCTCGACTCCGCCCGGTGTGACAGCATACTTACCAGACTAATTCATATAGCTGAATGGTAAAATCAAATTTTAAGTTTCTATTTTCATTAGAGACTGCATTCTAAACTTATTTTTACCAAAAGAGGCCAATCCCCTTAAAAAAAAATCGTTCTGTCATTATCGTCCTATCTATTACGGCTGACCATTCATCAGACTAAATATTGAACCTGTTCTGTTTTTTTTCAGAGGCTTAACAGCTTATTTTCTGCTCTTTTATCCCAATATGCAACGCACTACATGTTCTATTTTAAGGCCCGAATATTCACAAAACTCCTCTATTGAAATAAGCTGATGCGCTTCTTTATTAAGATGTTTTTTAATCTTTAATAAATATAATCTCGCCTGCGGATATTCTTTGCCCATAATGCATTGCACATCTTTGGGATATATACATACCCTTGTCCCTCTTGGTATCACTTTTTGCTTTTTAAGTTCTTTATTCTTTTTTTTTTCGATGGCTAATACTTACTCTAGTACATTGCTCTATTCTTTTAATACCTTTGAATTCTTTTTTGTTACAGTAGTCGTGTCGCTGTTTGTTACCGTGGAATCAAGACTTTTTCCGTCACTGCCAACTCCCGCACTTATATTATTTTTACATGAAAATAGCAATTGAGTAAACAACAGGAGAAGTATAAATTTTGAATTTAAGTCCGTTTTCATAATTTAAATTATTTAGATAATTTGAAAATTATCAGTTTAAATATTAAATTGACTTAAAGTTAGTGAAATATTTGATTCTATACAACGAATCCTGTCTTCGTTAACCTTTAACTTTATTCGGTTCGTTATTTAAAGTCGGAAGACTTTAAGAGGTCTTGAATTTACAACAGTATAAAAAAATTGCGCAAAGTCGCAGAAGCTTGCACAATTTTTCATGAGGACACTTCTGAGAGGATCCTTGCGGTATGCAGTATCAAGTTTGCGGGCACGGATTCCAAATCTACCCGATCGCTTTAATTAAACCGCGTTGTAAACGCTACCTATTTTCTGTCAATTTAAGTTAGGTACTCGTTGCAAACGAGCACCAGTGGGGTATTTATGCCTAAAAGTGAAGCAAAACACGATAAAACCAAGCAGAAACTACTTCCAAAAAAAAGAGGCACAATAGCCTCTTGCAATTCTTATAAATTATTTATCGAAAAACCCATAGTTGCGGAATCTCAGCGGTTCCGTTCAACACGAGTTTCATTGTTCGTGCTACGCACGCAACGAAACTCTTGCTGTTAGCTGTGGTTGTTCTTTTTGTTATAAGTTCCCTGATTCCCAATTTTTCCAGCTGTTATTTGGTTTTTGTGTCGGTTTCCAATTTATAGTGTCTCGTGTTACCAAAACTTTTGCAAGTAGTTTATATGTTTCCTGTTGGCTTGGTGGATTTGTCTTTTCGTATGCACTTACAAAATGAAACTCGTCAATTGTCATAAGCTTCGGAATATTCTTGGGAATATGTTTTCGTATCTCGTTTTCTGTGGCACTTATTAATGTCGGATTTGTTTCGTGTAAATATCTTACCAAGTCACCAAAACCAATTAACTTCTTAGGATTGTCGTAATCTCGAATTTGAATTCCAACTTTTTCATAGTTCTGATAGTTGTTGTCAAACGGGACAAATTTGTCTCGGATTTTAATCTCTTTAATCTCTTGACTGATTAACTCAAACGTTTCCATTTCGGCACCAACTTTATTTTCAATTCTTTCAAATTCTGTCGGGTCAATTAGAATTACACTGCTTGAATTAGTGATGTAGTTACTTTCAGGAAATTGGTCAACTGGATAGTCAATGCAATTTCCGACATAATTCAATTCTATTTCCGCAGAAGTTCTTCTATTTTGATAACCACTTTTTTCAAAAACGATAACCCATCTTGTTGAGTCAGCATACAAATGAATTCGGCTTCCTGCTGTCTCACAATAACCGTGTTCAAGGTCAAGGAAAAAGTTGTATTTAATATCTTCCGGTCGTCCTGCTGGATAATATTTACTTGGTGTTTCGTTAAAAGCCAAGTCCAATTGTTCTAATATTTCTGTTTCAGTAAATGTCATTTGTTTTGCTTCGCTAAAGTTGTTATTCACTGTCCCCGAACAAGAGAGTAAAAAGAGTAATGTTATTATTGGTAGTCGTCTCATACAATCACAGCTAACGTCTTGGCACTACAGCGGGTTTGGGACTAAATTAAGCCCAATATTCGGATTTGCCAAATCATCCCAAATACAAAACCATCTTTCCATTAAGCCAAATGCCCAAATCCGTTGTAGTGGCTGTTACCAGCTGGGCTTTTTCTCGGCAGTTTTTTCATCTCAGTTTTATTCCTTGTGTTTCAAGTTGGTTTGCTCCCGATAAAACTCCAAAACTTCCGATTTTTCTTATCGCAAGTTTGTTATGGATTTGATATTTTAATTTTCTCGAAGTTGTTTGAATTTCTGCCCAATCCCAAGAACTAACAAGTCCATTTGCATTATTAATGTCTTCCCATTTTAATGCTCCCTTTTCGTTAAAATGTCCGATGTGCGAATGTCTAAGTTCGTTGTTTTTTAGTCCACCCAAATACAACTGAATAAGTCCCCAACCATCAGTTGAATAACGAAACGTATGTCCGTTACAACGTTTTGGGTCAAGGTCAACTTTTCTAAAAATTGGTTTGCCTCTATGTCTTGGTGTCCAGAGTTGAAATGTTGTTCCGAATTCGTCTATTTCAAGGTCAAACTTTGATGATATTTCGTCAACAGTTTTGTATTGGCAAATTTCTTGACAATAAGGGGAGCCTAGGTCGTAAACTTGCAAGTCAGTTTCGTTGAAAATAAAATCAAGAACTTTTAATTTGTCTGTCTTGTCTGCAAAAAAGTCGTAAGTCATTTTCTTATGTAGTTTGTCATTTTAGCCTTGCTGGTAACTTATTTATATACGCTACAAAGTAGCGCCAATCTACCCAAAATTGGGTGTATATACGAATGTTCGTTTCGTTTTATATATTTTCAAAAATAACCAAAAAAGATTACAAAATACCAAAAGAATATTTAGTTGCTTCTGCCCTATTTAATAAAACCAAATTGTATAAACCAATTATTTAAAGTCGGGAGACTTTAAAAAGTTTTGAATTTACAAGAGTATAAAAATTGCGCAAAGTCGCAGACGCTTGCACAATTTTTCATGAGGACCACTTCGGAGAGGATCCTTGCGGTATGCAGTATCAAGTTTGTGGGCACGGATTGCAAATCTACCCGATCGCTTTAATTAAACCGCGTTGTAAACGCTACCTATTTTCTGTCAATTTAAGTTAGGTACTCGTTGCAAACGAGCGCCAGTGGGGTTTCTGTCAATTTAAGTTAGGCACTCGTTGCAAACGAGCACCAGTGGGGTTAATGTACCTTTCTTTATTTACCCTATCCTTTCCTGAATTTAAATTAAAACGAATACCGTGTAAAGATTTACAGTAAATAGTCTCTACCTTTTTTTGTTTGATTCAAAAAACTATCTTTGCCCTGTTTATATTTGCACCTCTTAATCATTAGAGACCCAATTAGAGACCTCTTTGATTTTAAAAACATAAAGCCCTTTGTTAGGGAACAAATTACAATGAATTACTTATCTGTAGAAAATATATCAAAATCATTTGGCGAGAGAACGCTTTTTGACAACATCTCCTTCGGAATCAACAAAGACCAAAAAATTGCTTTTATCGCTAAAAACGGTTCTGGAAAAACTACCATTATGAGCATCATAAATGGTTTGGATGAACCCGATACGGGACAGGTTGTGTTGAGAAAAGGAATCCGAATGGCTTTCCTTTCCCAAGATAATAATCTGCAGGAGGAGTTAACCATTGAAGAGAGCATTTTTGCTTCAGACAATGAGACTCTTAAAGTAATTGAAGCCTACGAAAAAGCGCTTGAAAATCCGGATGATGAAGAGGCCTATCAAAAAGCTTTTGACGGCATGGACCAGCATAATGCCTGGGATTTTGAAACGCAATACAAACAGATTTTGTTCAAATTAAAACTGGAAGACTTTAAATTAAAAGTAAAAAATCTTTCAGGTGGACAGAAAAAACGTCTATCCCTGGCCATTATTTTAATTAATCGTCCTGATTTATTGATTCTGGATGAGCCAACCAATCACTTAGATCTGGAGATGATTGAATGGCTGGAGAGTTATTTTGCTAAAGAAAATATTACACTATTTATGGTAACGCACGACCGTTTCTTTCTGGAGCGTGTTTGTAACGAAATCATAGAATTGGACAACGGAAAATTATACCAATACAAAGGAAATTACTCCTATTATTTAGAGAAAAAAGAAGAACGGATTACGTCTGAAAATGCCAGCGTTGACAAAGCTAAAAACTTATTTGTAAAAGAATTGGAATGGATGCGCCGTCAGCCAAAAGCGAGAACTACAAAATCAAAATCGCGTCAGGATGATTTTTACTTAATTAAAGAAAAAGCACAAAGCCGTCGTCAGGAAAATAAAGTTGAACTTGAAATAAATATGGAACGTATGGGAAGCAAGATCATCGAGCTTCATAAAATTTCTAAAAAATTCAAAGATCATGTAATTCTTGATGATTTTAGTTTTGATTTCCAGCGTGGAGCCCGCATTGGAATCATTGGTAAAAACGGAACCGGAAAATCTACTTTTTTGAATCTTCTTACCGGAACGCTACCTCTTGATAGCGGGCGTGTTGTAAAAGGGGATACGATTAAAATAGGATATTACACGCAAAGCGGCATTAACCCGAAACCCAATCAGCGTGTCATTGACATCATTAAAGAATACGGCGAATTTATTCCGCTTGCAAAAGGCCGAATGATTTCGGCTTCACAATTACTGGAGCGTTTTCTTTTTGATGCTAAAAAACAATATGATTTTGTTGAAAAATTAAGCGGAGGCGAATTAAAACGCTTGTATTTATGTACAGTTTTGATTCAGAATCCGAACTTTTTGATTCTGGATGAGCCTACCAACGATTTGGATATTGTAACGCTAAATGTTCTGGAAAGTTTCCTTTTAGATTATCCGGGATGTTTATTGGTAGTTTCGCACGATCGCTACTTTATGGATAAAATTGTCGATCATTTATTTGTTTTTAGAGGAAATGGTGAGATCGAAAATTTTCCAGGAAACTATTCTGATTTCAGAGCGTACGAAGACAGTGCCGACGTTGCTCAAAAAGAAGAAAACAAAGCCGAAAAGAAAGACTGGAAACAAAATAACCCAACCGGAAATCTGACTTTCAACGAGCAAAAAGAATATCAGAAACTGGAAAGAGAGATCAAAGATTTAGAAATCGAGAAGACGAAAATTGAACAATTATTCTCAGACGGAAAAGTGGCAGATGCAGACATCGAGAAAAAAGCAAATGAATTACAGAACATCATAACTAAAATAGATCAAAAAGAAGAGCGCTGGTTTGAGCTTTCTGCTAAGATCGAAGCGTAATTTTCTATATTATAGAATAATTCCCAAATTAGTTTTCGAGTTAATTTGGGATTTTTTATATAGAATAATTGAAAAGTGTGCAAGAAAAACACAAATGTTAAAATCACTATGTAAGAATTTGGAGTAATTATATAAATAAAAATTAAGAGGTTTGACGAGCTTTGTATAAGTGAAAACGAATTCACAATTTAAAAATTATATCAAATGGAAAATTTACATAATCCCGATGGAACTAAACGTGAAGTATTAACAGGAATGTTTTCAGATCGCGATAGCATAGAAAGAGCTTATGATACTCTAAGTGAGAGAGGATATACAAAAGATGAAATAAATCTTATTATGTCTGACGAAACCAGAAAAAAACACTATTCAGACAAAGAAGATCATTCTGAATTAGGCACAAAAGCAGCTGAAGGAGCAGGAACAGGTTCTGCAATTGGAGGTACTATCGGTGCTGTAGTAGGTGTAGTGGCCGCATTAGGCACAAGCCTTGTTATTCCAGGTTTGGGATTAATTATTGCCGGCCCCCTTGCTGCAGGATTAGCCGGAGCGGGAGCAGGTGGAATTACAGGAGGTCTGATTGGAGCTTTAGTTGGCTCCGGAATTCCGGAAGAAAGAGCCAAAGCTTACGAAACAGGCATAAAAGAAGGTAATGTTGTATTAGGAGTTCATCCTCGTAACAATGAAGATGCTGAATACTTTGAACAAGTCTGGAAATCAAACAACGGATACAATATCTACAGATAATTATTCCCTATTATTATGCTAAAAGCCTAATCTTTTTCTAAGATTAGGCTTTTAACACTTTTTATATTTAGCGATACTAACTTAAAAAAACACGCAATGATAATTTAATCGAGTTAAAAATAATTCCCGAGTGACAATTAATTTCTGATTTGTATCTTCGTACTTTCAGATATTGCTATGTTATTTCAAATAAAATCATATTTAAAATTCCTTTGGAACTCCAAGAATGAACATGGTGTACATTCTCCATTTGTTTTTAATTTAGTAACGAAATGCTTTTATTATAAAAAATCAAAACCAGAATACTCGATTCTTAATAATTATAGAAAATCGCTTTATGAAAATAAAAATTTCATTGAAGTAACTGATTTTGGTGCCGGCTCAAAGATTTTCAAATCGAATAAAAGGGAGATTTCTAAAATTGCAAAAACTGCGGGAATTTCTGAAAAAAGGGCGGAATTATTATTTCGCATAACAAAGTATTTTCAGCCAAAAAACATTCTTGAAATTGGAACATCATTAGGATTAGCTACCTCTGCAATGGCTTTAGGAAATCCAAAAGCAAGACTAATTACGCTCGAAGGCTGTCCTGAAACTGCAAATCAATGTCAATTGCAATTACAAAAATTCAATTTTAATAATGTTGAAAATATAATTTCGAAATTTGAATCTTTTTTAATTTCAGAAAATCTGCAATCTACAATTTACGACCTGATTTATTTTGACGGAAATCATTCGAAAAAAGCAACTCTGACTTATTTTGATCTTTTATTACCAACTATTGATAACGATTCTGTCTGGATTTTTGATGATATTCATTGGTCTTCAGAAATGGATGAAGCCTGGAAAGTGATCAAAAGCCATCCAAAAGTAACTGTCACTATTGATACTTTTCAATGGGGATTTGTGTTCTTCAGACGCGAGCAGGAAAAAGAACATTTTGTAATTCGAACATAAAAAAATGACAACCATTTCTGATTGTCATTTTTTACTAAATAAACCTAACTAACCTATTTCTTTGCTTCTGCATTTTCTTCAGATTTCGCACCCATTCTGTTTACAGTATACATAGGCGCAAATTTGATTTTTAAACCTGCAATTTTTCTATTATCTTCAGCTGTAAGTCCTTCTTTTTCAACCGTATTTTTACGACTGTCAAGTGCTTCATACATCATTTTAATTTCATCCCAGTCTTCACGGGAATAACTATCTTTATTGTTTTCTACCGTACTTACAAATTGTTGGTACACACTATGAATATTTTGAGCATTTACCCATGCAAAATTCATATCATCACCAATTTTTCCTTCTCCAAATAAAGCATTACGCAATTGTTGTTTCGGGCTTGGAGCAAGAGTAGTTGCCATTTCATTTTTAAATTCTTCGTATTTAATTTTGCTCGTATTTACTCTTTCAGTCTCTGCATCATTGTCTTTAAGATCTGCAAGTGCCATTTGTGCATTTTCAGCTCTTCTGTCATATTCAGCTTCAACAACTGCCCAATCTGCTTTCAAATCGTCTGCTGCTACATTTTTTACTGAATCTACATACATTACATATGAGTCGATCGTTTTTTTAGCCTGTTCTTGTTTTTCGTCTTTACACGATGTAAAACCTAATGCGATTAATGCGATACCTGAGAAAATTTGTATACTCTTCATAATTTTGATTTTAAATTAATATTATTCAAATGTACTTCATAACAAACCTAAATAAATTACATTATTATCATGTTTTAAAAATTAAAAACATTTTAAAAGTATAAAATGCATAGAAAAATGATAATTATGTAACTTAAATAAAAAATGATATAACAATTCCGTTTGAAATGCACTTTTGAATACTAGCTTATTTATAAAACAGAGAATGTAACAAAATCCGATTCTTTACTACTTATACTTTTTATTGAAAAGTGTTTTGTACTTTTAAATCCAAAAATTGTAAAACAAAATGGCAAATCCATTAATTAAAATAACTAACATAAAACGAAATTTTGTACTTGGTAATGAAATTGTTTATGTATTAAAAGGAATAGATTTAGAAATCAAGAAAGGCGAATATGTTGCTTTAATGGGACCTTCTGGATCCGGAAAATCTACATTAATGAATTTATTAGGCTGTTTAGACACCCCAACTTCCGGGCATTATGTTTTGAACGGAAAAGATGTGAGTCAAATGAAAGATGATGAATTGGCCGGCATTCGAAATAAAGAAATTGGATTTGTATTTCAGACTTTTAACCTTTTGCCCAGAACTACAGCCTTAGACAATGTTGCTTTACCCATGATTTACGCCGGACATTCTAAATCAGAACGCACTAGAAGAGCAAAAGAAGTGCTGGATCAGGTTAATTTGTCAGACAGAATGGACCACCAGCCCAACCAGCTTTCTGGAGGGCAACGCCAGCGTGTGGCAATTGCCCGCGCATTAGTTAATAAACCTTCTATTATATTAGCCGATGAACCAACAGGAAATCTGGACAGCAAAACATCTGTAGAAATCATGAAACTTTTTGGCGACATTCACGCACAGGGAAACACTGTAATACTGGTTACTCACGAAGAAGATATTGCCGCTTACGCACATCGGGTTATTCGTTTACGAGATGGCCTGATTGAAAGTGATACTACGAAATAGCCTAACTTTTTATGGGTTACTCGTTTAATCGTAAATAAACTTTAGTTTCTAATCAGATTAGGGACTAAGCACATCAAAAAAATGAAAGTATATACCAAAACAGGAGATAAAGGAACCACGGCTCTTTTTGGAGGCACGCGCGTTCCTAAAGATCACATAAGAATTGACAGTTACGGAACTGTTGATGAATTGAACTCTTATATAGGCCTTATTCGGGATCAGGAAATCGATTCGCATTATAAAACGATTTTAATAGAAATTCAGGATCGCCTTTTTACAGTAGGGGCTATTTTGGCGACTCCACAGGAAAAAGAAGTTTTAAAAAACGGTGAGCTTAGATTAAAAAATCTCGGAATAATTGATTCTGATATAACACTACTTGAAAACGAAATTGATATAATGGAAGAAAGTCTTCCGCAAATGACTCATTTTGTATTACCCGGAGGTCACCAAACCGTGTCATATTGTCATATTGCACGTTGTGTATGCCGCCGTGCTGAGCGTTTAGCAGTGCATTTAAACCATAATGAGCATGTTCCTCAAATTGCAATTATGTACTTAAACCGACTTTCTGACTACCTTTTTGTCTTGGCACGGAAGTTGTCGAAAGACTTAAAAGCGGATGAGGTTAAATGGATTCCCAGAAAATAAATTTTCTGTAAATACTAATTTTGAAATACCAAATTCCAAAGAAAAAAATAAATTCTTTCGAATTTTATATAAAAAATTACCAACATTGAAATTTAAATCAATGCTATTTCAAAGCCTTTTACTGGGATTTGGAATTTAAATATTGGAATTTAACAAGAGACGTTCTTAAATTTTATTAAAATAAATCAATTTTTACTTGTCTTTTTCAGTAAAAAATTTATTTTTGCACAAACTAAATCGACAAAAGATGTATTGGACATTAGAATTAGCATCCTATTTAAGTGATGCGCCATGGCCTGCTAACAAAGACGAACTTATTGACTACGCTATTAGAGCAGGGGCTCCATTAGAAGTAGTGGAAAACCTACAGTCGATTGAAGACGAAGGCGAGATATATGAATCAATGGAAGAAATTTGGCCTGATTATCCAACAGACGAAGATTATCTTTGGAATGAGGATGAATATTAAAAAATAAACCAAAGGAAAAAGTCTCATCACAGAGGCTTTTTTTTTGGTTCAAAATACAACATTTACATATAATAGAAATACAATAAATCATGAGTTTCATAAACAGTATTATTAAAGTCTTTGTAGGTGATAAATCACAGAAAGATGTTAAAGCTCTACAACCCTATTTAAATAAAATTAAAACATTCGAAACCAGCTTAATGAGTTTGTCTCACGACGAATTGAGAGCCAGAACCGAATATTTTAAACAAAAAATAAAAGAAGCAAGAGCCGATAAAGATGCCAAAATCGCTTCGCTTAAAGCTGAAGTAGAAAACATCGAAGATATTGACAAAAGAGAAGATCTTTATGATGCTATTGATGCTCTTGAAAAAGAAGCTTATGAAATTTCTGAAAAAACTTTATTGGAAATTCTTCCTGAAGCATTTTCTGTTGTTAAAGAAACAGCACGTCGTTTTAAAGACAATTCTTTTATTGAAGTTACTGCAACTCCAAAAGACCGCGAATTTTCAGCAACAAAAACATACGTTACTATTGAAGGGGACAAAGCTACCTGGGCTAACAAATGGAATGCCGCGGGTAAAGAAATTACCTGGGACATGATTCATTATGATGTTCAGTTAATTGGCGGAATGGTTTTGCATGAAGGTAAAGTTGCCGAAATGCAAACAGGTGAAGGTAAAACTTTGGTTGCTACGCTTCCACTTTACTTAAATGCCTTGACAGGAAACGGTGTTCATTTAGTAACCGTGAATGATTATTTGGCAAAACGTGACAGCACCTGGAAAGCGCCATTATTCGAATTTCATGGTTTAACTGTTGATTGTATCGATAATCACCAGCCAAGTACTGAACAAAGAAAAAAAGCATACGACGCTGATATCACTTATGGAACCAATAACGAATTTGGTTTTGACTACTTAAGAGATAACATGGCACATTCGCCAAGCGATCTAGTACAAAGAAAGCACAACTATGCTATTGTGGATGAGGTAGATTCTGTATTAATTGATGACGCCAGAACACCGCTTATTATTTCAGGACCGGTTCCGCAGGGAGATCGCCATGAATTTAACGAGCTGAAACCAAAAATCGAAAACTTAGTATCGCAACAACGCCAGTTAGCAAATGGTTTCTTAGCTGAAGCTAAAAAATTAATCAAAGAAGGAAATACTAAAGAAGGCGGATTCTTATTGTTAAGAGCTTACAGAAGTTTACCCAAAAACAAAGCCTTAATTAAATTTTTGAGTGAAGAAGGAATCAAACAATTGCTTCAAAAAACCGAAAATCAATATATGCAGGATAACAATCGCGAAATGCATAAAGTAGATGAAGCTTTGTATTTTGTAATTGAAGAAAAAAACAATCAGGTTGAGTTAACTGACAACGGTATCCAATACCTTTCTGGAGATACAGATTCTGATTTCTTTGTTTTACCAGACATTGGAACTGAAATTGCAGCAATCGAAAAACAAAAGCTTGACAAAGATGCTGAAGCAGAAGCTAAAGAAAGATTATTCCAGGATTTTGGTGTAAAAAGCGAGCGTATCCATACTCTAACGCAGCTTTTAAAAGCATATGCCCTTTTTGAAAAAGATGTAGAATATGTGATCATGGACAACAAAATTATGATTGTCGATGAGCAAACCGGTCGTATTATGGATGGCCGTCGTTATTCTGACGGTTTACACCAGGCGATAGAGGCTAAAGAAAATGTAAAAATTGAAGCTGCTACACAAACTTTTGCAACTGTAACCTTACAGAATTATTTTAGAATGTACAGCAAGTTAGGTGGTATGACCGGTACGGCAGTAACAGAAGCCGGAGAGTTATGGCAGATTTATAAACTGGATGTTGTTGAAATTCCGACCAACCGCCCAATCGCAAGACAAGACAAAGAAGATTACATCTACAAAACTACGCGTGAGAAATTCAATGCTGTAATTGAAGATGTTACTGAATTATCAAAGGCAGGAAGACCAGTACTTATTGGAACAACTTCTGTAGAGATTTCAGAATTATTGAGCCGTATGTTAAAAATGAGAGGCGTTACACATAACGTTTTGAATGCTAAAATGCACAAACAAGAGGCGCAGATTGTAGAAGAAGCTGGTAAAGCCGGAGTGGTAACTATTGCAACCAATATGGCGGGTCGTGGTACCGATATTAAATTATCTCCAGAGGTAAAAGCTGCCGGAGGTTTAGCAATTGTGGGTACAGAGCGTCATGATTCCCGTCGTGTAGACAGACAGTTACGTGGTCGTGCGGGACGTCAGGGAGATCCGGGAAGCTCACAATTTTATGTTTCTTTGGAAGATAACCTAATGCGTTTATTTGGATCTGAAAGAGTTGCTAAAGTGATGGACAGAATGGGATTACAGGAAGGTGAAGTGATCCAGCATTCTATGATGACCAAATCTATCGAGCGAGCTCAGAAAAAAGTAGAAGAAAACAACTTTGGTGTTCGTAAACGTTTATTAGAATATGATGACGTTATGAATTCACAACGTGAAGTAGTGTACAAACGTCGTCGTCACGCTTTATTTGGCGAGCGCTTGAAACTGGATATTGCAAACATGCTTTATGATACCTGCGAATTGATTGTAGACCAAAATAAAGTTACAAACGATTTCAAAAATTTCGAGTTTGATTTAATTCGTTATTTCTCCATCACTTCCCCAATTTCAGAAGCTGAATTCGTCAAAGCGACAGAAATAGAGATTACAGGAAAAATATACAAAGAAACTTTAGCTTTCTATACTGAAAAAACAGAACGTAGTGCCAGAGAAGCTTTCCCAATTATTAAGGGAGTTTATGAAGAGCCAAACAATCATTTTGAGCGTATTGTAGTTCCATTTACTGACGGAATCAAAACTTTGAATGTGGTTACTGACCTGAAAAAAGCATACGAAAGCGAAGGTGCTCAGTTAATTGCTGATTTCGAAAAAAACATTACTTTATCTATTGTTGATGAGGCGTGGAAAAAACACTTGCGTAAAATGGACGAATTGAAACAATCGGTTCAATTGGCGGTTCACGAACAAAAAGATCCGTTGCTTATTTACAAATTGGAGGCATTTAATTTGTTTAGAGGAATGTTGGATAACGTTAACAAAGAAGTTATTTCATTCTTATTCAAAGGTGATTTACCTGCTCAAAACGTTCCTGAAATTCACGAAGCAAGAGAAGTTCGTCAAAAAGAAAACTTCAAATTAAGCAAAGACGAAATTCCAAACAGCGAGGATATCAATCGCGAAGCCGGAGAAACACAACAACGCCAGGTTACAGAAACGATTGTGAGAGATATGCCAAAAATCAACCGTAATGACACTGTTACAGTTCAGGAAGTGGCCACAGGTAAAACGGAAACAATGAAATTTAAAAAAGCAGAAACTTTAATTGCCAATGGCACTTGGGTTTTGGTTAAATAATATGCAGTTTTCAGTTTACAACTGAGACTAAAACTACATATAAGTCTCAAAACAGACTGATATTTTAAGTTATACAACAAACCCGACAGGTTTTAAAATCCTGTCGGGTTTTGCCTTTTAACAGCTCTTAGCTTTTTAAGCTAATCGTTTTTACCCTTTTATTCAGTGACTGAAAACTGAAACTTAAAACTTTTTTTTTTGAAAACTTAAAAATAAATTCTTTCTAAATCGAATAAACAGTACTTTTGCAACCATAAACAAAGAATATCACCCTTGAAGAAGTTTTTTATCATATTACTTTCCTGTATGCTCTTAGTGCCCTCTTTTGACAATTTCTTTGTTTACGCTTCATTCAAACTAAATCAGGACGAAATTTCAAAAACCATTTGTGTACAGCGAAAAATGATTTTCAATTCGTGTAACGGGCGATGTGAACTCCAAAAAAGCCTGAAGAAATACGCAGACAACGAAAAGAAAATGGAAAACAATCTGAAAGAAAAAGCAGAACTTGTTTACATCCAAAATACACCTGTAGCTACTTTCAAATTAATTAAACCGCTCGAATCAAAAGCAAAACTTTATGTTTTTTTCGATGAAAAACCTATTTCGGTTTCAATTGCTACTTTCCGTCCTCCATCCTATTTTATATAATTTTAATTCGCATTTCAATTTTTATCTGAAATGATTTTTCATTGTATCCAAAACAATGAAACTGTGTTTACGCACAAAATAAATTTAAAATTACTATTCTATAAAATTCATAAAATGAAAAATACTTTATACATAGCACTTTTTGCTATAGCACTTTCCATTACTTTAGTTTCATGTTCAAGCGACGATAGTAGTCATGATGTTTCTGGACAAGGAAAACTGACACTAGAATTTGATAATGCTTACGGAACAAATGATCTTATCTTAAATGCACAAAATACTAAAACATCAAACAACGAAGTTTTAAAAATCAGTTTGATTAAATACATTGTCAGTAATGTGGTATTAACAAAATCTGACGGAACCACTTTTACATATCCAAAAAGCAAAAGTTATTTCATAGCTGATGAATCTTCTGAAGAAGGCCGGGAGTTTAAACTTACTGATATCCCTGCCGGCGATTATGTAAAAGTAAAATTCGGAATTGGAGTTGATGAAGAGCAATGGAAATTAGGTGCTGCCGGACAAGGCGATTTTCTGGCTCAGGCGGATGCTGCAGGAATGATGTGGTCTTGGGCTGCAGGATATAAATTCCTTGCTTTTGAAGGAACTTTTACTTCACCAACTGTAACTACTGATACGCCTTTTATGATTCACACTGGTAAAACCGGAACGGATTACAACTATACTGAAGTAACCTTAGATTTACCAACAAAAGCACTAGTTCGTACTACTATTACACCAGAAGTTCACCTGATTACAGACCTTTCTAAAATCATTGACGGAACGAACAAAATCAACCTGTCTGACAACAACATGGGCGGAATGGGAGCTATGATTATGGGTGGTGCAAATTTACCTTTGATAACTACAAACGTTTCAACCATGTTTAGAGTTGATCACGTACACAACGACTAATAATATTTTCAGGAGCACAAAAATTTCGGTTTTACAGAAACAAAGTCCCGCTGTCCGTTATATCTTTTGCCGCGAACCCCGCGACAAAAGGATACCACTTCCATCGGGGCTAAACGACAACATTTGTACTTCTAACAAACATAAAAAATCATGCTGAAAATAAAATATTTTCTACTGTTGATGCTTCCGTTGTTATGGAGTTGCTCTAATCAGGAAGATGAATATGTCAATGTCCCATTAGCATTTAAAGTTCCTTCTAACTTTCCGGATCTTGCTTATAATATAGCCTTGAATCCGCCAACAGAAAAAGGATTTGAACTGGGCAAAAAACTATTTTACGACGGACGTTTAGCGTCTGACGGAGTTGTTTCTTGTGGCTTTTGTCACATTCAAGCCAATGCCTTTACGCATCACGGGCATACGGTGAGTCACGGTGTAGACAATGCACAGGGAACCAGAAATACACCATCGATTCAGAATCTCGCTTATCAAAGTATCTTTATGTACGATGGTGCCGCAGATCATTTAGACTTACAGCCTATAATTCCGTTAACGAGTATTATAGAAATGAACGGTGATTTGAATGCTATTTTAAAAATGATGAAAACCGATAAAGAATATCAAAAACTTTTCGGAGAAGCTTTTGATGACGGTGCCATCACTACGGAAAACATGCTTAAAGCACTTTCGCAATTTATGGTGATGATCGTTTCATCAAATTCAAAATTTGATAAATACCGACGAAATGAAGCCGGCGGAACATTCACTACTGATGAATTGGCAGGTTATGATTTGTTTAAATCAAAATGTGCTTCTTGTCACGCTACCGATTTACAGACCGATAATTCCTTCAGAAATAATGGTTTGGCAGTAAATCCGCTTGTAAATGATGTTGGCCGTTATAAAGTGACAGAATTGGCGAGTGATAATTATAAATTCAAAGTGCCAAGTTTACGAAATGTAGAGGTTTCAGCACCCTATATGCATGACGGGAGAATTGGAACGTTAGAAAGTGTTTTGGATCATTATGAAAGTGGCGTTGTAGCATCTGCAACCTTAGATCCTATTTTGAACCAGAACGGAAAATTAGGCATTACACTTTCTGAAACGGATAAAAAACAAATCATTGCTTTCTTAAAAACACTAACGGACAATCAATATTTGACCGATAAACGTTTTTCAGAATATTAAAATTTATAATAAAAACTGGAGTCCTAGCCCCGATAGAGGCGGTATCCTTTTTTGAGGCGATTTTTCTTAGCCTTAAAAAAGATATAGCCAAAAGCGGGATTAGCTTCTAAAAGAAATAATTAAAATTAAAATGAAAAAATTAATAGTTATCTGCACGTTATTTATTTGTTTATCTGCCTTTAGTTTTACCGTAAAAGACAGTATTTCATCTTTTACTTTTCAACGTTTGTCCATGATGGAAGACTTTGATTGCGATGCTTGCGGTTGTTCTGCAAGTGGCGGGAGTATGGGGTTTAGCTCTATGCTCAACAACAATTTTGTAGGAGTGCGTTATTTTAAGCAAAGTTATACCAGCCGCGACGGAATTTTTGACAATTCACCCTGGATTGATGAAAATTTCAATACGATTCAGGCTTGGGCGCGAATTCCGGTTACCGAAAAAATCCAGATTTCTGCTTTGCTTCCGTATCATTTTCACGAACGTGAATTAACGGCGGGAACGGAAAGCATTTCGGGATTGGGAGATATTACCGTTATGGGATTGTACAAAATTTTTGAAACAAAAAAAGACAGCGCCGTTTTTACGCATAAAGTACATATTGGTGCCGGAATAAAAATACCAACAGGTAAATTTACCGAAGCGAATAATTTAGGAAGCGTGAACCAAAGTTTTCAGTTGGGAACCGGAAGCTGGGATTATTCAGTGGTTTCAGAATATGTAATTAACCGAAAAGATTTGGGTTTAAATACAACGCTGAATTATATTTTTAAAACGGAGAACAAAAAAGAATATCAATACGGAGATCAGTTTAATTATGCTGCAACGCTATTTTATTTATTCGATTTGAGATCAGTACAAATTGTTCCGCAAGCTGGTCTGGCTGGCGAAGTTTATCAAACCAATAAACAACACGGACTTGATTTACCGAATACTTCGGGTGATATTTTGTTTGGAAAATTTGGTTTTGAAGCCGGAAAGGACAAATTTTCGATTGGTGTAAATGCGATGCTTCCTATCAACCAAAACTTATCAAACGGAAAAATGGAAGCCAATTACAGATGGAGCGTCAATTTGAATTATACGCTATAATCAGTTAAATGATAAGATTATCAAAACAACGAAATAAGCTTTGAAAAAAATTATAATCCTATTTCTCTCCTGTATGCTATTAGTACCTTCTTTTGGCAGTTTCTTTGTTTACACCTCATTCAAATTAAATCAGGAAGAAATTTCAAAGACAATTTGTGTACAGAGAAAAATGATTTTTAATTCGTGTAACGGCCGATGTGAACTTCAAAAAAGTTTGAAAAAATATGCCGATAACGAAAAGAAAATGCAAAACAACCTGAAAGAAAAAGCAGCAGTTGTTTACATTCAAAATACACCTGTAGCTATTTTTAAATTAGTAACTCCTATCGAATCAACACTACAGCTTTTTGCTTCTTTTGATGCGAAACCTATTTCGGTTTCAAATAGTACTTTCCACCCTCCATCCTACTTTATATAAATTCTGGTACGCTTTTCAATTCAAAACTGAAAAGATTTTTCTTGTCATAACGTCAGGAAACAACATGTTACTTTAAAATTTATATAATTTAAATGAAAAATATATACTTTACCCTATTCATCATAGGGCAATGTGTTCTTGCACAAAATGAAATGAAACAGGACACAACAAAATCTCAGGAATTAGAAAATGTCTTTATAACTGCCAATCGTACTGCTACTTTACGTAAAGAAACGCCTGTTGCCATTAGCAAATTAACTGCGAAAACAATCAATGAAACAAAAGCTACAGCCGTTTACGAAATTATAAACAAAACACCCGGTGTATTGATGGTGAATTTAGGAAACGAGCAGCATATGATGTCGATTCGCCAACCTATGACTACCAATGCTTACTATTTATATCTGGAAGACGGTTTGCCGATTCGACCAATGGGAATCTTCAATCACAATGCCTTATTAGAAATCAATCAGTTTAATTTGCAGAGTATTGAAGTAGTAAAAGGTCCCGTTTCTTCCTTGTACGGACCGGAAGCAGTTGGCGGAACAATCAATTTAATTTCGCTAAAACCACCTGTTAATCCCGAATTCAAATTTGGAGTTCAGGCTGATAATTATGGTTACAGAAGAATTCAGGCTGCAGGCGGTGCAACGATTGGAAAAGTTGGTTTTCATATTGCCGGAATTTCGAGTTTACAGGAAAACGGCTGGATGACGTATTCTGATTACAACAAAGACAATCTAAACGCCAGAATCGATTACAGTATCTCTTCTTCTACCCGATTGATCAGTAATACGATGTATGGGAAATATTATTCAGATATGAGCGGAAGTGTAAACGAAGAAGCCTTTAACAATAGAACCTATAAAAGTACAACTGATTTTACCTATAGAAAATCGGATGCTTTACGAACAAGATTGACTTTAGAACACGATTGGGACAGCAATTCAAGCAGTTACATTACAGGATATCTGCGTGATAATAAATTAGGTCAAAATCCTTCATACGGAATCAGATGGAGTCCGACTTTAAATCCAACCAAAGCTACTGGTGAAGTAAATTCTAATAACTTCAAAAGTTATGGTGCCATTGGCCAGCACACTCAAAAATTCGGGTTTTTAAATACAAAATTGGTTGCCGGAGCCTTATATGATTATTCACCTGTCACCTATTGGTCATATGTAATTGATTTAAAAGCCAATCTAAATCCGGGTGAACCAGGCAAACAAACCGTAGATTCTTATGAAATCGTAGCTGAACGACCTGACTCCAAATTAGCCGATTATAGTGCAGACATTTTTAATGCTGCCGGATATGCACAATTGAGTTTCAATCCAATCGAAAAATTAATCATCACTCTTGGTGGGCGTTACGACAACATGAAAGTGGATTACGAAAATGCTTTAGACAAATCTACCGGAAACAAAGTCTATGACAAAATGACTTTTAAGGCAGGTGCTAACTATAACCCTGTTGAATTTGCTGGTTTTTATGGCAATTATTCCCAAGGTTTTGCACCTCCTGGAATTACTTCAATTTTTAGAACAAAACCCGGAACCGGCGGAACAGCTGGTGTTCCTGCAGATTTTTATTATAATCTCGAACCTGCCACTTTTAACAATTACGAAGTGGGTGGCTGGCTTTCTTTCCTTCAAAATAAATTAAATTTTGATTACGCTTTCTACTATATGGAAGGAAAAAACGAACTTCTAAACATTAAACTTGCTGATAATTCAACAGATTATCGCTCGGCAGGAGAGACGCGTCATAAAGGAATTGAATTTGGAGCTTCCTATAAACCGTCACAACAATTCAGCTTTCGTCTGGGCGGAACTTACGCGCAGCATACCTATATCGATTTTAAACTTTCGGACAAACCATCAGATCCGGTTCAGAATTTAAACGGAAAAGAAATGCCGGCTGCCCCAAGATGGTCCGGAAATTCAGAGGTGAGTTATTACCCAAACTGGCTGCCTAATTTAAGGACTTCGATCGAATGGCAGCTTGTAGGCAGTTACTATCAGGATCAGATTAATACCGTAAAATATGGCGGTTACAATTTGTTCAATGCCAGAATTGGGTACCATTGGAAAAGCATTGAAGTTTATGGAAATGTCATGAACCTAACCGATAAATTATATGCTTACAATGTTTCGAGAGCCAATACCACAAATGCGCAACCTACCTATACAGCAGCAGCTCCAAGAACTTTTGTATTCGGAATACAATATAATTTATCATTAAAAAAATAAGTATTAGAAGCTAATCCCGCTCTACGCTATATCTTTTGTGGCGAACCCCGCCACAAAAGGATATCGCTTCGATCGGGGCTAAAAAACGGAACAATGAGCAAAGAAATAACAGCCAAAAAATCTAAAAAGAAAGATTCTAAAATCGTAAAGAAAATCAAGCAGCACATGTACAAATGGCATCGTGCTATTGGTTTAATCACCATTATTCCGGTAATCTTTTGGACATTATCAGGATTAATGCATCCGTTTATGGCGCATTTTTTTAAGCCAGAAATTGCCCATGAAAAACTGGAACAGCAAACTATTAATAAAAAGCAATTGCATTTTTCGATTCAGGAAGTTTTACAGAAAAATGAGCTAACGCATTTCAAAAATTTCAGAATCGTTACCTTCAACAATAAAACCTATTATCAGCTTAAAACAATAATTGGCGAGTTATGGTATTTTGATACGTCAACAGCTGAGAAACTTGACAACGGAGATCAAAAATATGCCGAATGGCTGTCCAGATATTTTTTGGATGATCAAAAAAGTGCCGTAACAAAAAGCGAAGTTGTTACCGAATTCACTTCGCAATATAAATATGTAAACCGTTATTTGCCGGTTTATAAACTGAGTTTTGACCGTCCTGACACAATGGAAGTTTATGTAGAAACCTCATCCGGTAAACTCGCAACTTATAATCCAACTTCAAGACAATGGTTTATTTGGTTTTTCGATACTTTCCATAATTGGTCTTTTATCGATGCTATTTCAAACAATAGTATCCGAATCATTACTATGATTTTCCTGTTATCCACTATTGGATTTTCTGCCCTGAGCGGCATCTTAATTTATGGTTTACTATGGAAACAATTCCAAAAAACAGATAGTTTAGCTCCTAAAAAAGGACTTCGAAAATACCACCGTCAAATTGGAATCTGGGTTTCGTTTTTCACTTTGACATTTGCTTTTAGCGGTGGGTATCATGCCACTATAAAATGGTCACCTTACACTTTATCGCAAATGGTTTATGAACCTACTTTTGAAACCAAAGAAATTCCTTTGACCAATACTACTTTGAATTTAAACTGGAGTCGTTTTCAAAACATCAGTCTTATTACTTTAAATGACACTATTTATTTCCGTTGTCAATTGCTTAAAAAAGAAAAGTTCAAAACTTCGAAAGTAGATTCTACTTCAAAATGGAATAAAAAAGACGATAAAAAATCAGAAGTGGTTTACATCAATGCAACAACAAATAAAGTTGTTCCAAACATCGATCTTCAGTATGCCGAATTCCTGGCATATTATTTTACAGACGGAGCACCCAAAGCTGCCTGCTGCGAAATGGTCGAAACTTCTGAAGAACCGGAACCTTCCTTAGAAAATGCAAAACTGTTAGAATCAAAAGTCATAACCGATTTTGAAAGCAGGGAATATGGCTTCGTAAATAAAAGATTGCCTGTTGTAAAATTAGCTTATGACACGCCAGAAAAAACTACTTATTTCATAGAAACTGCGACTTCCAGATTGGCAGCTAAAATAAAAAGCTCCGATATGGCTGAAGGTTATTCGTTTGCTATTCTCCACAAATTTTTATTTATGGATTGGGCAGGAAAAAATATTCGGGACCTGACAATGGTTTTGGCCGCATTGACCATTTTGATTGTTAGTATTCTTGGGTTTATTTTGTTTTTGAAAAAATAATAATATTGTCAAATCGAGTGGAGTCAGGATTCTTTTAAACTTACAAGAGTTTCACCTCCACTCTATTTGATAATCTTATTGTTTAATATTCTCTTCATAGTAACGAGCTTCAATCCTTTTAATATCTTTAATCGAATTTCTGGCCCAAGACAAACGTTTTTCTAAAATTTCTTGCTCAGATAACTGCCAATTGATGTCCGAATTCCTTAATCTGTTGGTTAAGTTCTGAATGATTATGGCTGCTGAAACCGAAATATTCAAACTTTCGGTAAAACCAACCATCGGAATCTTCAGAAAACCATCTGCTTTTTCCAAGATTTCTTCTGACAAACCGTCTCTTTCTGTTCCAAAAAATAAGGCACTTGGTTTAGAAATATCAAAATCTTCCAGCAAACAATCATTTTCATGAGGTGTCGTCGCAATAATTTGATAGCCTTTATTTTTTAAAGTCGAAATACAATTGGCAACCGAATCAAATTGATTGATGTCCACCCATTTTTGAGCGCCCATTGCGATTTCTTTATCTATCTTTTTTCCGTAACGCTGTTCGATTACATTCAGCTCCTGAATTCCAAAAACCTCACAGCTTCTCATCACGGCACTCGTGTTATGCATCTGAAAAACATCTTCAACGGCAATTGTAAAATGTTTGGTACGATTTCCCAGAACATTCAGAAATCTTTCTTTGCGGTTGTCTGTTAATATATTTTCGAGAAAAGCGAGGTAATCTAAATCAATCATTTTGGTTTTGTTTGGCGCAAAAATAATAAAAAAATCAGGTAAGAAGATTATGCTTTTTGAAGTTTTAGAAATCAACTTAAAACCATAAATCAGTGAAAGTTTTCATAAAATAAAGGCAAAAAACCTTTTATCGATTCGTTACTCGTAAAAAATGCAATTTCAGTTAGTTTCTTACGTGTATAATCAGCAAAAGTTTTTATTATCATTATATTTTTCTTTTCATCATAATAACCTACAAGGTTCTCCCAATTTTTTATTTTAGTTGGCTCAAAATTTCCAATAAATTCGTTTTTCAATTCTTCAAATTGGACATCAAAATATCCTTCACTTTTAACAAAATGAGCATCTAATAATAACGAATCTTTTTTTGAAAATGAAAAAAATGCAGTTTCTGAATCACTGATTAATTTCTTTTGAAAAAAAGTTTTATCTGTAATTGTTTCTCCAAATTTATTCTGAACTTTATAATAATTGACTTTCAACTGGCCAAAAGAAAAATTACAAACTATTAACAAAAAGCATATTGTCTTCATTTCTTATTTTATTTGACTATTTTTCATATTGATTACATTTTTAATCACTTCGTATAACACAAAAGTATTCCAATCCTCTTTATAGGAATAACCCCGATTAAAATCTAAAGAATTTTCCAACGAATAAATGGAAATGTATGTAGCATATTTTCTAATTCCAACATCATTCCAGATGACTAATTTCTCCTCTTGCTTTAAAAGTTTAGAAATTGAAATAACTACACCTTCAGAATTAACATTCACATCTCCAATATCAAAAGATTTTCCTTCTTCAAAATCTTTAAGAAACACAAGAACTTTTTGTTTAAAATATAAATTCCAAAGAGTGTTAATTATTTTAGCGTAGAGTTCATGATATTCATTCTTTTTTATTCCGAAATAACTTTTAAAATTAATTTTCAATATTTGATTATCGAAATTTCTAATATAAAGTTGAAATTCGCGTCCGAATACAATATCATATTGATATAAGGTTACGCCATAACGAAACTCTTTTATTTCACTTGTTTTAAAAGATGTAAAACCATTGTTAATTAAATCTTTATCATCAAATTTAATAAAATCAGGATGAAGATGTAAATCTCTCTCATAATTATCTAAAAAGCTTCTTTTAATTTTTACTTGTAATTCTTCTATCAATTTAAGGTGATTTAATATCGGCTAAAATAAGTATTTACTTCAAATTTTTATTAATATGTATGGACAGGTTTAATAAATAATTTTACCCAAAATAAATCTCAACGAACTCTTATGAAACTAAAAACTGGTATGGTTCAATTAGTAATACTATTAAAATCGGTTATTTTTACTAATTACTAACTACCTCATAAAACAACCTTAATGAACAAGCATTTTTATAAAAGCTTTTTTTGTGCTTTATGCCTGACTCTTTTTGCCTGTGCAACAAAATCTGTAAAAGAAATTCCTGTTGGGCCTGGCTGGAGCAATAATTCTATTAATACGGTTAAGTTTAGGAAAAATGCTTTAACTACTTTCAAAAACTTTCAGTTTACAGCCTATTATGATGCCGATGGGTCAGTAGTTTTGGGCAAAAGAAAATTAAAAACCAACAATTGGGAAATAGTAAAAACACCTTACACCGGAAATGTAAAGGATGCCCATAACAGTATTAGCATTGCAGTAGATGGTGACGGATATTTACACATAAGCTGGGACCATCACGACACCAAACTTAGATATGCAAAAAGCAAATTACCGTTAAGTTTAGATTTAGGAAATGAAGAATCAATGACCGGGATTGCCGAACAAAAACTAACCTATCCTGAATTTTATAATCTCCCTAACGGAAATTTATTGTTTTTCTATCGTTCAGGTTCTTCCGGAAGAGGAAATATGATTATTAATTCCTATTCTTTAAAAGACAGGAAATGGTCGCAACTCCAAAGTAATTTATTAAATGGTGAAGACAAAAGAAGCGCCTACTGGCAAGCCAAAGTTGACAAAAAAGGCGTAATTCATCTTTCATGGGTATGGAGAGAAAGCTGGGATGTATCAACCAACCACGATTTATGTTATGCTCGTTCTAAAGATGGCGGTGTCAGTTGGGAAAAATCTAACGGCGAAAAATACAGCCTGCCTATAACAGCAGCTTCGGCAGAATATGCCTGGAAGATACCGCAAAAATCGAGTTTAATCAATCAAACCTCGATGGCAACAGATGACAACGGCAATCCCTACATTGCCAGTTATTGGAGCGAAAATGAAATTCCACAATTTCAGATTGTCTATTTAGAAAATGGAATATGGAAAAAGACAAACTCTAATTTTCGACTTACCCCTTTTTATTTAGGAGGCGGGGGCACAAAAAAGATTCCAATTTCAAGACCTGATTTATTGATTAAGGCAGAAGGAAACAATCGCTATTTATATCTTCTTTTCAGAGATAAGGAAAAAGAAAATAAAGTATCACTGGCTTATACGAATTTAAGTAAAAACGCTCCCTGGAAAGTACTGAATCTGACCAAAGAATCAATAGGAGAATGGGAGCCGAATTATGATATTTCACTTTGGGAGAAGCAAAAAAAGCTTCATGTTTTTCTTCAAAATGTGAATCAGGTTGATGGTGAAGGTTTGGCTAAATCTGATCCTTCAATGGTACGAATATTAGAAGTAAATCAATTACCAAAATAACAAATAACCTGAAAATTAACCGATATGACTTAGCAAACTTAAACAAATTGACATAAATTCGTCTTGTAGTTTAATTTGCGAAAAATAATTCCAATACTAGAAAATGAAAAAGAAATTAGTGGTTTTAACCGGAGCCGGAATCAGTGCCGAAAGCGGTATCAAAACCTTTCGTGACAGCGATGGTTTGTGGGAAGGCCATGATGTTATGGAAGTTGCTACACCTGAAGGATGGCGTAAAAATCAGGAATTAGTACTTGACTTTTACAACAAAAGACGCAAGCAGCTTAAAGAAGTAGAACCCAATTTAGGACACATCATTTTAGCCGAATTAGAAAAAGATTTCGATATTCATATTATTACCCAGAATGTCGATGATTTACACGAACGCGCCGGTAGTACAAAAGTCCTGCATTTACATGGTGAATTATTAAAAGTAAGAAGTACACTAAACAGAAATCATATTTTAGACTGGCCTGAAGATTTGTTTACAGGAGATTTTGATGAAAACGGGCATCAATTACGCCCCCATATTGTTTGGTTTGGTGAAGATGTTCCGGCTCTTGAGGAAGCGATTGCAATTACGGAAACAGCAGATTATTTTGCCGTAATTGGCTCCTCATTACAAGTCTATCCTGCAGCCGGTTTAATATCCTATACGTATAGCATTACTCCGGTTTTTTATATTGATCCAAAGCCAATTTCAATTCCGAATATTCGAAATAAGGTTGAAGTCATCGCCAAACCCGCTTCTGAAGGAGTTGCTATTTTAAGAGAAAAACTATTCGAAATAGCAAAAATATGATATTCCAAAACTGATCACAAGTATTGTCTTCTGATACTTTTTTCATTATTCTAAAAATGTATTTCCTAATTTGTTTTTTACTTTACGATTTGGAACAAAATTTTAAAAATCGTTATTTAATTTCAAAGTTCAGGGATAATAACGCTTCAGTAATTTTCAGAAGTTTTAACAATACCTTATATTTGCACCTTTCGAAAAAACAACACAACAATGACTACTCTAAACGAATTGAATGCTATATCGCCAATTGACGGAAGATATAGAAGTAAAACCCAAAATTTAGCACCTTTTTTCTCTGAAGAGGCTTTGATAAAATATCGTGTATTAGTTGAGGTAGAATACTTTATTGCTTTATGCGAAATCCCATTACCACAGCTAAAAGACGTAAATTCAAATTTATTTGACAGTTTACGCAATATCTATAAAAATTTCTCTACCGAAGATGCACTATGGATCAAAGAAACAGAAAAAGTGACCAACCATGACGTAAAAGCGGTTGAATATTTCATTAAAGATGCTTTTGAAAAACTAGGTTTATCTCAGTATAAAGAATTCATTCACTTCGGATTAACATCTCAGGATATTAACAATACTGCGATTCCACTTTCTACAAAAGAAGCTTTTGAAAAGGTTTACATGCCTTCTTTAATTTCTTTGATTGCGAAATTAAAAGAATTAAGCACTGAATGGAAGGACATTCCAATGCTGGCACGCACACACGGGCAGCCCGCCTCTCCTACTCGTTTGGGTAAGGAAATATTGGTTTTTGTTGAGCGTCTGGAAGAGCAAATGCGTTTGTTGTTTAACATTCCGTTTGCTGCAAAGTTCGGTGGTGCAACCGGAAATTACAATGCACATCATGTAGCGTATCCACAAACAGACTGGGAAAAATTTGGCGGTAATTTTGTAGAAAATATTCTTGGTTTACACCATTCTTTCCCGACTACTCAAATAGAACATTACGATCATTTTGCTGCTTTTTTTGATGCTTTAAAAAGAATAAACAATATCATCATCGATTTAGACCGCGATATCTGGACATACGTTTCGATGGATTATTTTAAACAAAAAATCAAAGCCGGAGAAATTGGATCATCGGCAATGCCACATAAAGTTAACCCTATTGATTTTGAAAACTCTGAAGGAAATTTAGGAATTGCAAATGCTATTTTTGAGCACCTATCGGCTAAATTACCAATATCAAGATTACAGCGTGATTTAACAGACAGTACGGTTTTACGTAATATTGGAGTTCCGATGGGACATACTATTATTGCTTTTGAAGCTTCACTGAAAGGTTTAAACAAACTACTTTTAAACGAAGCCAAATTTGCGGAAGATTTAGAGAAAAACTGGGCAGTGGTGGCTGAAGCTATTCAGACGATTTTACGTCGTGAAGCATATCCAAATCCGTATGAGGCTTTGAAAGGTTTAACCAGAACTAATGAGGCTATTGATAAAAATGCAATTCACAGTTTTATTGCGACTTTAGAAGTTTCTGATGCCGTTAGAGCAGAATTATTGGCAATAACTCCTGCAAATTTCGTTGGAATCTAAAGAAAACGCAAAATATTTTACCAAAAAAAAGCTATCTTTATCGATAGCTTTTTTTATTGAATCCTATTGGAATTAGCCCGGATTGAAATGGAAAGCCTTTTGTAAAAAAAACTATATTTTTTTGCAGGGACAGAGCGACCAGAGGAAGCTCCTGAAACTGTTTTAAAAATATGTTTTTTTTTATAAAAGCTTGAAATGGAAAGCCGGAATAGCTCCTCAACAAAAAATATTTATGATTGCCTTAAACGCCGTTACCGAAACCACACACCATTTAAAACCTTTAATCAGTGATTTAGGGTTAATACTTATGACTGCCGGAATTGCCGTATTACTTTTTAAAAGAATGAAACAGCCCTTGGTTTTAGGGTATTTAATTGCCGGTTTTTTAGCAGGAAATCATTTTGATTTCTTTCCTTCAGTTTCAGACTTAAAAAGCGTTGAAGTATGGGCCGAAATTGGTGTAATTATTCTGCTTTTTAGCTTAGGGCTCGAATTTAGTTTTAAGAAATTAATGAAAGTTGGAGGAACTGCTTCTATAACAGCAATTACACAAATCATTTTTATGGTTGCTGTTGGTTATCTCGCCGGACAATGGATGGGCTGGTCTAAAATGGATAGTATCTTTTTAGGCGTTATTTTGTCTATTTCTTCTACGACTATCATTTTAAGAACCTTTGAAGAACTGGGTGTCAAAGCGCAAAAATTTGCCGGAATCGTTATTGGTTCTCTTATTGTTCAGGATATTGTCGCCATTTTGATGATGGTCTTGCTTTCTACTATAGCTGTGAGCCAGCAATTTTCGGGAAGTGAATTGCTAATGTCAGTATTAAAATTGATTTTCTTTTTGACTGTCTGGTTTGTTGGCGGAATCTTTTTTATCCCAACACTTCTTAAAAAAGCCAAGCATTTATTAACAGATGAAATGTTGCTTATTATTTCGCTTGCTCTATGTCTGACTATGGTAAGTTTTGCGGCAAATGTTGGCTTTTCTCCCGCTTTGGGAGCTTTTATTATGGGATCTATTATTGCTGAAACTACTCAGGCTGAACATATAGAACATTTAATAAAACCTGTAAAAGATTTATTTGGCGCTATATTCTTTGTATCTGTAGGGATGTTAATTGATCCTGAAATGCTTTATACACATGCTCTTCCTGTTGCTATTTTAACATTGGTCACTATTATTGGGCAATCTGTAAGTTCGACTATTGGAGCGCTGATATCCGGGCAGCCTTTAAAACAATCCGTTCAGACCGGTATGAGTTTGTCACAAATTGGTGAGTTTTCGTTCATCATTGCTACATTGGGAATGACGCTGAATGTCACAAGTTCATTTTTATATCCGGTAGTAGTTGCTGTTTCTGCCGTAACAACATTTACGACGCCGTTTATGGTAAAATATGCAGTTCCTTTTTCTGATTTTCTGGAAAGCAAATTACCGAGGAAATGGGTTAAAAACATCAACCGTTACAGTGTAAACGCACAAGCAATCAAATCGGTTAGTATTTGGCAAAAAGTTGTTAATGCCTATATTATACAAATTGTTTTACATACTATTATTATTGCTGCTGTAATTTTATTATCGGCGAGATTTGTAGCTCCTTTGGTTGCTGATACCAGATTTGGAAACACATTAGCAGCATTAATAACTTTAATCACAATAGCACCTTTTTTATGGGCGCTTTCTCTTAGACGTGTTGCTGATGAAGAAGTAGAACTGTTATGGGCAGAACGCAAATACAGAGGTGCCCTTTTAATGCTGATTTTGATCAGGATGAGCATTGGATTATTTTTTGTTGGTTTTTTATTGAATATTTTCTTTTCTCCTATAGTTGCTTTTGTGGCCTTGATTATCGCTATTGCAGCTTATCAAATATTTCCTAAAAGGCTAAACGAACAATATCATAAAATTGAAAATCATTTTTTAAAGAATTTAAACGATCGTGAAAATAAAAAAATAGACAGGCGTTATGCCAATTTAATGCCCTGGGATGGTCACATGTCTTTTTTCGATATTGGAAGAGAATCAAATTTAGCTGGGAAAACATTAGAAGAATTACGTATCCGTGAACAAATGGGAATTAATATTGCGTACATAAAACGAGGCGATGTTACCATTCCGATTCCTACTAAAAACGAAAGACTTTTCCCTGGTGATGAAATCTGCATAATTGGCACAGATGCCCAGGTTACTGAATTTACGAAATACCTGAATCAGAATGAAACTGATGATGCCAAAATTGTAGAAGAATCTCAAATTGTTTTGCGTCAATTAGAAGTTTTTGATGAACAGTTTATGCAAAAAAGCATTGGACAATTTAGAACCAAAACCAACGGGATGGTTGTGGGAATTGAAAGAAACGGTAATCGTATTTTAAACCCCGAATCGAATATAATATTAGAAAAAAATGATATTATATGGGTTGTAGGCGATAAAAAACGAATGAGTCAGTTAATGAAAAAAGGCTGATAAAAGTACTAAGGTCCTGATTTTCTAAACTATTAGTTTAACCTCTTATAAATTTTAGAAACTCAGAACCTTTATTTTAATCTTATTTGTTAGGCTGTGGTGTCATACGCAGATATGGTTTTATTGGCGTATGTCCTTTAGGGAATTTTGCAGGAATATCGCTATCCGGAACAGTCGGCGAAATTACTACATCTCCTCCATCTTTCCAGTTGGCAGGAGTAGCTACACTATAATTTGCTGTTAATTGCAAACTATCAATAACGCGAAGCAATTCGTCAAAATTTCTTCCTGTGGAAGCAGGATAGGTTAGTGTTAGTTTAATTTTTTTATCGGCACCAATAATAAAAACAGAGCGTACAGTAAATTTATCACTTGCATTTGGATGCAGCATATCGTATAAAGTTGCAATCTTTTTATCTTCGTCTGCGATAATTGGAAAATTGACAGTTGTATTTTGAGTTTCATTAATATCTTTAATCCACTCCAAATGCGAATCCAAACCATCTACACTTAAAGCAATAACTTTTGTGTTTCGTTTAGTAAATTCAGGAAGATAATTTGCTACTGTTCCCAATTCGGTTGTACAAACTGGTGTAAAATCTGAAGGATGCGAGAATAAAACACCCCATGAATCACCTAACCATTCATGAAAATGAATTGGACCTTGGGTGGTTTCTGCATAAAAATCCGGAGCTATATCGCCTAATCGTAATGTTGACATAATTGTATTTTTTAGTTTCATTAAAATTAACTAAAAAAAGGCTTGAGAAAACATTACAAAATCTAAAAAAAAGTTAATTTCTACTTTCTCTATATAATTACTTAATTGCCTAAATAAAGTTTAGAATAAGATACCAAAAGCTGAGGGTAATAAACGAAATTGGAATTCCAAAACCAATCATCATACTGCTTAGTTTTGGTTTTAGACCATAGGTCGAAGCTAAAATTGCACCTGTAATCATGGGTGCCATAGCAGTCTCCATTATTGTAATTTTTATAGGTTCTGAATGCTGTTTAAAAATAAAGACATATAAAACTAAAATTACAAATGGAACCAGAATAAGCTTAAAAAAAAGTCCGAGCCGTAAAAATTTCCAATGCTGGCTTTTTTTATCAAACTTCAATTGTAATCCAACAGAAAACAAGGCAAGTGGCGTTACGAAACTTCCGATTTTTAACAAAACAGATTGAATCTCCAAATCTAATTCATAATTATAAACATTCAGTAAGCAAGCTATAACAAACATTATAAACGGTGGAAATACAATTATTTTTTTAATAATACTAAAGGTATTTGGGCTTCCCTGAGAATAAAAAGCAGCAACAAAAACACCCAAAGTTGAAACCACCACAAAAGTACCCGGCTGATCAACCAAAACTGCCGTTTCTAAACCTTTTTTTCCAAATAAAGCTTCAATTATGGGATAACCCAAAAATGAGGAATTACTTAATCCGGCAGTTAAAATCAAGCATCCAATCAGTTTATTAGACCAGCCTAATTTTTTTCCTAAAAAATGAAAAAAAAGAAACGCCAGAATAAAAGTAATCCATCCAGCACCTATGGGGAATAACAATTCGTTGCTCCATTTTATTTTCGGAATATGATATAAAGTAATTGCCGGAAGACATAAATAAATGACAATTTTGTTTAAAAACTTATAAGCATTAGACGGAAATCCTTTTACTCTTTGCAAAAGCAATCCTAAAAATAAAAAAAAGAATATTAAAATAAAGTTGTTCATATCAATCCCTGAACACAAAAGTAGGGATTTATTAGCTGTTCAGGCAAACAAATTATAGCACTCCTTTAAGTTTTTTGTTACTTTTAATGTATAACTCTAAAAGTAATGCAACAAATAAGAGACAACTTTGAGCGAATGGCAAAAATTTCTGATGAAGACTGGAACACCTTTTCCTCAAAGCTCATCCGTCAGGAATTTTTAAAGAAAAATGCGATACTCAAAACCGGTGATGTTGAAAATTATCTTTCTTTTGTAGAAAAAGGAGTCGTTAGATTTTATGTCCCTTCAGAAAACAAAGACCTCACATTTACTTTTGGATTTGATGGCGAATTTGTAAGTGGTTATGATTCATTTATTACCAGATTCCCCGCAAACTATACTATTGAAGCTCTTGCAGACACAGTACTTTGGCGCATCTCTTACAATGATCTCGAAGAAATTTATGCGGTGACCGAAATTGGTAATAGAATTGGGAGGTTAGCTAGCGAGGGATTATTTCTAAAAAAATCAAAGAGAGAACTGTCACTACTGAACGAGTCAGCAGAACAACGATATCGTAATTTATTCACAGAACAGCCTCAATTAATTCAAAAAATACCTCAAAAATACCTTGCATCTTATATAGGGATTACTCCACAAGCTTTAAGCCGAATACGAAAGCGCATTTATTAACTTAGGTTCATTGTTTTAGGTTTCATTAATATGCAACTTTGTATAATAAATTAAAAAACATATGGAAACCTTAATTGTTCTCTTTGGTGCATTTACCCTTACATTACTTATTATTTGGCTTCTAACCAAACGTCTTGAGCTTAGATTTTCAGGCAGAGTTGCTATGGCAATCATGCTGGTATTTACAGCTGTAGGTCATTTTGTTTTTACCAAAGGAATGATAATGATGATTCCTTTTTTACTGTGCCCAAATATGATTGTTATTTTTACAGGCGTTATAGAGTTAATCGCAGCAATTGGGCTACTGCTCCCCAATACTAAAGTCCTAACCGGAAAATTGCTTATTTTATTTTTTATCTTATTGTTTCCTGCTAATGTTTATGCCGCAATCCACAACATTAACTTGCGAACTGCTGACTATACTGGCGAAGGCGTATCCTATTTATGGATTAGAATACCTATGCAGCTTCTTTTTATTGGCTGGGTATATTTTTCGACTACAAAGCAATCAAAAATCAAAATAGTCAACCAGTAAAATGCAAATCATTAAAATCAATGATATGCATTTTATTTTAATTTCATTTTTATAGCTTTTACTGTCCTAAATTAATTTTTAGTTAAAATTAATTTTTGTGCTAAAAAATGATTTATATTTGTAATATAATTTATTACAGTATGCTTTCAGGTAAATTTGCTATAACGATTCACATTCTTACTTTGCTGACTAAATTCCCGAATGATTATTTATCATCTGAGTTTATTGCGGGAAGTATTAATTTGAATCCGGTTTTGGTAAGAAAGGAAATTGCCAATTTAAAAGCACATCATATTGTAGAAAGTAAAGAAGGCAAAAACGGCGGAACAAGACTGGTCAAAAATGCGGCAAATATTACCTTAAAAGAAATATTTCAGATGACTTTTGATACAATTAATTTGGGATATGCAAAAAATGAGCCACATCCGGATTGTCCAGTCGGAAAAAAAATAAATCAAAATTTGGGTGTTTTATATGATGATCTCAACGAAAAAATAAGCATACAATTAGATACGATTACATTAGAAGATTTTTCAAATCAGTTTTGAAACTATTTTTTTATCCAAAACTGTAACATTTTTTATTACTAAATAAATTTATATATTATGAAAATCGCAATTATTGGAGCAACAGGTTTTGTTGGCTCAGCAATTTTAAACGAATTGACAGACAGAAAACATGACATTACAGCAATCGCAAGAACTCCAAAAGATACCGCAAATGCAACCTGGATTGCTGCAGATGTTTATGATGCTGATACTTTGGCAGAAACTTTAAAAGGCCATGATGTTGTAGTCAATGCTTTTAATCCGGGATGGACAAATCCAAACATATATGATGATTCTATCAGGGGTTCAAAAGCGATTCAGCAAGCAGTAAAACAATCTGGTATAAAACGTTTCATTACAATTGGCGGAGCCGGAAGTTTATTTGTTGCACCTGGTTTGCAAGCTATTGACACACCTGATTTTCCAAAGGATATTTATGATGGTGCAAATGCAGCAAGAGACTATCTCAATATCATTAAAGAAGAGAAAGAACTGGATTGGGCGTTTTTTAGTCCGGCTTTTGAAATGCATGCCGGAACCAAAACAGGAAGAACAGGAAAATACCGTTTAGGTTTGGAAAATCCTGTTTTTAATGACGAACAAAGAAGCATTTTATCTGTTGAAGATTTAGCAGTTGTTATTGCCGACGAAATAGAAACTCCGAAGCATCATCAGATTAGATTTACTGCAGGTTATTAAACAAACAAAAATTTCACTAATTTAAAGGTGAGATAATAATTGATGTTTTCACAAAAAACAGTTTCAAAGGCAATTTTCTACTTTTGAAACTGTTTTTGTTTTCAGTACTTTTACAGTACCAAAAAAAGTATTTTGTCAAGTCCAAATAAACAATCAGGCAGTTTACATGAAAAACCTGAAATTTCAACTCCTGAAATTATCAATGCTGCTGCCATCAGTCAAATTCAGAAAAGCAGAAAAAAGCAACCTTCATCAGATGAATTAATTGCCGGAATTCTTGATGGAAACAGAACTGCTTTAAGTCGTGCTATTACTTTAATTGAAAGCACTAAGCCGGAGCATACCAAAAAAGCAAACGAAGTTATTAAAGCATGTTTACCATTGGCAAATAAATCAATTCGTATTGGGATTACCGGCGTTCCCGGTGTTGGCAAAAGTACTTTTATTGAAGCTTTTGGCACTTTCCTGACACAATTAGGCAAAAAAGTGGCGGTTTTGGCAGTGGATCCCAGCAGTTCTCTTTCGCACGGAAGTATTTTAGGAGATAAGACCCGTATGGAAGAATTGGTAAAAGACGAAAATGCTTTTATCAGACCAAGTGCTTCTGGAGATTCTTTGGGCGGTGTAGCCAGAAAAACACGCGAATCAATTATTCTATGTGAAGCTACTGGTTTTGATACGATTATTATTGAAACCGTTGGTGTGGGTCAAAGTGAAACAGCCGTTCACAGTATGGTTGACTTTTTCTTATTACTGCAAATTTCCGGTGCAGGCGATGAACTTCAGGGAATTAAACGTGGTATTATGGAAATGGCAGATGCTATTGTGGTCAACAAAGCAGATGGCGATAATATCAAAAAATCTAATTTGGTTAAAATGGAATTCAATAGAGCTTTGCATTTATTTCCTTCCAAAAAATCAACCTGGCAGCCAAAAGTCACAACTTGTAGTGCTATAACCAAAGAAGGTATTTCAGAAATATGGAATACGATTTCTGAGTATTTTCAATTAACCAATGATACTGGATATTTTGAAAAAAAAAGAAAGGAACAGAATCAATTTTGGATAATGGAAACCATTAATGAACAACTCAAGCTTAACTTTTATAACAATCCAGAGATCATTTCGCAATTGGAAGAAAGTAAAAAAGCGGTGCAAAATAATGAAATATCACCTTTTGCAGCCGCTCAGTTATTATTAGAAAAATATTTTAAAAAATAACTTTTCTAATAAAAAAGAATTTAACGAATATTGCTTACTGAATTTTTAGCAGTATCGTGTTTTGTTTTCAGACGTCTTTTATCTATTGAGACTACTACTCTAACCTGCTTTTCTAATGTAGTTTTCAACTCTGATTCAGAATTGGATTTAACTGTTTTTTCTTTTGCACTTTTACTGTCCTGAGCTTTTACATTTGTTAAGCTGCACAATACTACTGCTACAGTAAAAACTGCTTTTTTAAGATTTTTCATATCGATGTAGTTTTTATGATTTATAGTACATCAATTAAACTGCTTTTTTGTTACCTTCTTTTTGATTTTTAATTAAAACAAAAAGCTGCTAAGAATTGAATAACATCTTAGCAGCTTTTTATTTTGAATATAATCTGAAATTATTTTTTCAAATCCCTCAACTTGTATTTTTTCTCTTTGTATAAATTTCCAGCAGTAATAACATGCGCTAAAGCGTCTTTTGCTAATTCCTCATTTAAGGTAACAGGAACTAAAGTCGTATCATTTTTGATTTCAAATTGAAGCGGTTTCAAATTTGGCTGCATAATCACAACCTGATTTTCGACTCTGAACGCATTGATATCATTAAATTGCATGATGGATCTTCCCTGAGTTTTCGCATCTAATTGATTAAGATTTCTTCCCACCATTGGTGTTTCAAAAGAAAGTCCCAAATAACTCAATAATGTTGGCGGAATATCAATTTGGCTCGCTAGTTTTTCATACGAAACTCCTTTAGGGACTCCAGGCCCCAATATTAAAGCCGGAATATGGAACTTGTTTATGGGTACTAAATTCTTTCCGTATGTTCTCGTGTTATGATCAGCAATTACAATGAAAATAGTGTTTTTAAAATAAGCTTCTTTTTTAGCCATTTCAAAGAATTTTCCAATCGAAAAATCAGCATATTTCATGGCATTATTTACTGTAGCCGCTTTTTTATCAAACTGTTTAATTCTTCCGACAGGATACTCAAAAGGTTCATGATTCGAAGTCGAAAACATCAAAGAGAAAAATGGTTTATCTCCTTTTGCCTTAAAATAATTATTTGCCTTTGTAACCAAATCTTCATCAGAATATCCCCAGGTTCCTTTGAAAACATATTTGTTTCCATCAGCATCAAAATCTTGCTGATCTACAATATCCTGAAAACCGTTTCCGTTGAAAAACGAAGCCATATTGTCAAAATTGGCCATTCCACCGTAGATAAAACTGGTGTCATATCCTTTTTGTTTTAAAGCATCGGCAAGCGTAAAAAATCCTTGCTGCGAATTTCCAAGTTTGACAACACTTTCAGACGGCGAAGGCAAAAATCCGGTTACAACTGCTTCAATTCCGCGAACGCTTCGTGTTCCTGTGCAATACAAATTCGTGAACAATAAACCTTCTTTCGACAATTTATCAAACTCCGGAGTTAATGGTTTTCCTCCCAGAATCCCAACATATTCGGCTCCTAAACTTTCCTGAAGAAAAATTACCAAATTGTATGGCTTCTTCGTAACAGAATCAGGCTGCTGTACATGCAGAAACGGAATATCAGCATCGGTAAAATCATTCGGACCTGCAATCATGTATTTTTTTACACGGGCAATGGCTTCGGCTTCCTCCATCTTGCCGTACATCTTGGTGTTTCCTTCGTTTTTAATAGAATAAGCTGCAAAGGCAACGGTATAAAATGAATTCAATCCAAGACAGTTTGTCAATTGATCGGTTGAAAAAACAGCATTACTGGCATTAATGGGCCGTTTTGAAGTAAGACTTGAACGTGCTCCAAAAAACAATAAAAAAGCCATTAATGGAAAAACCATTAACTTGAATTTGTATCCAGTGGCAGCTGTATAAAAGAGTTTTTTTCCTTTTTTGAAAGCAAAATAGATTACCACACCCAAAATTAGGAAGGTAACAATAATTGAAGTCAGATAACTTTTTAAAAGCATTCCCACAACTTCTTTTGGATAAATAAGATAATCAAGGAAAATCCTGTTCGGACGTGTGTCATATTGTTTTACAAAATCCGGTGAAGCCAATTCTACAAAAAGAATCAGAAACAAGAATAAAAAACTATAAATTACCAGAAATGAATTGGTAAACTTCAACCATTTATTTGGTAGAAAAGTAATTAAAACAGCCGGTAGAAAAGACAAATAACATAATAATATCAAATCCATTCGAAGACCAATTGGAAAAATATACCAGAAATCCGGTGTTTCGACCACTCTGTCTTTAAAAATAAAAAAAAGAAAGATTCTGCTTAAAGTAGTAATTAGCAATCCGATTGCTATGAAATTAAAAATGGGTTTTAAAAAACTTAATTTTTTCATTTAAAAATTTAATTACGGTATTATTTTTAATTACTCTTCGTAACGGCCAATTTCCCTGTCGTAGAACTCATTTGCTTTTACAATCAATCCCTCCATTTCAGCATTCAGTTCGGCTTCATCAAGATCTTCAGCTTCTTCCATAAATTCAACCTCATCATCTTTCAAATTAATAATAAATCTAGGGTAATCAAGGTGAATGATAAAAATATCATCTGGAAAATCAGTATTATCTCCGAGTAAAAATTTAGGTAATTCCATGTTTTAATTTATTTTAAATTTTATAATTGCCCAAAGGCTATTTTGTTATTTTTAGATTTTACAGATCAAAAACGTATTATTGTGAAATCTCATATGTTCCTTAGCATTTGCGGAATGTTATCATATTCCACCAATTAAATTTTTTAATTCTTTTGTTCTTGCTATTGTAGTTTGAGTCAAACAATCTATTTTCATTTTGTTCGTATATGGTCCACCACCATCCCCCGGGTCCTGACTTTTAAATTTGCAATTCAGATCCCTAAAATTCATCCAGGCTTTTTGAGCATCAATTAGATTCTTCTTATCCTTTTCTGTGAGTCCTTTTTTTAGTTTATTATATACAGTGTTCAATTCTTTATCTGCCTTTTCATATACGTCATAAAGTTCATCTTCTCCGGTAACAGATTGGGAAAAGGACATTATACTAAAAAGCAAAAACAGTACACAGATTATTTTTTTCATTAGGATTCAAAAATAAAATTTCGAGAATCAAATTTAGATATTTGAAACTTAATTATTGATTAATTTATTGGTTAGATAATGAAAGCGAATATACAAAAATACTGCTGCAGAAGTTAGTCCGGCCAAAAGTCCAATCCAGACACCTTCGGCTTTCCAGGAAGTGTATTCTCCTAAATAGTACGAAATTGGAAAACCAATAACCCAATACGCAACAAACGTAATATACATAGGTACTTTTACATCCTGCAAACCACGCAAAGCTCCTAAAACTACCACCTGTATTCCATCAGAAATTTGAAAAATAGCGGCTACCAAAAGTAATTTTGATGCTATACTTATCACTTCATTATTATCAAGAAGCTGTCCTCCATTTTCCATGTTTAAAAAGATATGAGGCAGGTAATTATGAAAAACAACAAACAAAATGGCAAAAACAGTTTCGATTATAATGGCCAATAAAAAAATAGAACGCGCTACAACAACTAGTTTTTTAAAATCCTGCAATCCTCTTTGATTACTAACTCTGATCATTGAGGTAACGCTTAATCCCATCGCGAACATAAAAGTCATTGAAGCCAGACTTAATGCAATTTGATTGGCCGCCTGACTCGTTTTTCCTATATTTCCGCAAAGCCAGATTGATGCTGTAAACAATACAACTTCAAAAAGCATTTGCATAGCAGATGGAAAACCAATGCTTATTATTTTTTTTATGGTTTCTTTTTTAATTTCGTCAAAGCTGAAATCTTTAAAAAATCGTTTTAAATCATTTCTCCTTGACAGCATAATATGCATAAACATAACCAGAAATATTCTTGAAATTACAGTTCCTAAAGCAGCACCAACAATTCCCATTTTAGGAAAAATCCATACACCATAAATCAACATATAATTAATTCCTACATGCAGCACATTTGCCATAATCATGGCATACATCGAATATTTGGTCATTGACATTCCGTCAGCAAATTGTTTGTATCCCTGATACATAATTAACGGAATCAATGAAAAAGCAACCCAGTCAAGATACGGTTTTGCAAGTGCAATTACCTCTGCTGGCTGGTGCAGTAATTCCATTATTGGCTTTGCCAGAACAATCACTCCAAAAAGGAATAGTCCTAAAATGGTACATAAAAATAAACCATGATGAAAAGCCGAACGAACTTTAGAATCATTTTTCTCGGCATCGCCTTCAGCTACAATTGGAGTAATAGCGGTAGAAAAGCCTATTCCCAGCGACATTGCTATAAAAATCATACTGTTTCCCAAAGAAACTGCTGCCAGTTCAGTACTTCCTAATTTACCAACCATTACATTATCGACTATGCCTATTAAGGTATGGCCAACCATTCCTAAAATTACAGGATACGCTAGTCTTAAATTATATGAAAACTCTTTTGTGTACTGCTTCAAATTCACTTTTTATCCTTTTTAGTCGGCAAAGATAATCAGATGCTTTGGATTCTTTAGAAATATTGATTTTTTAATCATTTGATTCATCTCATAATAATAAAAAAGACAGAATCACAGCAAGCTGATTACCAGTATAAAACAGCATATTTCGCTGGACTCAAAGTTCAAAAAACCTTTTAAATATTTACATAAAAAGCCTTTAAAATAAAGGGTTGACAACGTTTTTCTATTCTAAAATATTTATTAAATCTTTGCATTATGTAACGATTCCGAAAAATTATATAACAGCACGGCTGTATGTCAAAAGTACCTTTACCACATAGTAATTTTAAAAAAACACGCATGAAAAATTTAAAAAATATCAGAATTCTTTTTTTCGCAGCATTTGCAATGATTTTCTCAACAACTGCATCTGCACAAACAACATCTAATTACGATCAAAAATTCAAATTAGGATTTGGTGTAAGTGGCGGAATTCCGACTGATGGAGATGACTACGACTGGGCTCTTGGCGGTGATGTAAGACTTCAGTATGATTTATCTAAAAGAACCTCTATAACACTAACAACTGGTTTCACTAATTTATTTGTTGGAGATGACATTCCTGATTTAGGATTTATTCCTGCAAAAGCCGGATTCAAAGCTTTTGTTTGGGAAGATCAGTTTTATGTCATGGGAGAAGTTGGTGCTGGCTTTGCAGTAACTAATGGTTATAATGATACTACGTTTTTATGGGCTCCAAGTATTGGATATGCTACCAAACATATTGACATCAGTTTACGATATGAAGATTATGATAAATTCGATACCAACCAAATAGCGCTTCGTTTAGCGTATGGCTTCGAATTGTAAAAGTAAATCAAGTTATTTTTATTTTTTTTTTGGTAAAACCCGATGGATTTTTATAAATCTGTCGGGTTTAGTTTTTTATTTACTAGTGAAGAAAATAGAACAAAGCAATATTATTTAATTTTCCCCTAGCTCTTTCTTGTACATTTCAATGTTAGCTTTAGTTTTATCATCTAATTCCGGCTCTTTGATATCAGGATATTTTTGCATTTCTTCCCAGATAATCTTTGCTACAATATAACGCGCCATATCTTTATCATCTGCAGGAACAATATACCATGGTGCATGATCTGTGGACGTTTTATTTATTGCTTCCTCATAATATTCCTGATATTCATCCCAGTGTTCGCGTTCTTTTAAATCACCTGGCGAAAATTTCCAATTGTGTTTCTCTTCTTCCAAACGTCGCAATAAACGCTGTCTTTGCTCTTCTTTACTCAAATGCAGGAAAAATTTCATGACAATGGTTCCGTTTTCTGTAATATGCTTTTCAAAATTATTGATTTGTTTGATTCTTTTTTTCCAGAACTTCGGTGTAATATCTTCAACCGAATCAATTCCCGGTAAATTTTCAGCCAAAATATATTCAGGATGCACGCGCGTCACCAAAACATTCTCGTAATGTGTGCGGTTAAAAATCGCAAACTTCCCTTTTTCCGGCAAAGCGATATAATGTCGCCACAAATAATCATGTTCCAATTCGCTTGAATTTGGCGTTTTAAAACTATATACCTCTACTCCACGCGGATTAAATTCTTTAAAAACTTCCCTAATCAAACTGTCCTTCCCAGATGTATCCATCCCTTGCAGACAAATCAAAACAGAATATTTATTGTACGCATACATCACGTCCTGCAAATCACTCAGTTTCTTTTGAACTTTATCCAGTTTAGCTTCTTTTTCGTCAGAGTCAGCATCAATATCCAGCAAAGTCGGAATCTTGGATAATTTTATTTTATCTGTAACTTTAAAATTTTTTGGATCTATTGATTTCATATTTCTAAGTTTTTATACCAGTAAATATACTATTTTTACGAAGCATATTCCTGCTATTCATTGCAATACTTTTTCAATAAATTGTTTTTTCCTATACCATAACAAGAGCTTCCGCTGGCCGCTTTGTTCTGCCAGGAAAAATACAATTTGTTCTCAAAGCATTTTCATTGCTATCAGGGCTATATTTTAGTTTTCAAAAGAACATTTATTCTATTTCATAGTTCAAGTCATAATGAAAAAAATATTTTTACTTCTATTCTTCTTTAGTTTAAACCAAACTTTTTGTCAAGATATAAATGAAGATTCTGAACAGAAAATTCAACATAAAATTTACAGTAAATGCTTTGAGAGCCTAAAAGCAATTCCAGAAATAGAAAATCATATACCTTTAAAAATTATATCTTTTTGTAGTCTATTAGAATGTATTATGGGGTTTGAATATGCAAAAGATGAAAGAACTATTCAGGAGGCAATTTCAAAAAGAGCTATTGAAATTTCTGTTCTTCTTTATGATCAAGGTACCCCAATTTATCTGACTAGCGGAATGGATAGTTCATATGATGCCGATGAGAAAAACCAAAATTTAACTGATGACAATCATTTAGTATATATTAGTATTGCGGAGTGTCTCTCTTCTAAATCGTTAGAAAAAATTAAGGACATTATCAATGAACAGACTAAAAAATTAATCAATAAAAACCAAACTAAAACATATCTGTTAAAAGAGGAATTCTAAAACAAAATTCATGGAAAAGTTCACACTAGAAATATTATTTCAAATCATCGGAATCGGTTCGGCATCCGGATTATTCTTCAATAACAACTCCCTTTATATCATCAGCGATAACAGCGGGTTTTTATACGAATACAACATGCAGAATCAGCAATTGAATCAACATCCTTTAATTGACAATCCGTCTCAAAATATTCCAAAAAGTATAAAGCCGGATTTCGAATCTATCACGCAACACAACGATACTTTGTATGTTTTTGGTTCCGGTTCTACCGAAAACCGAAACAAAATGATTGCCTTCGATCTTAAAAGCAAAACCATTTTACAAAAAAACAATCTGGTCGATTTATATGCTTTGATGCAAAGTTTCGGCGAAATAAAACCGGAAGATTTCAATCTGGAAGGCGCTATTTTTGATGGCGAAAACTGGTATTTATTCAATCGTGGTAATGGTATTTCCAACAAAAACACCATTTTTACTATTCATGCTAAAAGTCTGGGTGAAGAATTTGCTTTGGTGGCAACGAATTATAAATTGCCCAAAATAAAAGGCGTCCGCTCTAGTTTTACCGATGCTGTTTTGGTCGAAGATAAAATCTATTTCCTCGCTACTGCCGAAGATACTCAATCAACTTACGATGACGGTGAAGTACTGGGAAGTTTCATAGGAAGAATAGATCTCAAAACCATGAAAATCGATTTTACCCAAAAAATCACTTCCACAAATAAATTCGAAGGTTTGACTTTCTATCAGAAAACAAATGACAAAATCGAGTTTCTGCTTTGCGAAGATAATGATACGGAACTTTTGGAAACGAAGATTTTTAAATTGAGTTTGCCGGTTAAGTAGTACTATTTCTATGAAAAAAATAATTCTCTCACTAATAATAATTTTCATTATTTCAATTGGCGGTTATCTGTTTTGTTACTTCAAAATAAACAATGCACAAAAAGATAACTTAGAATTTACAAGTATAGAAAATTTAATACAAAAAGAATATTCCAAAACTATACATGCAAAAGATTTAGACCCAAAATCATTTATAACACTCCTCGCTGAGAAATATAAAGAAGACTCTCCATTGAATTTCGTCACAATGATAGGAGATTTCCCTAATGACTGGGTAAAACCCAAAGATCTCCAATATTTAATTTCAATTATGTATTCAAAAGAAAAATGTTGTGGATATATGAGTTTTTTCTCTTCAACTATTTCAGATGAAAATGCTGAAATAGGTGGTTTTGCTATAATTTTTCTAAACTCTTATATTTCTCACACCAAAATAAATTTAGGATTAAATAGTAATCCTAAAACAAATGAAGAGACAACAAAGAAAATAGAAAAATGGTATAACAATAATCAAAACCTACAAACTAAATAAATGCTAAACAGTACCTATTCAAAAAAAACAGTATTAATTGGCGGCATTATACTTTCCGGACTTCTCCCTTTTCTGGCTATTTGTTCTTATTTAATATTCAAAGATTTAGGTTTTAGTAAAGAAACTCAATTCTACATTTCGAGATTTGCAATTTGGGTTTCATTACTCCTCTTATTCCTTTATTCCTTTAAAATAGAGAAACAGCCTTTTCTACTTTGGAAAGAAACTGGATATCCATTTTCTTTTTTAGCTGCAGCAATATTCAAAACATTCTTAAAATTATTCCTGGCTGTTTTCTTAACAGGTCTTTTATTTATGTTATTTAAAATGACTTCAGAAAGTACCGTATTAAATAAAGCTTTGGAACTTTTTAAAAAGAGTTATGTATTGCTTTTTTTTACTTGCGTAACCGCTGGTATTACCGAAGAATTAATTTTTAGAGGTTATCTGTTCCCAAGATTAGAAGTATTGCTAAAAAATCAAAAGCGGGCTATCATTATTTCAAGTCTTGTTTTTGGATTCATGCATTACGGTTATGGTACTTTGGTAAATGTTATTGGTCCAATCGTTATCGGATTGGTCTTTGCGCTGCAATATGAAAAATACAGAAACATTAAAATTGTGATTATCTGTCATTTTTTATGGGACTTATTTCTTTTGATTCTAAAAACGAAATAAATTTAAAATCAAAACAAAACACACAATAACAATAACTTACAAAAAAATTTAATTTATTTTTACATTTATTTCATCGCCTTCCCAACCTTTTTATCTTTTAGCCTCTCTTTAGTATAAAGACAACCATTGTGATAAACGAAACCATCATTTCCAACTGTAAAAAAATGCACCGCGATGCCCAGCGTCAGGTGTATGAGTATATGGCTCCAAAATTGTATCGCGTTTGTAAACGATATCTAAAGAAAGAAGAGGAAATTGAAGAAGCTCTGGCTGATTCTTTTTTTACTGTCTTCACAAAACTGGATCAGCTTAAAGAAGATAAAGCTTTTGAAGCCTGGGCGCGAAAAATAACCGTCAATCACTGTTTAGCAACAATTAAGAAGCATACTAATTTTAATATGTATCTGCATGATGTCAAATTACTTTCTCAGCCTTTTACAGACGAAATTAATGCTCTAGAAGAAGAAGATTTACTCAATTTACTAAATCATATTCCGGACGGCTGCAAAACTGTTTTCAACCTTTTTGTCATAGAAGGTTTTGCGCATAAGGAAATAGCCGGAATGCTCAACATTTCAGAAGGCACTTCAAAATCACAATTGAATGCGGCTAAAACCAAACTGAAGGAATTAGTAAATAAATTGTATTATCAAAAAGCAAAATAGTCATGGACAATCAAGATAAAATATTCGATAAGTTTAAAGAAGCCTCACAAAACTCGGAACAAAAGGATTTTTCGGGAATGGAAAAGGTCTGGTCTCGTGTTGAAAATAAGTTAGACAAGAAACAAGACAAAAAAACCATTTCATTATGGAAAAAAATAGCCATTGCAGCTTCTCTTCTATTATTAATATCTCTAGGATCTCCGTTTTTAAAATCAGATAAAACCAAAGAAATTCAAAATCATCAGGTTGTTGTTACGGATTCTGTAGAAAAACGAATTCAGAATGCCGTTGTAGAAAAAGATGGTGTCGCTGTCCAAAATTCTGAAATACTTCCTAAAGAAGATGCAGTTAAAATTCTGGACAAACAAATTCAAAAACAGCAAAATGTAGCGGTAAATGAAACAAAAAGTTCTTTGAACGAAATTGCAATAACAACCCCAACTACAACAGCTGCCAGTGAAACAATAGCTCCAATACAAGCCGAAGAAGAATATTCAAAAGACGAAGATTTTGCTGAAACAGACAAAGCTGACCAAAGTTTTGCGTATTCAAATGCTGCACGAAAAGAATCTGCTAAAGTTGCCTTTGCCGACAAACAAGAGCTAAAAGCTAAAAAATCAGCTCCTTTGATTGTCCTTAACGGAAATGCAATCTCCCACAGCAATGATGAAAAAAGAGATAAAATGATGCAGGATGAACTTCCTAATTTAAGTCCCGAAAATGTAGAATCTCTGGTTATATTAGATGAACCTTTATATATTATTGACGGTATTTATTATTCTGAAAATGATTTGTTTGGCAATAATCCAACAAGCCCTTATGCACCATTAAATAAACAAGAAATTAAAAGCATTACCATACTCCAAGATCTGGAAGCAATCTCAAAATATGGTGAAAAAGGAAAAAAAGGAGTTGTCATTATCACTACTAAAAACGGAAAACCAGCTACTCAGAAATAGCTAAAACCTAAACATTAATTTTTAAAATTTACTAGCATGAAAAACGTAAAACTTATTTCATTAGCCCTTTCTATGCTTATATGTTTCGTAACATTCGCACAGGAAAAAACCATTACAGGAATCGTTTCAGACGAAAGCAAATTACCGCTTCCTGGTGTTAACATTACAAATCAAAACACAAAGAAAACTGCCATAACAAATTTTAATGGAGCATACACTATTCAGGCACAAAAAGGAGATCTTCTGGTTTTTGATTATATTGGCTATAAATCTCAAAGACAAAAAGTAGAAAGCTCAAATACAATTAACATCAAACTGCTGCCTCAATCTCAATCTTTACAGGAAGTCGTTGTTGTGGGGTATGGGACCAGCTCTAATGAATATGAAAACAATAGTTATAGTACTTCAAAAAGAAAAGATAAAAAATTGAACTCGGAAATGCTTTCAGGAAGAGTTGCTGGTGTACAGATTTCGCAAAATACGTCCTACATGGCCAGCCCAAAAGTTGTTATTCGAGGAACTCAATCGCTTTCCTCTAAAAATGAACCTTTGTATGTCATTGACGGTGTTCTTGCAAAAGCAGATCAAATTGCTAAAATTAATCCGAATGACATTCAAGAAGTCTCTATTTTAAAAGATAGTGCAGCCACATCACTTTATGGCGGTCGCGCTGCAAATGGAGTTGTAATTGTAACTTCAAAAAACGAAATCTACAAAAATCTTACCGAGAAAGAACTTGATAAAAAACTCAAAAATTTAAATACAGCACAACCTGTTGAATCTAATCAGGAAGATTATGACTCTTTTGTTGAAAATGCTTTCGAAAGCCCGAAAACGGCTCCGCTTTCAACTTTTTCTATTGATGTTGACAATGCTTCTTACACCAACGTAAGACGTTTTATCAATAATGGACAAGCGGTTCCAAAAGATGCAGTGCGTGTGGAGGAAATGGTAAATTTCTTTAAATACAATTATCCACAGCCAAAAGACCAACATCCTTTTTCTATCAATACCGAATTAAGTGATTCACCCTGGAATAGTAAAAACCATATCCTGAAAATAGGCTTACAGGGAAAAAATATCCCAACTGAAGATTTACCCGCTTCTAATTTAGTTTTTCTGATAGATGTTTCAGGTTCGATGAGTAATGCTAACAAATTACCATTATTAAAACAATCGATGAAAATATTGGTAAATGAATTACGCAAAAAAGACAAAGTGGCGATTGTCGTATATGCAGGCGCTGCAGGAATGGTTTTGTCACCAACATCTGGAGACGAGAAAAAAACAATCATTGATGCTTTAGAAAATCTAAACGCCGGAGGAAGCACAGCCGGAGGAGCCGGAATTAATTTAGCTTATAAAATTGCTGAGGAAAATTTTATTAAAAACGGAAATAATCGAGTAATTCTGGCAACAGATGGTGATTTTAATGTAGGCAGTACTTCTAATTCCGAAATGGAAAAATTGATTGAAGAGAAAAGAAAAACCGGAGTTTTCCTTACTTGTCTGGGTTATGGAATGGGAAATTACAAAGACAGTAAAATGGAAACGCTGGCTGATAAAGGAAACGGAAACTATGCTTATATCGATAATATTCAGGAAGCGAATCGTTTTTTAGGAAAAGAATTTAAAGGTTCGATGTTTGCGATTGCGAAAGATGTAAAAATTCAGATTGAGTTTAACCCAAAACAAGTTCAGGCCTATCGTCTAATTGGTTACGAGAACAGAAAATTACGTCCGGAAGATTTTAAAAATGATGCAATTGATGCCGGAGAATTAGGAAGTAATCATACGGTTACGGCTTTGTATGAAATTATTCCATCCGGAATTGAAAGCGATTATCTAAACCAAAAGCCTGACGATTTAAAATATACAAAAACTGAAACTGCTTCAAGCAATTACAGCAATGAATTGGCAACAGTAAAATTCCGTTACAAAAAACCGGATGGCGATAAGAGCATCGAAATGGTAAAAGTGATTGAAAATAAATCGGTTCCTTTAGGTAAATCAACTGATGATTTTAAATTCAGTACAGCAGTTGCCTGGTTTGGTTTAAAATTGAGAGATTCAAAACTCATCTCCAACAAATCATATGAAAACATTTTAAAATTAGCCAAACAAGGATTAACTAACGACGTTGACGGATATAAAGCTGAATTAATTCGTCTTGTTGAATCTGAGATCAAGATTTATTAATAGATATTTTATTACATTTGACTTCCTTTTGAAATCCTGTCATTAAGGAAGTCAATATATTTATTTACAAATCAATTTCAAACAAAATTTAATGAACCCAATTTTAAATCAGAATTTATTTCTTGTAAAAGAACACGTTGGAATGTTTAAAGCTGCTAACAATTATGATATTTATGATCCTGCGAATAATCAGATCATCATGAATTGCAGAGAAAATAGTTTAGGGATTTTTACTAAAATATTACGTTTTACAGATTACAAAAGAATGACACCTTTTAACGTCGAAATCACTACTGCTTCGGGTGAAAAATTGATTTCAGTAAAACGTGGTGTAGCCTTTTTTCGTTCTACTGTGGAAGTTTTTGATGAGAGAGATCGTTTGGTTGGAACTTTCAAACAAAAGTTCTTTTCTTTTGGAGGAAAATTTGAAGTATTGGATAAAAATGAAAAACCAGTTTGTACGTTACAAGGAAAATGGACTGGTTGGGATTTTAAATTCACTCATGAAAACAAACAGCTCGCGCAAGTAAATAAAAAATGGGCAGGGTTAGGTAAAGAGTTTTTTACCAGTGCAGATAATTATGTTCTTCAAATTGAAGAGACCGTAGCAGCAGACTCTCCGCTTAGACAATTAATCCTTGCCGCAGTTATGTGCATTGACATGGTTTTAAAAGAATAAATAAGTTGTTAAACTTAGATTAAGAAAATAAAAAAAGCATCATTTTAGGAAGCAAAAACTGTATTTTTGTGTAACTCAACTGATGCTTTTTGCATTTCTAAAAAATACACTCATGTCAGACTTAAAAAATAAAAATGCCTTAATTACAGGTGCCGGAAAAGGAATTGGAAAAGCTATTGCTATTGCTCTTGCAAAAGAAGGCGTAAACGTAATCTTAATTTCAAGAACGCAATTGGATGTTGAACAATTGTCCGTAAAAATTGAAAACTTCGGAGTTAAATCGTTAGCCTTAACTGCAGATGTTTCAGATATTAATTCCATAAATGCAGCAGTAGAAACAGCATTATCAAAGTTTAAAACCATTGATATTTTAATCAATAATGCCGGAATTGCTTCTTTTGGAAAATTTCTGGAATTAGAACCAGCCGAATGGGAGAAAATCATTCAGGTAAATTTAATGGGAACTTATTATACAACACGTGCCGTTTTACCTAACATGATCGAAAGACAAACTGGTGACATCATCAATATTTCATCTACTGCTGGATTAAACGGAAATGCTATGACAAGTGCTTACAGTGCTTCAAAATTTGCCGTTTTAGGCTTGACCGATTCTTTAATGCAGGAGATGAGAAAACACAATATTCGTGTTACAGCTTTAACTCCAAGTACAGTTGCAACTGATATGGCAAAAGATTTAAACCTTACTGACGGTAATCCTGAAAGAGTAATGCAGTCTGAGGATATTGCCGAATTAATTATTGCACAACTCAAATTAAATCGCAGGGTGTTTATAAAAAACAGCAGTATCTGGTCTACTAATCCTTAAAAATACAAATTCTAATATTTTAAATTCCAAATTCCAATTTTTACAGTAACGAAAAGCAGTTGGAAATTGGATTTAAGAATTGGAATTTCAAAAACTAAAATGATGGAACAATATTTAAGACAATTGATTTCAATTGCATTTACAGATAAAAAAGAAATCTTTACCGGTTTTCTAATTGATTACTCTGATGATTGGATTTTACTAAGAAACAATCCTATTGATTTTATAATTGACGGCTTTGTAATTTTAAGAAACAAAAACATCGAAGCTATTGAAAGAGACGAAGAGCTTGAATTTAATGAGAAAGTGATTCGCCTGAAAGGTTTAAAAACAAATGCCGAAGACATCATTCCGATTAAGGATCTGAATACAATCCTGAACTATGTCAATACTAAATACGGTATTTTTCAGATTGTAAAAAAATCAGCAAAATCAGTTTATTTAGGCAAACTTATCGAGGTAAACGATGAAATACTAACTATTGATTTCCTGGACATCAGAGGTGCTTTTGGGGGAGAGTTAAGTTTCAATCCTGAAAAAATAAGAGTTATCGAATTTGATTCAGATTATATTAATTCATTGAAATTGGTTTCAGCAGAAAACGAAAAATAAGATTTTATAAAATACAACAAAGCCCTTTCAAAAACAAGAAGGGCTTTGTTGTGTTTTGTCACATCCAGCGGAGTCGAGATACTTTCTTTTCATGAGGTTCTCGACTCCGCTCGAACTGACAATGATATTAATTTGCTGAATTTTTTAAACTAAGCTTCAGCTAATTTGTTTAAAAGCTCCAAACGAACACTGCCTTCTTCATCAATTTTAGTCAGGTTGATTTCTTGTAAAGTATTAATTAATTCAGGATTCCATGGTGTTTTTACTTTTACGTAATTTTCTGTAAAACCATGAATGTAACCTTCTTTATTTTCACTTTCGAATAAAACGGTTCTGTTTGTTCCAATTTGGGTTTCATAAAAAGCACGGCGTTTTTTAACGGATAAGCCACGCAGCATTTTACTTCTTTTCGCTCTTACATTCGCCGGAACAACACCGGGCATATCAGCAGCTTCTGTATTATCTCTTTCAGAATAAGTAAATACATGTAAATAGGATATATCCATTTCATTTAGAAAATGGTACGTTTCTAAAAAATGCTCATCTGTTTCGCCTGGAAAACCAACAATAACATCAACACCAATACAAGCATGCGGCATTAGTTCACGTATCTTATTCACGCGTTCTGTATACACCTCACGTAAATAACGGCGTTTCATTAATTTTAAAATAGCATTGCTTCCGGATTGCAACGGAATATGAAAATGAGGTACAAAAGTGCGGCTTTTAGAAACGAATTCAATTGTTTCGTTTTTTAATAAATTTGGTTCAATCGATGAGATTCTTAAACGCTCGATTCCTTCAACTTTATCTAAAGCCTGAACTAAATCCAGGAAAGTGTGTTCGTGTTTTTTGTTTCCGAATTCCCCTTTCCCGTAATCACCAATATTCACTCCCGTCAAAACAATTTCTTTAATATTTTGAGCAGAGATTTCTTTTGCATTCTGTAACACATTCTCTAAAGCATCACTTCTTGAAATTCCCCTTGCTAATGGAATGGTACAATAGGTACATTTGTAATCGCAACCATCCTGAACTTTTAAAAAAGCGCGGGTTCTGTCTCCAATAGAATAGCTTCCAACATAAAAATCGGCTTCGGCAATTTCACAAGAGTGAACCTCACCCATATCATTTTTACTTAAATCATGAATGTAATCTGTGATTTTGAATTTTTCAGTAGCCCCTAAGACCAAATCAACACCATCAACAGCTGCTAATTCTTCAGGTTTTAATTGTGCATAACAACCAACAGCAGCAACAAAAGCCTTCTCATTGAGTTTCATTGCTTTTTTAACAACCTGTTTAAATTGCTTATCAGCATTTTCAGTTACAGAGCAGGTATTAATAACATATATGTCTGCTACTTCTTCAAAATCAACTCTGTCAAAACCTTCATTATTAAAGTTTCTGGCAATAGTTGATGTTTCTGAAAAGTTCAGTTTGCATCCAAGCGTATAAAAAGCAACTTTTTTTCTATTTTCCATGAGAATACACTACATTTTAAGTAGTAAGATATTATATTTACGTCTTCAATTGAAGAGTTTGCAAATTTACACACAAATTTCTTTAAAATAAAATCAATAACTCACTAAAAGTCAATATATTGAACTATTTAGCTATTTATTTTTCCTTAAAAAGCAATTGAATTAAATTTTAAGTGACAAAAAACTGAATAAATCCTTAAAATCGAGCTAAAAATTAAAAAAGCTTAAAAATGAAAGAAAACATCGACAAAAGACAAATAAACCCGATTAAATACAAAAGATAATTTTAAAAAAATAAATTTAACTCATAATTTTCTTTGTTGTCATTGATTTTAGTTCTAAATTCACGCATCGTAAATTTTATTAATTTTAATTCAATAAAATAAGCATTGAATCATAAGATTTTTAAATTTACAACGTTGTACATATTTCAAAATATAATTAATGGGAAAGCCGAAAACCAATTTTAGAGTAGGCAAATTTAAAATTCAAACTAAATATGAAAGCATTTTTCCCCACAATCTGCTTGATGCTATTCGTAATTTTCAGTACACAGGCACAAACAAATGCTCCGGCTGCTAATTCAAATTCGTTTCCAACAATCAGCACATTAACAACCTGGGCTAGTTTAAACTCACAACAACAGTTTGACATTGCCATACGTTCAGTTGGATTTAAATTTGAAGTTAAAGAACCGGGAGAAGGATCTACAGCCTATACGTACATTCGTAAAGTAGTAGTTAATGATGTTAATTATACTGATAGAATTGTATACCGAATTACAAATAATAACTCAGCAAGTATTATCTCTTTAGTTACGGCTTCTACAGATTTAGTAAGTTTATATACGCCTCAATTGGCTACTTTTAAAAACAACAACTGTAAAACTGAAATGTCTAAAGACAAAAACACAACATGCAGCTGTTACGAAAGTGCAAATTTTGCAATTGACCTTTGTGACGAGCGCGTAAAATTAACTATGGGTGACGGAAACAAATATTTCGTTTCTGTAGCCAAAAAATAATTAATCTAAAGTTTTTCTAAAAAACCACAAGCTTCTAAGCTAAAAAAGCCCAAATTTTAATATTAAAATTTGGGCTTTTTTAATTCATACCAGACTTCTTTTTCTCCTTCGTATTCAAATGAATTAATATATTTCAAACCGAGTTTTTCTAAAATAGATCTGGATTTTTCATTTTCTTCATCTGCATAAGCATATACAGCCTCAACTTTCATAGTGTTAAAAGCATAATCTATAAAGGCCTTCCCTGCCTCAGTTGCATATCCTTTTCCCCAATGTTTTTCTATAAAACGATATCCAATTTCATAAAAGTTTTTATGCTTATTAATTTCATTGGTAATGAATTTTATTCCGGACCAACCTATAAAATCATTTGTTTCTTTGAGAATTACTGCCCAACGTCCAGTTCCGAAATCTTTGTATTGCTGCTGAACAAATTCAATATAAGCACGACTTTGATCAATATGAGTAATGGGTTTATTCCCTACATACGTATGCACTTTTGGATTAGACTCTAATTCAAACATTGCCTCAACATCTGACATCTGCAATTCCCTCAAAAGCAAACGTTCTGTTTCAATTGGATTTTTCATCAAAAAATAATTTAGTTTAAAATATAGCGCTGCACAACCTCAGCAACACCATCATCATTATTTGATGCTACAATTATATTAGCCTTATCACGCAATTCAGGTGTTACATTATCAACCCAAACGCCTAAACCTGCATATTCGATCATTGAAAGATCATTTCCTGCATTTCCAACTGCAATAATTTCACTTTGATGAATTTTTAATTTTGAAGCAAGAAACTTTATACTTGCCGCTTTATCAATTCCATATTGAGCCGCTTCTAAGAAAAAAGGCTTTGACATTGAAATACTCAAATGAGGCATTGCGGCTTTCAAATCCTGTTCCACTTCTTTTAAATATACCGGATCTTCCAATAAAATACATTTTACTGCTGCTTTACTTACTGCTGCTTTAAAGTCAGAAACTTTATTATGCGGTAATCCTGTAATTTCTTTTTCGATTTCAATATATTCTGAATCAGTCTCGCTTACTATTTCACCATCAATATAGGTGATAATATGCGTTTTCATTTTCACACTATAATCGTATAAATCATGAATTTGTTCCGGTGTCAGACATTGTTCAAATAAGACCAAATCATCTTTCACTGTACTGATTACAGCACCATTAAAAGAAATAATATAGGAATCGTTTAAATCCAATTCTAATTGTTTTGCAAAAGCAGTCATTGCCGATGTTGGGCGGCCGGATGCCAAAACCACATAAACACCTTTTGCCTGTGCCTCAAGAAGTACTTTTTTATTTAATTCCGAAATTTTATGATCATCTGTCAACAAGGTATCATCCATGTCGAGTACCAGCATTTTATATTGCATGTTTTTTAGTTTTCAGTTTTCAGTCGCAGTAAACAGTTCTCTACTGAGACTAAAAACTGAGACTGCTAACTTGCATTATATACTCATTCTGAAATCTTCAATAACCGGATTTGCTTTTGCAAAATCAGTTTCCTGAATAAATACTTCAACAGCTAAATCAGTCTGACCAAATCCTGCCAGACGAGCCGATTGAATATTATCCTTTTTTACGGTTTCTACTCCCGCTTTTTCTAATCTTTCCTGTAAAGCAATTGCTAAAACTTCGCTCCCTGAAAATACCTTCATTAATCCCATGCCGTTTTATTTTTTATTATTATTTATTGTAATATTATTTTTAACTGATTTTGGAAATCATTGTTTTCATTCATTCCAATATGTCCTTGATCATTTAAAGGATAGAAATATCCGTTCGTTTTTAATATTTTACTCAATTTTACGGAGTTTTCATAAGGAATTAATCGATCATCTATCCCATGGAAAATATAAATCGGCGCCTTTACTTTTGGCAGATACCTAAAAGTATCTAAATGAAACTTCTTCATGAAATCTGGAAAAAATGGAACTCTGCCGCTAGATAATTCAGTAAAACTAAAATAAGGAGATTGCAATATCAAAGCTTTTGGTTTATTCTCAGAAGCTAAAATTGCAGCTAACCCTGAACCAATCGAATATCCGGTGATAATGATTTTATTTTCAGGATATCGCATATTTAATGTTTTATAAACTATCGAAATATCTTTATTTAACTGTTCTTCATTTTCAATTTTTCCTTCACTTTTTCCAAAACTTCGATAATCTAAAATAAAAATATCATAGGATAGATTAGTATATATTTTTGCTATTTTACCCCAGCTTTCAATATTTCCTGCATTTCCATGAAGATAGAAAATAAGTCCTTTCGAATTTTTAGCTTTAAACAAGAGTCCATTTAAATTTACTCCATCAAATGATTTAATATTTAATTCTTCAAATTTACTTTGATAATCAAATTTATATTCTTTTGAAAGCGAAGCACTTTTAAAAATCATTCCAATCTGATTGAAGTATACATAAGAAACAATAATTAAATAAATCACAACTAAAAATGCTAAAAGTACAATTGTCAAAAATTTAAGTGTTCTTATTATTTCCATAAACTATCTAAGAGATTTACTCCTCCTCTTCAATTCCGTCTTCTTCTTCGTCCAATTCTTCTCCTTCTTCATCCATATCAAAGAAATAAGGTTCCAACAACATTTTATCAGCCAGAATTTCAATACGTTCTGTCAATGTTTCGGCAAAAATGATACGTTGTGTTTTTGTTATGCTATTAGAAATACGCATGATTTTTGTTTCATTACGCAATTTCAAAATTGGGTCAGCATCGTCAAGAATAAACATTTTTAAACGATTTACATTATAACCTGCCGTGGTAAACATATCGCTTAACTTGTTTGGTGTGCCGATTAAAACATCAATTCCGGTTGAAATATAATTTTTATCATAATCCATATCGCCCTTGTCGTGTACACCATATACTTCAAGATTGGCATACTTACCATATTTCTCAAAAAGTTCTTCCATAGCCAAAACCTTCTCCTTGTCTTCCACAATAATCAAAGCACGCGGTGACTCTTCTGTTTGTCCAGCCAATTGCTGAATCACATTCAATACAATTGTTGTCGATTTTCCAGTTCCTTTTGGAGAAATAATCATACAATCAGCGCCACTTTTAATAGTAGAAAAAGTTTCCATCTGCAATATGTTTGCTTCCGTTAAACCATTTTCAATTAGACCGTCTTGTAACTTCTCGTTTATTTTTTTTAGTTTCATGTTTTGAATGCTTTAGGCTTTAGGCTGTAAGCCATAAGCTAAAAATTATTTGTATTCCTTAAAAAGCGTAAAGCTTATAGCCCAATGTGCAAAGCTTATTTACTCGCAAACATTTTTACATCCGTTTCAGAAATTTCAGTTCCTCCTAGAATAATAAGTCTTTCAACTACATTTCGAAGTTCACGGATATTTCCAGTCCAGTCATATTCCTGTAATAATTTTATCGCCTGCAGTGAAAAGACTTTGACAACATTTCCTTGTTCAGACGCTATTTTATCTGCAAAATGTCTTATCAAAGCCGGAATATCATCTCGTCTTTCATTTAATGGCGGAACTTTAATTAAAATTACAGCCAAACGATGGTACAAATCTTCGCGAAAACGGCCTTCAGCAATTTCTGTCTTCAGATCCTTATTGGTTGCTGCCACAACGCGAACATCAACTTTAATATCTTTTTCTGCTCCAACTCTGGTAATCATGCTTTCCTGTAATGCACGCAACACTTTGGCTTGCGCCGAAAGACTCATATCTCCAATTTCATCTAAGAAAATAGTTCCTTTGTCTGCTGCCTCAAACTTACCTGCACGATCTTTCACCGCCGATGTAAAAGCACCTTTTACATGACCAAACAATTCACTTTCAATCAATTCACTAGGAATAGCGGCACAATTTACTTCAATTAAAGGAAAATTTACACGTTCACTTTTTTCATGTAATTGATGTGCTACCAGTTCTTTTCCGGTTCCGTTTGGCCCTGTAATTAAAACTCGTGCTTCTGTAGGCGCAACTTTGTCAATCATCACTTTGATATGATTAATGGATTCACTCTCCCCGATCATCTCGTAGTTTTTACTGACTTTTTTCTTCAGGATTTTATTTTCAACTACCAGTTGTTTTTTATCCAAAGCATTACGAACTGTATTCAATAAACGATTCAAATCCGGTGGTTTTGAGATATAATCAAAAGCTCCCAGACGCATTGTATGAATTGCTGTTTCCATATCGCCGTGACCAGAGATCATGACCATCGGAATTTCTGGCTTAATCTTTTTTACTTCTTCTAAAACCTCAACACCGTCCATTTTTGGCATCTTGATATCGCATAAGACCAAATCATAATCGTTATTTTTTATTTTATCAAGCCCTGCCAAACCGTCTTCTGCTTCATCAACCTGATACAAATCGTTTTCTTCAGATAATATTTTTGAGAGCACTCTGCGAATAGCTGATTCGTCTTCTATAATTAAAATTTTACTCATACTGTGTTTAAATTATTCATTTCGTTTATTGAAAACAAAATCTTTTGGTGTTGAAACTAAATGCAAATCAAGCTGTGGAAACGATATTGAGATATTATTTGCCTCAAAAAGTTCATAAATTTTAAATCGGACTTCACTTTGTATACCCGGTGCTTTCAAACCGTTTGGAACATAAAAATGGATAGAAAAATTAAGTGAGGAGGAGGCAAAATCATCAAAGGTCACGTTTATCCTTTCCGCTTTTACAATGCTATCAATAGATTGTACACATTCAAGTAGCAATTTCTCTACTAATTTTACATCACTCCCATATGCGACACCTACAGAAACCTTTTCACGATTACTGGACTTATTTTGTGTCCAATTGAATAACGGATCCTGCATGAAAATATGATTAGGAATAATCATGACACGGTCATTTCTGGTAATCATAACGGTAGTACGCAATTTTATTTCTTTTACTTCGCCAACATGATCGTTAATTTCAATAACATCACCAACATGCAATGACTTGTCTAAAATGATTAATACTCCTGAAATTATGTCTTGAAAGAAAGTCTGCAAAGCAAAACCCAAACCAACAAAAATAGCAGCAGAAGCTGTTAAAAATACTCCAACATTGACACCAACCTCTTTGAGTATTACAACTACAACAAAAATGTAAACTATATATTTGAAAACCTGAAAAACGCTGCTAAAGCGCTTCATCTCATCAGGATTTAGTTTTTTCTTAAAAAAGTTATGTATTGCTTTTAGCACAAACTGTGTTGCTATAATGGCAACGATAACCACAGCGATATCTAAAATAGAAATCTTTACATTTTTACCATTGATAAAATTCGTGGTAACAAAATCTATTATTTCCTGCCACATAAAAACTAGTATTTAAGCCATTTGTACAATTCTTTCCAGGATGGTTTTTTACCATACATTAATATTCCAACTCTATAAATTTTGGCTGCAAACCAAACAACTGTAAAAAATGATGCAAAAAGTAAAGTTACAGAAATTCCAATTTGCCACCAAGGCACTCCAAAAGGAATTCGCATTAACATCACAATGGGCGAAGTCAGCGGAATCATCGAAAATACAACGGCAATTGTTCCGTTAGGGTCATTTACAACCGTAAAAAAACCAATGTAAACACTTAAAATAAGGGGCATTATAATTGGTAACAAAAATTGCTGTGAATCTGTTTGATTATCTACTGCGGCACCAATTGCGGCATAAAATGAACTGTATAAAAAATACCCTCCTATAAAATAAACAACAAAACCAATCAGGATGCCTGCAATTGGTAAATTCCATAATTCACTGATATACATTTGTGCCGATCCTGCAAATTCATGTTGTGCTGATTGCATTAACTCTGGCGGAATTTTAGCTGTTGGTCCTACATTAACACCAAAAAATGCCGAAGCCGCAAACATCAGGCCCAAACCAATTATCGCCCAAATTAAAAATTGCAATAATCCGGCAAGTGAAGTTCCTACAATTTTACCAATCATCAATTGAAATGGTTTTACTGATGAAATGATGATTTCGATAATTCGGTTGGTTTTTTCTTCGATCACACTTCGCATCACCATATTTCCATAAATGATAATAAACATCATAATCAAATATCCAAATGCACCTCCAATACCAATTTTTATTTCGTTTAATCCTTTCAGACTTTCTTCTCCCGAAGCTTTTGACAAATGAATATTAACTTCAGCTTTCGCTTTTTGAATGGCTAAGGTGTCTAGTTTTGCTTTTTCGAAATTTAGTTTTGTAATTTTTGAAGCAATAATTTCCTGGGTATTTTCAATAAAAGAAATACTGGGACTATTATTCGAAACAAAATCTATTTTGCTTTCTAAATCTTTTAAATTATTTGTTCTTGGAATAATAATTAAACCACTAAAATTTTCTTTTGTAATACTGTCTTTCAACGCTTTTGTATCAATTTCAGAAAGATTTAAATATCTATATTCTCCATCCTTTTTATTCTGTTTTACAAAATCCTCGGCAAATAAGCCTGTTTCATCGTGAATCGCAATTCGTTTGGTTTCTGCTTTCATCGAACTCAAATAACCAATAAATCCAGCTATTGCGACAAACAATAACGGACTTAAAAATGTCATAACAACAAAAGATTTATTGCGCACTTTGGCAATAAATTCTCTTTTTATAATCAGCGAAATGATGCTCATAAATATTTTTATTTTCAAATTCCAAATCTAATTTTAAAACCTTCAAATCCGAAACTGGAATTTATTTTTTGAATTTTATTTCTGTGTTACGGTTTGAATAAAAATATCGTTTACACTCGGTATTTTTTCTACAAAATGCGTTACTTGTCCACGTTGTGTCAGGATATGTAATAATTCATTGGGCGTTGCATTTCCTATTTGAATGTCTAATTTCAAATCATCATTTAAAGATTTAAAATTTGCCGGCGAAAAAGTAAATTTCTGCGTTATATCGTACATTAGACCTTCAACGTTGCTTGTCAAAATTCCAACTTCAAAACTATTAGTTTTAAATTGACGTTTTACATCGCTGACTTTTCCTTCGATCAATTTGTTCGATTTATGAATTAGAGCAATATGATCGCAAAGTTCTTCAACACTTTCCATTCTGTGAGTTGAAAAAATAATAGTTGCCCCTTGTTCTTTTAATGCCAGAATTTCATCTTTAATAACATTTGCATTTACGGGATCAAAACCAGAAAAAGGTTCGTCAAAAATGAGCAATTTAGGTTTATGCAATACACAAACCACAAACTGGATTTTCTGTGCCATTCCTTTCGAAAGCTCCTGGATTTTTTTATTCCACCAACCCTGAATTCCCAAACGGTCAAACCAATATTCTAATTGAATTTTAGCTTCAGCCTTAGAAAGTCCTTTCATCTGGGCCAAATACAAACATTGTTCTCCTACTTTCATAGAAGTATACAAACCTCTTTCTTCAGGGAGATAGCCAATAGTCTGTACGTGTTTTGGCTGCAATTTTTCTCCATCTAAAATTATTTCACCGCTATCCGGCAAAGTAATTTGATTGATGATTCTGATGAGGGAAGTTTTTCCGGCTCCATTTGGCCCTAGCAATCCGTAAATACTGCCTTTTGGCACATTTAATGAAACTTCGTTAAGCGCTACATAATCGCCATATTGTTTTACGACTTTATGTACTTCAAGTAAGTTGCTCATGCTGTTTTTAGAATTTCTGCGTCAGCTTGACCATTGTGACCAAGCGATTGTAAAAGTAAATAATTAGTACCGATTCTAAGTAATAATACATAAAAAACCCATTCTAAATTTTAATTCAGAATGGGTTTTAAAAATTTATTTTCTTTTTTAGAAAAAGTTGAGTTTATGAAAACATATCTTTTACTTTTTCAAAAAATGATTTTTCTGATTTTTCAGGACTTGGAATAAAGTGTTCGTCGTTTAAGGCATTTTCAAAAAATTGCTTTTGCTCTTTATTCAATGTCTTAGGTGTCCAAACGTTTACATGAACTAGTAAATCTCCGCTTCCGTAACCATTGATACTTGGAATACCTTTTCCTTTTAATCTCAATATTTTTCCTGACTGAATTCCTTCCTCCAGTTTAATACGAACTTTTCCGTTGATTGCTTCAATGTCTTTAGAAACACCTAAAACAGCTTCCGGGAAACTAATGTATAAATCATAGTGAATATTTTCACCTTCACGCTTCAAAAATTCATGTTCTAACTCTTCAATTGCAACGATCAAATCTCCCGGAATACTATTTCCCGGAGCATCGTTTCCTTTGTTAGAAACTTTCAATTGCATACCGTCAACAACACCAGCAGGAATTTTGATTGAAACAGTTTCGTCTTCAACTACCATTCCCTGAGCATCTGCTTCAGAAGGTCTTTTATCTAAAATTTGTCCGGAACCGCCACAGGCTGGACAAGTTGATGCAGACTGCATTCTTCCCAAAATTGTGTTTGTTACACGCATTACCTGTCCCTGACCATTACAAGTCGAACACGTTTTGTACGTTACTCCTTTTGCCTGAACTTTTCGCTTTACTTTTACTTTTTTCTCAACTCCATTCGCAATTTCTTCTAAAGTCAATTTTACTTTAATTCGAAGATTACTTCCTTTAGCGCGACGAGGTCCGCCTCCGCCTCCACCGAAACCTCCAAATCCGCCACCAAAAATATCACCAAACTGGCTGAAAATGTCATCCATATTCATACCACCGTGACCACCTCCAAATCCGCCGGAGCCATCAAAAGCCTGATGTCCGTATTGATCGTATTTCGCTTTTTTGTTAGGATCGCTTAAAACTTCATAAGCTTCAGCCGCAAGTTTGAAGTTTTCTTCTGCCTCTTTGTCTCCTGGATTTTTATCCGGGTGATATTTCAACGCACTTTTTCGGTATGCTTTTTTAATTTCAGCACCGTCAGCATTTTTTGAAATGCCTAATATTTCGTAAAAATCTTTTTTCATAATTAGGTTTAAATTCCAAACTATAAATCCCAAATTCCAATAATAAAGAATTGGCTTTTAGAATTTTATTTGCATTTTTTAGTTTCCGATTACTACTTTAGGGAAACGAATAATTTTGTCTCCTAATTTGTATCCTTTTTCAATAACATCAACAATTTTCCCTTTTAATTTCTCAGACGGTGCTGGAATTTGGGTAATTGCTTCGGCAAAATCAGCATTAAAAGCATCACCCGCTCTTACTTCAACTTGTTCTAAACCTTTTGAAACTAAAGTGCTTTTTAATTTTTCATGAATCAGCTCAACACCTTTTTTCAAATTTTCATCTTCAGATTTGTTGATCTCTACAGTTGCTCTGTCAAAATCATCCAAAACAGGGAGCATTGCTAACAAAACTTCTTGATTTGCTGTTTTAAACAGATCGATACGCTCTTTTGAAGTTCTTTTTTTGTAATTTTCAAATTCGGCAAATAATCTCAAAAACTTATCTTTTTCTTTTGCCAAGTCTTGAGCCAATTGCTCTTCAACACTTAATTCTTCAACAATTAACTGTTCTCCGTTGGCATTGTTTTCTAACGTTACATCATCTAATTCCTGATCGAATTCTGTATTTTCCGTAGTCATATTACTTTTATTTTTAAAAATATCTTTAAACTTCATTTTTTATTCTTTCTGTTGGATAGCAAAAGTACTGCCAAATCTTTTAAGATGTCAAATTGTCACTTCTGTTTAAACTTATAGAATTCATAAGACATGATTTATTAAAGAAAATTTAGTATAATTTTAAGACTATTACGTTTTAGTTTGTATTAAATTTGAAGCTGAAAAACCAAATCATATTATTACCTATCAAAATTGAATTTAAGGGTTAGCCTCGGCTTATATAAATTATTAATTCAAGTTTACCTTATATTAAAAAAAGCTTCGTATCTAACGAAGCTTTTTTTTGTCTTTTCCATAATAATTTTCGAAAACCTCTGATAAAAAATTAAAAAACTGAGTTCTGTCGATATGCTTTATTGCACGGGCGGAGGGATTCGAACCCCCATCAACGGTTTTGGAGACCGCTATTCTACCCTTGAACTACGCCCGTAACTTAAAGCGGCAAATTAAAAGTTTTTTTTCTTTCCATGCAATTATTTCATCACAAATAAAATCTTGGCAAAACTAGCGTAAATCCTAGCAAACTTATCTATTAAGAAGAAGCCAGCAAAGCCTTTTTCAATCCTTCAAAATCAACCGAAACCTGTTCACCAGAAACCAGATTCTTAAGTGAATATGAGTTAGAAGCAATTTCCTGATCGCCTGCAATTACTGCAAACGGAATCAAGCGTTTATCTGCATACTGAAACTGTTTCCCAACTTTTACATTGTCCGGATACAATTCTACTTTTATATTTTCTTGTCTTAATTTCTGAATGGCCTGTGATGCATACAAAGCCTCAGCATCTCCATAATTAATAAACAACGCTTTTGATGTCGCCGCAACCGTTTTAGGAAATAGTTGCAATTCTTCCAGAACTAAATAAATTCGGTCTAAACCAAAAGAAATTCCAACGCCACTCATATTTTTCAAACCAAAGATACCCGTCAAATCGTCGTATCTTCCGCCACCGCCAATAGAGCCCATTGAAACTGTTTTTGGAGCTCCTACTTCAAAAATTGCTCCGGTATAATAATTTAGTCCGCGTGCTAATGTCACATCCAGATCTAATGTTGCCGTCGACAACCCTAAATTTGCCACATTGTCACAAATAAATTTAAGTTCCTGCACTCCTTTCATTCCTTCTTCTGATGAAGCTAATAAATCGGAAAGCTGATTTATTTTATCTGAAAAAGTTCCCGTAAAACTAAAAAGAGGCTGTACTTTCACTAATGCTTCTTCCGAAATTCCTTTTTCAATCATTTCTTTCTTTACACCATCCTCCCCAATTTTGTCCAGTTTATCAAGAGCAACCGTAAAATCGATCAATTTATCTGAAGCGCCAATTACTTCTGCAATTCCGGACAATATTTTTCTATTATTAATTTTGATAGTAACTCCCTCTAAACCTAAAGAACTAAAAACAGTATCATACAATTGAACCAATTCTACTTCCTGCCACAATGATTTTGACCCAACAACATCTGCGTCACATTGATAAAATTCTCTGTAACGCCCTCTTTGCGGACGATCAGCTCTCCAAACCGGTTGAATTTGATATCTTTTAAAAGGAAACTCAATTTCGTTTTGATGTTGTACAACGTATCTCGCAAACGGAACTGTTAAATCGTAACGCAGGGCTTTCTCTGAAATTTTTCCGGTAAATTTATTTAGCTCAATTCTTTGATTCAAATCAATAGTTTCGGCCGAATTAATTTGCAGCGATTCTATAGATTCCGGCAATTCAATTTTATTTTTATTGAAGAAAAAATTACCCGAATTCAATATTTTAAAAATCAACCGATCGCCTTCTTCTCCATATTTCCCCATTAAGGTATCTGAATTTTCAAACGAAGGAGTTTCTATCGGCTGAAAACCAAATTTTTCAAAATTATTTTTTATGGTCTGAATAATATATTGACGTTTTGACACCTCTGCAGGCGAAAAATCTCTAGTTCCTTGTGGTATACTTGGTTTTGAAGCCATTTCTTTAGATTATTTGATTTTTGGATCTTTAGATTATTAAATTTCTTTTGTTTGAAATCTTAAATTTAAATGATCCTAAGATTATTGGATTTTCTCAGATTTTAGATTTCTCTTAAATTCTAATCGTGTGCAAATATCTTATTTTTTAAAATAAATTAGCCTACTTCGAAAACAAACTTGTAACAAAAAACGTATTTTCGTGTCAAATTAGTCATGATGCTAAAATTATTTAAAGAAAATATCCGAATTGCTTTTGGTTCTATCAAAACACAATTGCTGCGAACGATTCTTACCGTATTAATTATCGCTATCGGGATTACGGCTTTGGTAGGGATTTTAACGGTTGTAACAGCGCTTGAAAACACTGTTTCTACCAATTTTGCATCTATGGGTGCCAATACTTTCAACATTAATCAATACGAAAATACGGTTAGAAATCGTGGCGGTAAAGAACGCGAAGTCATCAATCCAATTATTTCATATCCTGAAGCGGTCGCTTTCAAAAACAAATATAAATATCCTTTTACCGAAACTTCTCTTTCATTTACTGCAACATCATCTGCCGAAGTAAAATATTTAGACCAAAAAACAGATCCTGAAATTAAAATCCTGGGAGTTGATGAACATTTTATTTCTAATTCTGGTTTAGAAATTAACTTGGGACGCTCTTTTAATCAATTTGATATTGACAACAATACCTATTCCTGTATTGTCGGTTCTGATTTTGAAAAAGGATTATTGAAAGATGTAAACCCAATTGACAAAATCATTTCAATTCGTGGTGCCCGCTTTAAAGTCATTGGAGTATTAAAAGAAAAAGGCTCAACATTTGGAAACAGTCAGGATTTACGCGTTTTAATTCCAATTCAGGTAGCACGTTCTTTATTTACCGCCCCAAATATCAATTATACAATGAGCGTCATGGTTTCTAAAAAAGAACTTTTAGATCAAGCCATTGATAATGCGACAAGTACCATGCGAAGAGTTCGAAAACTGAGCCCGGTTCGTGACAATAATTTCGGAATTGGCCGAAGCGACGATTTGATCAACAGAATCCTCGGAATCACACAATATTTAGATTGGGCCTCCGCTGTTATTAGTATCATTACAATCTTAGGATCATCAATTGCATTAATGAATATCATGATAGTTTCGGTTACAGAACGTACCCGGGAAATTGGTGTTAGAAAAGCATTAGGGGCAACAAGAGCGACCGTTGCATTTCAATTTTTCATTGAAACTTTGTTAATTGGACAAATTGGCGGATTAGTTGGTATTATATTAGGAATGTTAATTGGCTTTGGTATTGCTACTGCCATGAGTTTTGTATTCGTAGTACCATGGTTTGCCATCATCATCGCTTTTGGAACCAGTTTTATGGTTGCAATTGTTTCCGGATTATATCCAGCAATAAAGGCATCAAAATTAGACCCTATCGAGGCCTTACGTTATGAGTAGTCTTATGTATTTGAAGCAGAATTTACTCGTTTCACAAGACTAATTGTCCCGCTATCCGCTTCAAACTTTTGCACCGAACCCCGGTACAAAAGGTTTTTCACTTCTATCGTGGCTAGATTAGAGGTTTTCAACTTTTAAGAAATTTCCCCTACAATGTTCTGAAAACCTTGCAGCAAATCATGCGGTCATTATTATAAATATCTTTTCGAAGTTCAATATTCTTAAAATTCATTTTTTCAAGTAAATCAGTCATTTCCTTTCCTAAATACTGATTGATTTCAAAATACAATTGTCCTTTTTCCAAAAGACTGCTTTTTGCCAAAACAGCTATTTTTTTATAAAAAACCAAAGCATCATTATCGTCTACAAAAAGCGCCAAATGCGGCTCATAATCCAAAACATTCTTTTTGATTTCTTTCTTCTCTAAATTTCGAACATAAGGCGGATTCGACACAATGATATCAAAATTACAAGTAAGCACATCTGTTTCTAAAATATCCAAAAACATAAAAGTAACATCCACATTATTATTAGCAGCATTCTTTTTGGCGGTTTCTATCGCTTTTTTCGAAACATCAATACCATAAACCTCTGCATTTATCAGGTTTTTAGCCAAAGAAATGGCAATACACCCACTACCGGTTCCTATGTCAAGAATTTTTAGTTTTTTATATTTCTCCGTTTTTGTATTCTCATTGATAATCCACTCTACCAATTCTTCTGTTTCCGGTCTCGGAATCAAAACATTTTCATTTACTTCAAAATCCAATCCGTAGAAATTTGTTTTCCCAAGTAAATACTGAATAGGAACTTCTTTTTTTAACTGCTTTAAAAAAGCGCTCCATGCAACCAAATCAGCATCTGAAAAAGTCAATTCATGATTCAGCGCCAAATCAATTTGTCTAAGTTTATGTTTGTTTTCTAATATCAGATAAAAAAAACTCTCTGCTTCATATGCATCATACAACGAAGAAAGTTCCTTAATAAATTGAGTTCTGTATTGTTTAATTTTCATTTGGGAGCTTTTGAGCATTTTTAGCTAAATCCAATTGTATTTTCGATATAAGTATCGCAAAATAAATTTTGTTACAATGTTATTTTACAATTCTTTCAACATCCAGACAGGGCAGGAATTATGCCCGGTACATCCCAATGGAGCATCTAAATACTCAAATCCAGACTTTTTATATAATTTTTGGGCAGTATACATAAAAGGCATCGTTTCGATATAACATTTTTCAAAACCAAAACTTTTAGCTTCCTCCAAACATTTCTCCATCATTTTACTTCCAATTCCTAATCCGCGGGTTTTAGGCAAAAAATACATCTTTTGTAATTCGCAAATCTTTGGATCACCATTTTCCAAAGGCGCAATTCCACAGCAACCCACAATTTCTCCTTCATTTTCAATCACAAAATAAACAGATTCTGGCTTATTATATTCCTCAAACATTAAATCTAAACACGGATCTGCATACGCTGTTCCTACTTTCGGGATCTCCATTTCTTCAAAAACCGATCGTATTAATTGAGCAACTGCCTGATTGTCTTGTTTTTTAATTCTTCTGATAAACCAATTTTCCATATTCTAAATTCATCTGATATACTACAAAAGTAAAAATACTTTTTTGATAGTTTCATAACTATCCCAATAACTATCGGCATAAAACTCAAAAATAATTACTTTTGTATCGTGGATATACATGAGAAATATATAAAACGTTGCATTGAGCTGGCTCAAAATGGGCTTGGAACAACCTATCCAAATCCAATGGTGGGAAGTGTAATTGTTTACGAAGATAAAATTATTGGCGAAGGTTGGCATAAAAAAGCAGGAGAACCTCATGCCGAAGTCAATGCAATTCGATCTGTAAAAGACAAATCGCTGCTTAAAAAAGCTACTATTTATGTAAGTTTAGAACCTTGCAGCCATTTCGGAAAAACACCTCCTTGTTGTAATTTAATTATTGCAAATGAAATTCCGAATGTAGTGGTTGGAACTTTAGATCCTAACGAAAAAGTAGCGGGAAAAGGCATTAAAAAATTAATTGATGCCGGGGCAAATGTTACAGTTGGCATTTTAGAAAACGAATGCCACGAACTCAACAAACGCTTTTTTACCTTTCATCAAAAAAAGAGACCTTACATTATATTAAAATGGGCCGAAAGTCAGGACGGATTTTTAGCTCCTGAAAAAGAAATCAATCAGGAAAGAAAACCCGTTTGGATTACCAACACCTATTCCAGACAATTGGTTCATAAATGGCGAAGTGAAGAACAGGCTATTTTGGTTGGTACTCAGACGGTAATTGATGATAATCCGAAATTAAACGTTAGAGATTGGTCAGGAAATAATCCTGTTCGCGTTGTTTTAGATCAAAATAACCGTATTTCAAAAGAGAGTTTTATTTTTGATGGGAGCGTTAAAACTATCATATTTACAAAATCTGAAATTAGCTTTCCAGCAGAAAACACTATCTTTGAGGTAATTTACTTTAATGAAAATACTGCATTTCAGGTTTTGACTGTTTTACATCGACATCAAATTCAGTCTATTATCATTGAAGGCGGTTTGCAAACTTTACAATCTTTTATAGACCAAAACATTTGGGATGAAGCTCGCATTTTTATTGGAAAACATTCTTTTGGAAAGGGAATAAAAGCCCCGGCTCTCCTAAAGAAAAATGTAATAAAAACTCACATTCAAAATGATGAATTAATACACTTTAGAAATCATGATTGATACAATAATTTTTGACTTTGGAGATATTTTTATCAATTTAAATAAAGAAGCTACCATTTCGGAATTGCAAAAATTAGGTATGACCGAATGGAATTCAGAGTTTGACCGTTTGAATCTACTATTTGAAACCGGTGACATTTCGTATGATGATTTTTTGGAAGGTTTTCAAAAGCAACTTCCGAATGCTTCAATTGAAGAAATTCTTAAGGCGTGGAATGCCGTTTTAGCAGACTTTCCTTTATATAGATTAGAATTCCTGCAGCTTCTTTCTGAAAAATACAGATTATTTTTATTGAGTAATACAGATTCTATTCACATTGCCACTTTTGAAAATAAAACCGGGATATCATTTTACAGTGATTTTTATCAATGTTTTGAAAAAGTTTATTTCTCATTTGAAATTGGAAGAAGGAAACCAGACCCAGAAGCTTTTCAATATATTATCAACAAACATGAATTATCACCAAAACGAACTTTGTTTGTAGATGATAAAAAAGAAAACACAGATGCAGCGGCAGCTTTAGGCCTTCATATTTGGAATTTACAGGTTGGCAAAGAAGATGTTATAGATTTATTTGAAAAACAAATACTTTAGAAATTAGCTTTGGAATATAACGACACCTATAAAACTATAGCTTTTGGGTCCGAAGAAATACTTTTTAAGGAAAAAGGAAGCAAATTCTTTGGCTATGCTTTTCCTTTAGAAAATGAAGACGAAGTAAAACCCTTTATAGAAAACTTAAAAAAAAAGCATCCACATGCTGTACATTACTGCTACGCCTATCAATTAGGGACTGCTCCAAAAATATCATATCGGGCTAATGACGACGGTGAGCCAAGTAATACGGCCGGAGCACCAATTTACGGACAAATACAATCTTTTGGCTTAACCAACGTTCTGGTTGTGGTAGTGCGAATTTTTGGAGGAATCAAATTAGGCGTCGGCGGATTAATTGCAGCTTACAAAACTGCAGCTCAATTGACACTTGAAGTTTGCGAAATTGTAGATAAAACCATCGATGTAGATTTTTTAATCTCTTTTGATTACAAAAACATGAACAAAGTGATGCGTGTAATTAAAGAAAAAAAGTTAGAAATAACTTCTCAGGAAATGGAAATCGATGAAGATTCCGGACTTCCAATTGGCAAAATAACAACAAAAACACGTAAAAAAAATGCCGAATCAGTATTCGGCATTTTTGATTTAATGTTCGAAATCGACATTAAAATGATATAAATTGATATAAAAACGCACATCGTTTTAACAATTACACCAGTGTTTTAAATAATTCTAAAATATAATCAGGAGGAGCAGTTGGACGACCTGATTTTAACGAAATAAATACTAAAATAAACACTGCCGTTGTTAATAACTCATCCGCTTCATTATAGATTGCACAGTCAAATTCAATCTTAACAGAAGATTGGCTTTTGAAAGTAGTATGGATCGTTAAAAGCTCATCATAACGCGCCGATTTTTTATAATTTATCTGCATCGAAACAATGGGCAGTCCAATTCCGCTTTCTTCCATGCTTTTATACGAAATCCCTTTGTTTCTAAGCCATTCCACGCGTCCTATCTCAAAATACGGAACATAATTTCCGTGATACACAACACCCATTTGATCAGTTTCAGAGTAACGAACACGTACTTGAGTTTGATGATTTTTCATTATTTATATATTAAAAAAAATTAACTTTAAAAAGCCTCCTTACAACATTTTTTTATAAAATTAGAGGGCAAAATATTTTTTTTTACAGAATTTTGTTCACATATTTGTTATCCCGAAATACGGAATAAAATTGCTCCATTTTTATTAGGAGAATCTTTATCAATAATAAAAAAATTTATCTGAATTTATGACTAAAACTGCTCAATCGGTATGGGAAAACTGTTTGTCCTTTATAAAAGACAATATTCAAGACCAAGCATACAAAACTTGGTTTGAACCAATCAAATCAGTTGAGCTAACCGACAACGCGTTATATATTCAGGTACCAAGTAAATTTTTCTACGAATGGCTAGAAGAACATTACGTAAAATTATTGAAAGTTGCGCTTACCAAAGAACTGGGAAAAAACGCAAAGTTACTCTATAAAATTAAAATGGAAAACACTTATGGCAATAAACAACCGTTTACCGAACAATTGCCAAGTGCCAACAGAGTGCCAATGAAACCGCAAGAGGTTGACGCTCCGTTTAAAAACTTAAATCCGGAACTTAAAAATCCGTTTGTAATTCCCGGAATTAGAAATTTAAAAATTGAATCGCAATTAAATGCAAATTACAGTTTTGATAATTTTCTTGAAGGAGACTCAAACCGTTTGGCGCGTTCTGCAGGTATGGCTGTAGCTAATAAACCTGGAGGGACATCATTTAATCCGTTATTGATTTTTGGCGGAGTTGGTTTAGGGAAAACACACTTAGCACACGCTATTGGTGTTGAAGTAAAAGACAAATATCCTGAAAAAACAGTTTTATATATTTCTGCCGAAATTTTCACCCAGCAATATATAGATTCGGTTAAAAAGAATAATCGTAATGATTTCATTCATTTTTACCAGTTAATCGATGTTTTGATTATTGATGATGTTCAGTTTTTATCTGGAAAATCAGGAACTCAGGACGTATTTTTCCACATTTTCAACTATTTGCACCAAAACGGAAAACAGGTAATTTTAACTTCGGATAAAGCTCCTGTTGACATGCAGGATATTGAACAGCGATTGTTATCTCGTTTTAAATGGGGATTATCTGCTGAGTTGCATCAGCCGGATTATGAAACCCGTATTTCGATATTAAAAAACATTCTTTACCGCGATGGTGTTGAAATGCCGGAAGATATTATTGAATATGTTGCCCGTAATATTAAAAGCAATGTTCGTGAGCTTGAAGGTGCTATTATTTCATTAATTGCTCAATCTTCTTTCAACAAAAAAGAAGTTACAATCGAGTTAGCGAAAAGTGTTGTAGAGAAATTTGTTAAAAATGTAAAGAGAGAAATCTCAATCGATTATATTCAAAAAATTGTGTCTGATTATTTTCAGTTAGATATTGAAACCCTTCAATCTAAAACCAGAAAAAGACACGTGGTTCAGGCGAGACAATTGGCGATGTTTTTTGCAAAGAAATTCACAAAAGCTTCTTTAGCAAACATTGGTTCACAAATTGGAGATCGCGATCATGCTACCGTATTACATGCTTGTAAAACAGTTGACAACTTAGTTTCTACAGACAAACAATTCAAAAAATTTGTCGAAGACATCAACAAAAAATTAACGCTATAAACGCGAATCATGCCAGTAAAAATTTTAATGGTTTGTTTGGGAAATATTTGCAGATCACCTTTAGCAGAAGGTATTTTAGCATCAAAACTACCAAATGAAACTTTTATAGTTGATTCAGCCGGAACCGGTTCCTGGCATGTAGGTCACTCTCCTGACAAACGTTCTATTGCCGTTGCCCAAAAAAATGGCTTAAGCATTGAAGGTCAAAAAGGAAGACAATTTAAAACTTCTGATTTTGAAGAGTTTGATTATATTTACGTAATGGACAATTCTAATTACCGCGATGTGATCCATCTTGCCAAAACACCTGATCACAAAAATAAAGTTCATTTAATTCTGAATGAATTATTCCCTGATGAAAATGTAGATGTACCAGATCCTTATTTTGGTATAACCAACGGATTTGACAATGTATATCAAATGCTAGATGAAGTAACAGATGTCATAGCAAAAAAACTCATAGAAAAACATTCTTAATACCTATCTTGCCTTTCAGTTATTTATGGATGAATAATTGTTGGCTTTTTCGTTTTTATAATCTATAAAATAAAGCATATGAAACTTCTCGGAAAACTATATTTAATTCCAACTACTATGGGCGAAAGCGATCCGATGGATGTTTTACCTCAAACCGTAAAAAGAAGTATTGAACTTATAGATTATTATATCGTTGAGAATGACAAAACAGCAAGAAAATCTATAAAAGCAGTTTATCCCGAAAAAAAACAATCAGAATTAGTTCTTTTTACTTTGAATAAACGTACGGAACCAAGCGAGTATTTAAACTTCATTAAACCTTTATTAGAAGGGAAAAACATGGGATTAATGAGCGAAGCAGGCTGTCCCGGTGTTGCAGATCCTGGTGCTGTGATTGTAAAAATTGCCCATGAAAAAGGTATTCAGGTTGTACCTTTAGTTGGTCCTTCTTCTATTTTATTAGCGATGATGGCTTCCGGAATGAATGGTCAGAGCTTTACTTTCAATGGCTATTTACCAATTGATAAAGACGAGAAAAAATCAGCACTAAAACATTTTGAAAAATTATCTCAGGATAAAAATCAATCACAGATTTTTATTGAAACTCCATACAGAAACAATAAATTAGTTGAAGATCTTTTGCAGATTTTAAACCCTTCAACACATCTTTGTATTGCGACTGATATCACATTACCAACAGAATTCATTAAAACATTGCGTGTTTCTGACTGGAAGAAACTAAAAGTTGATTTGCATAATCGACCAACGATTTTTATTATTCATAAAATGTAAACTAACTTTAAATTATTGCAATGAAAAAGTTTTTAATTCTGATCTTAATTTGCTTTGTGCAGAATTTATTTTCTCAAACCAAAAGTACTGTAAAAAATATTTCCAATGATGAAAACCAAGTTTACAATACAGCCGGAATAGATATTGCACCCGAATTCCCCGGAGGAATGAATGAATTTTATAAATTTATTGCTCAAAATTATATAGTTCCAAAAGAAAAACCTGCTTCTCTAAAAGGAAAAGTCTACGCTACTTTCATTATTGAAAAAGATGGTTCGTTAAATGAAATAAAAATACTTAGAGACATCGGTTTTAGTACGGGAAATGAAGCTATTCGAGTCTTAAAAATATGCCCCAAATGGACTCCTGGAAAACTACAGAACCTTCCTGTCAGAGTACTTTACGCCCTTCCTATAAATATCAATTAATATTTATTTGTATACTTCCCTTTCACTCACAAGTTTTTCTTAATCAAACTTCATCATGAGTAAACTTCCAAATGTAACGACAAGCATTTTCACGGTAATGTCGAAAATGGCAGCCGAGTATAATGCAATTAATCTTTCGCAGGGATTCCCAAATTTTCCTGTTGATGAAAGATTGACAGACATTTTAGCGAAGTTATCCAGAGAAAATGTGCATCAATACACCCCAATGGCAGGTTATCCTCCATTGATGAACCAAATTGCAAAATTAATTCAGAGTTCTTATAACAGAACCATTAATCCTGATTTAGAGCTTTTGGTAACTGCGGGTGCAACACAGGGAATTTTCACTTCAATTTTAGCTTTAGTAAAAACAGACGACGAAGTTATTATTCTGGATCCGAGTTACGATTCATATGAATCTCCGGTTTTACTTTGTAAAGCGAAACCTATTCGGGTGGCGCTAAATGATGATTACACCCCAAATTGGGAAACCATTGAAAAAGCGTGTTCTTCAAAAACGAAAATGATTATCATCAATAATCCGCATAATCCAACAGGAAAAATATTAAATGAAAATGATTTTTTAGAACTTGAAAAAATACTTGCAAAACATCCTGATATTCTGGTCTTATCTGACGAAGTGTACGAATACATTACTTTTGAAGAAAAACACATTTCAGCACATACGAAAGATTTTCTCTTGAACCGTTGTATAATGATTTCTTCTTTCGGAAAATCATTTCATATTACCGGCTGGAAAATTGGTTATACGGTAGCACCTGAATATTTGATGAAAGAAATTAAAAAAATACATCAGTTTTTGGTTTTCAGTGTTAACAGTATTTCTCAAGCAGCGATTTGTGAATATCTTGATATTGTGGATGTAAATCTGCTTGGAAAATTCTATCAGGATAAACGTGATTATTTCCAGAAATTATTACAAAATAGTCGCTTTGAATTGAAACCTTGTGAAGGTACTTATTTTCAGGTGGCTTCCTATGCCAATATTTCTAATGATGATGATGTAACTTTCTGTAAAAAATTAATCATCGATCATGGTATTGCAGCAATTCCAATTTCAACCTTTTATTCCGATCATAAAGACCAGAAATTAATACGTTTTTGTTTTGCCAAAGATGACTTTACACTTGAATCTGCAGCAAAAAAAATATGTCAAGTATAAAGTTTTTTAAAAATTTATAACAATATTATGCATGCATCCTATTTAAATTAATTAATTTTGTAAAATAAAAAGTATGAGCTATACAGATAAAATGTTACGAGACGATGCCTTAAAAGGTAAAGTTATTGTAGTTACAGGCGGCGGAAGTGGTTTAGGAAAAGCAATGACTAAATATTTTTTAGAATTGGGAGCTCAGGTAGCGATTACTTCAAGAGATTTAGAGAAACTAAAAGCAACAGCAACTGAACTGGAAACTGAAACTGGCGGGAAATGTTTACCGCTTCAATGTGATGTTCGTTATTATGAAGAAGTTGAAAACATGCTTCAGGAAGTTTTAAAAGCTTTTGGAAAAGTTGATGTTCTTTTGAACAATGCAGCCGGAAATTTTATTTCCCCAACTGAACGTTTGTCAGCCAATGCATTTGACACTATTATAGATATTGTTTTGAAAGGTTCTAAAAACTGTACACTTGCTTTTGGAAAACACTGGATAGACAGCAAACAAACATCGGCTACGATTTTAAATATTGTAACTACTTATGCCTGGACTGGATCTGCTTATGTGGTTCCAAGCGCAACTGCAAAAGCAGGGGTTTTGGCCATGACAAGAAGCTTGGCTGTAGAGTGGGCAAAATACGGAATTCGTTCTAATGCTATTGCTCCGGGACCATTCCCAACAAAAGGTGCCTGGGACAGATTGTTACCTGGAGATCTTGCTGAAAAGTTTGACATGGCAAAAAAAGTCCCATTAAAACGTGTAGGAGATCACCAGGAGTTAGCCAACTTAGCAGCTTATTTAGTTTCTGATTTCTCAGCTTATGTAAATGGTGATGTAATTACAATTGATGGCGGTGAATGGCTTAAAGGTGCCGGACAATTCAATTTATTGGAAGCAATTCCTGAAGAACTTTGGGACCAGCTTGAAATGATGATAAAAGCAAAAAAGAATAAATAATTACAAGTGCTTACTAAATTCAGAATATTTTATATAAACTATACTGATTGCACTAAATCCCGATAGCATCGCTGTCGGGATTTTTTTTATTATTTTCACCATATAAGTGATATAAGTTCAGTGAAGTACTATTTTACTTGAATATCTTATTGCTTAAATTTACTTACATTACTTATATGGTTAAATACATTAATATGTTCAATCAATTCACTTAAATTATTATTTTTGTCAAACAAATATATAATATCAAATTATGCTCATTATTGGAATTGCAGGAGGAACAGGAAGTGGAAAAACAACAGTAGTACATCAAATCATGAACGAATTGCCAGATACTGAAGTTGGCGTAATTTCTCAGGATTCTTACTATAAAGAAACCCATAATTTGTCGTTTGACGAAAGAGCTTTAATCAATTTTGATCATCCCAGATCTATTGATTTTGAATTATTAGAAAAACACCTTAAAGCTTTAAAAGCAGGTGAAACAATCGATCAGCCAGTTTATTCTTTTATACAGCACAACAGAACTGACGATACGGTTTCAACACATCCCCGAAAAGTAATGATTGTTGAAGGTATCTTAATTTTGACAAATCCCGAATTACGAGAGCTTTTTGATATCAAAATTTATGTTCATGCCGATTCTGACGAAAGATTAGTGCGCCGCTTAAAACGTGATATTTCAGAACGTGGACGCGATATCGACGAAGTTTTAACACGTTATCAAAATACGCTAAAACCTATGCATGAGCAATTTATTGAGCCCTCAAAAGCTTTTGCCGACATCATAATTCCAAATGACAAATACAATACGGTTGCAATAGATGTAGTTCGTGCGGTAATTAATCAGCGAATTTTATAATTTTTATTGTAAATTTATTCCATAATAATTAGGAGCTGTTTCCCGCTTTCACCTTTATCTTTTTATGGCAGAAAAAGCCATAAAAAGGATACCGGCTCTATCGGGGCTAAAAAGACGAATCTATTCAAAAGAAGTAATCGGTTAAAAATAAACTAAATGAAAAATCCATACAAAGACAAAAAATGGTTCAAATTCCTGAGCAATAAATATGTTTGGGTTTTGCTTTTTTTTGTGGTCTGGATGTTATTTTTAGACAATTACTCCTATTTTGATCATCGTTTTTTGGACAATCAAATCAATGAACTTGAGGACAATAAAACCTATTATCAGGAAGAAATAAAAAAAGATCAGGAACAAATCAAACAACTCAAAAATCCTGAACAGATAGAAAAATATGCACGCGAGAAGTATTTCATGAAAAAAGACAGCGAAGACATATACATCATCAAATTCGAAGGCGATACGATTCAAGAAAAAGAATAAATTTATAAAAAACACCCAAATGGCCACTAACCTATTCGACGATTTTAATCCGGTTTCATCCAAACAATGGAAACAAAAAATTCAGTTTGAATTGGATGGAGCCGATTACAACAAAACCGTAATTTGGAATTCTCCGGAAGATATTCAGGTAAAACCATTTTATCACAGCGATGAATTTTCTAAAACTGCTTCGGTAAAAACGCAGGCAACTAATTTTAAAATCTGCCAAAATATATTTGTCTACGATATCGAAAAATCGATTCAACGGGCGATTAATACCCTCGAAAGAGGTGCTGAAAGTTTACGCTTCACTATTCAGAACGAAACAACTGATATCCAGAAATTATTAGAAAATCTTCCTTTGGAAAGCAGGAATGTTTACTTCAATTTGAAATTTATTTCAATCGATTTCGTAAAAAAACTGGACTCCATTTCGATTCAAAAAAAAGCTATTTTTTTCTGTAATATGGATCCGATTGGTCATTTTGCAAGAGAAGGAAATTGGTTTCCAACATCGGATAAAAATAATTTCGAAACGCTCGAAAAGATTTCAAAAGCAAACGCGAATCTTTCTTTACTGAGTATTGATTTAGGTTTGTACCAAAATGCCGGTGCCAATATTACCCAGCAAATTGCCTACGGTTTAGCTCACGCCAATGAATATTTGAACCGTTTCCCAAATATTACAAAACCAATTGTTTTTCAAATTTCTGTAGGGACTAATTATTTTTTTGAAATTGCAAAACTTCGTGCTCTGCGAATGCTTTTCCATTTAATTGCCGCCGAATATAATCCGGAATTAGAATGCCATTTATTGGTTACACCAACCAAACGCAACAAAACGATTTACGATTACAATGTCAACATGCTTCGTACCACAACAGAATGTATGTCGGCAGTATTAGGCGGAGCTGACGCTGTCGCCAATTTATCATATGATGCGTTATATCACAAAGACAATGAATTTGGAGACCGAATTGCAAGAAATCAATTGTTAATTTTAAAGCACGAAAGCTATTTTGACAAAGTCAATAATCCAGCAGATGGAAGTTATTACATTGAAAGCCTTACCATGCAATTAGCTGAAAAAAGTTTGGCCTTATTTAAAAATATTGAAGCTGAAGGTGGTTTCCTAAAACTTCTGAATGACGGTACAATCAAAAAGAAAATTCAGGAAAGTGCTAATAAGGAACAGGAATTATTCGATTCTAAAAAAGAAGTTTTATTAGGAACAAATAAATATCCAAATCCGGAAGATAGAATGAAACAGGATTTAGAATTATTTCCTTTTGTAAAAATAAAACCAAGAAAAACATTAATTACACCCATAATAGAAAAAAGATTAGCCGAGAAACTGGAACAGGAACGACTGGAACTTGAATAATCCTATTTGAAGTAATTAATTCTCAAAGAATCAACATGGTAAGAAAAGACCTTAAGCATATTAATTTAGAAAGTCAAAAGTCAAAAGTCGAAAGTCAAAAATCAGAAGATTGGACTAACAGCTTTATAACTGCTGAAGGAATCGAGCTAAAAGAAACGTATTCAGAAAAAGATATTGAAGATTTGGAATTTACTGATTTCGGAGCAGGTTTCGCACCTTATCTGCGTGGCCCTTATTCAACCATGTACGTACAGCGTCCCTGGACCATCCGTCAATATGCAGGATTTTCAACAGCAGAAGAAAGCAATGCTTTTTACAGAAGAAATTTAGCAGCTGGTCAAAAGGGTTTATCCATCGCTTTTGACTTACCAACCCATCGAGGTTATGATTCAGATCACGAAAGAGTGGTTGGTGATGTTGGAAAAGCAGGAGTTGCCATTGATTCGGTTGAAGATATGAAAGTGCTTTTTGATCAGATTCCCTTGGATGAAATGTCAGTTTCTATGACCATGAATGGTGCTGTTTTACCTATTATGGCATTTTATATCGTAGCTGCAGAAGAACAAGGTATCGCAATTGAAATGTTATCAGGAACAATTCAGAATGATATTTTGAAAGAATTCATGGTGCGTAATACTTATATTTATCCACCAACACCTTCGATGAAAATCATAGCAGATATTTTTGAATTTACGAGCAAAAAAATGCCAAAATTCAATTCTATTTCGATTTCTGGATATCATATGCAGGAGGCCGGAGCGACAGCTCATATTGAATTGGCTTATACTCTGGCTGATGGTTTAGAATATATCCGAACTGGATTATCAACAGGAATGACAATTGATGAATTTGCACCCAGATTATCCTTTTTTTGGGCAATCGGAATGAATCACTTTATGGAAATTGCTAAGATGCGCGCGGGTAGAATGATTTGGTCTAAATTGGTTAAACAGTTTAATCCAAAAAGTGATAGATCATTAATTTTAAGAACGCATTGCCAAACGAGCGGTTGGAGCTTAACAGAGCAGGATCCTTTTAATAATGTCACAAGAACTTGCATAGAAGCCTCAGCTGCCGCTTTTGGAGGAACTCAATCCCTTCATACAAATGCCCTTGATGAGGCCATTGCATTACCAACTGATTTTTCAGCAAGAATTGCACGTAATACTCAGATTTTTCTACAGGAAGAGACTAAAATCACTAAAACAGTCGATCCTTGGGCAGGAAGTTATTATGTTGAAAGCCTTACCAACGAAATGGTTGAAAAAACATGGAAACTCATTGAAGAAGTGGAAGAATTAGGAGGAATGACAAAAGCCATTGAAACAGGAATTCCAAAATTGAGGATTGAAGAAGCTGCAGCCAAAAAACAAGCAAGAATAGACAGTGGACAAGATGTCATAGTTGGCGTAAATAAATTTCGATTAGAAAAAGAAGATCCTTTGCATATTTTGGATGTAGACAACCAAATGGTCCGTAAAAAGCAAATCGAAAGGCTTGAAAAAATAAAAGCAACAAGAAATACTGAAAAAGTAAATCAATCACTCGAAAAATTAATTCATTGTGCTAAAACCGGACATGGAAACTTACTGCAAATCGCTGTTGAGGCTGCGAGAAACAGAGCCACACTCGGTGAAATAAGTAATGCTCTTGAAAGCATCTTTGGCAGGTTTAAAGCGCAAATAAAATCTATTACCGGTGTGTATAGTGCAGCAATAAAGAATGACGAAAATTTCGAAAAAGCAAAGCAACTCGCAGATGCCTTTGCCAAACAAGAAGGAAGACGCCCGAGAATTATGATTGCAAAAATGGGCCAAGATGGGCATGATCGCGGTGCAAAAGTAGTAGCAACAGGGTACGCAGATGTAGGTTTTGACGTAGATATTGGCCCTCTTTTTCAAACTCCGTCTGAAGCTGCAAAACAAGCAGTTGAAAATGATGTACATATTTTAGGAATTTCTTCACTGGCAGCAGGTCACAAAACATTAGTTCCACAAGTTATTGAGGAACTTAAAAAACATGGTCGTGAAGATATTATGGTGATTGTTGGAGGTGTTATACCAAAACAGGATTATCCATTTTTATTTGATGCAGGAGTAATCGGTATTTTTGGTCCAGGGACAAAAATTAGTGAAGCTGCCATCCAAATTTTAGAAATACTTATTGATTAGAAATGCTATCGCATAAAAAATCCCGAATTATATCGGGATTTTATTTTTCTAATTCTTAATCGTTAATTGTGGCATGACTATCTGCTTCAATATAAGAAAGATCATAACCTCCAAAGGCTTTCATATAACTTCTTAAAGAAGTGCCATAAGCATCTCTAAAACGTTTATTCCCTTTATTCCTGAAGAAGTTTTTTACTGAACCTGCACCACCTAAATGCGCAGCCGCTAAAATTCCTGATTCGGTAATTTCAACTCCATTGATAATTTTTCCTTCATACTTTTTAATCTCTCTACGTAAAATCCATTTATTTTTAGATAATAACGCAATAAAAGCTTTCTCTTGTAATGCCGGATTTTTTAAAAAGGTTTTTTCATTGTGAACACCTACAGCTCTTAAAGTTTTAGAGCCAAATTGGTACTTACCCATGTAACCGATAGAATTTACTTTTCGGTATTTTCCCTGAGATTCTTTAAAACCTACTGCTTCTTTAAAACCAATCAGGCGCTTTCCCGTAAATGGAACATTTAACTTGTGTAAGACAGGATAGTCATCCTCCTCTTGTGATGGAAATATATATTCAGATCCATCTGTTTTTTCTGTTATAAACCAAGGTTTGGTTTCTCGATTAAAGGGTTTAAAACCCAAACTTAAAAATGTAATAATAACGACTAAACTCGCATAAAAATACCACTTCTTTATCATAAATTGTTTTTCTTCAAAACGCTGTCACCTTTTTGAAATTTCTGCGGTGCAAAGGTAACAAATATAAAACAATACTGAAAATCAGTACTTTATGTTTTTTAAAAATAAATCACATAACCTTTAATCCCTTTATTGGTGCTATATTCGAAGGTTGGGGCCGGAATTTTAATCGAGTTAAAAACAGAAAAAATTGTTTTAAAAAAATGTGATTTTGTGGAAATTTTAGTCAAATCTATATCAAAACTAAGATAAAACTGACGAAATATTTCTGGATTTTGAGAAGAAAACGGAATTTCGTTTTCAATATTTCCTGTTAGCATGCCATCAGCTCCATAACCAAATGCAAGATTTAGCCACTTCGGAATTTTACTATCTTTTGCAAAAGAATGCAGGTTTACAGAAAGCCAATACGTTTGTCCATTATAGTCTTTTAAAATCTGTTCACTAAGTGAAGAACCCAATTTTTCAGGACTTCGATTTGCGTAATAAGTAGTATGGAAAGAAAATTTAGGTGTGATTCGTTGTTCTTCCCAAATTAATTCTTGGGAAACATACAAAGCTGTTCCAGTGGCATTGGCAATTATATCACCTGCAGATGCGCCCCATTCTGCAGAGTATCCGTCTAAAGCTTCGACTGCGGTAAGAAATACAAAACCTAAACCGGCACCATAAATTAATTGTTTTTTACGACTTGTACGACCCCACTTCAGAGCTTCGGCACCAAATCTCCCTAAATGATAAGCAGAATAAAAGTGCCCAATTTTATCCATTTGAAGCCATTCATTATTATCATTAATAAAATGAAAATCAGACTGTGGATAATCGGCATACCAAACCTGATTCAGGCCAATTAAAGTAGCCGAAGCCAAAACGGCTTCGGTTATGATAACTGTATTTTGTCTTTTTTTATTTAAAGTATCTGAAGGAGTTAAAAAACTTTCAAATTTACTTTGCGCTTCAATGGATTGAAAACTCAAAAAAGATGAAATCGATAAGAAAAGGGAAACTTTAAAATTCAAAACTATCTTATTACACCCTGACTAGCAATCCAGTCTGAATATTTTTTTGCATTTTTTGTATGTTGCTCATAAGTCGAAGCAAATTCATGGTATCCAAAACGATCGATACTGGCACAGAAATAAATATAATCGTGTTTCTCTGGGTTTAAAACTGCTTCTACCGCTGTAATATCTGGCATTGCAATTGGTCCGGGTGGAAGCCCAATATTTACATAAGTATTGTAAGAAGATCTCATAACCAAATCGTTGTAAAAAACTCTTTTGATTACCTGATCAAAATTATTGTCTCTCAATTTTAAAGCATAGATAACAGTAGGATCAGCTTGCAAAGGCATTTCTAAACGTAAACGATTCAAATATACTCCGGCAATGCGCGGTCGCTCATCTTTTTTAACCGATTCTTTATGTACAATAGAGGCTAAAATTGTAGCCTGAACTGGAGTTAATCCCTGTTTTTTTGCTTTATCAATTCTTTCTTCAGTCCAAAAATTATGATATTCCTTAATCATTTTATCACGAAATTTCTCTGCCGAGGTATTCCAATACACTTCATAAGTATTCGGAATAAACATGGCAAAAACATTGTCTTCATTAAAACCATTTGCAGCCATGAAATCAGGATCTTTAAAAGCTTTCATTAAGGATAAACTATCTGCTTCAATTTGAGAACCTATTCTTCCCGCAAAATTCTCTAAACGTTCCTGATTATTAAAAGCTAATTTAACCGGAATATTGGATCGCATAGCGCGCACCAAATCAATATTATTCATATCTTTTTTGAGTAAAAAACGACCTGATTTTACATTTTCAGGATAGTTTCTTTTGTCCGCTACCATTTCGAAGTCTTCGAAATTCTTAATATAAGGAGCTACTATCTTTTTAACATCTGTATAATTGGCTCCTGTTGGAACATATACATACAGTTCTTTTTCTTCAAATTTTGTGTTGGCACTAAAAATTCTGCTAATTAAAATAAATCCGTAAATCATTAAAACCGAAATTACGGCTACGGCAGTTAACGTGATAATCTTTTTTATACTCAAAGCTAAAAATTTAAATTTGTTCCTTAATCAACTGAAAAATTGCTTCGTCCTGATATTGTCCATTTAGCAAGATCCAATCTTTTTTAATTCCTGTTTTCTCAAAGCCAAATTTAGTAAAAAGAGCCACACTTGCTACATTTCCTATATTAATATTTGCATACAATTGATGCAGATTTAAATTATAAAAAGAATAGTTAATTAATAACTCTAAAGCCTCAGAACCAATATTTTGATTTCTGTTTCCTTTTTTTTGAATCACAATACCAACTCCTGCCCTGTTATTTTTAGGATCAAATTCAAATAAATCAATTAATCCGATAGCAGGAAAATCTTCATCCTGACAGATTGCCAGACGCAATTGTTTCGCTTCATAAATATCCTGATGTGCATTTTCAAGATACTGGCGAACCAAAAAACGGCTATAGGGTGTTTGCGTATTGCTAACCTCCCAAATACTCTGATCATTTTCCATGGCATATACAAACTCTAAATCATTAGGTTCTAGAGCTCGGAGATAAATGTTCTTGCCTTTAAGTGTAATCATTAATTTTTTAAATTTAGAAGAATATCAAGTTTGAATTGATAATGCTAGATTTCAATTGTTCCCTTAAAAACAAATTTAGCCGGTCCGGTAAGGAAAACATTTGTAAAATGATCCCCAAGTTTATCAAATGAAACGACCAATTTTCCGCCTTCCACATTTAAATTGATTGAAGTTTTATCCGTTTGGCCGGTTGCATTCATAGCAATTGCAACTGCTGTTGCACCGGTTCCGCAAGCCAGGGTTTCATCTTCTACACCTCTTTCATAGGTCCGAAGTGAAAACTCAGAATCATTTACTTTTTTTACAAAATTGATATTACTACCTTTTTCTCCATACAATTCTCCGTAGCGAATCGCAGCTCCGTTATCTTTTACATTATAATGTTCCAAATCATCAACAATTTGTACATGATGAGGAGAGCCTGTATTCAAAAAAGTATAAGAATCTTTCTTATGCACTTCATCAATATCAATCATTTGTAATGAAATAACAGCATCTTCACCTACTGTAGCATGATGCAAACCATCTGTTGCTATAAAAGTTGTTTTATTTTCGATAACCCCCAATTGATTGGCAAATGCTACCAAGCATCGGCCGCCATTTCCGCACATCGAACTCTGATTACCATCAGAATTATAATAAACCATTTTAAAATCGGTTTGAACATCATTTTCAAGTAAAATCAAACCATCTGCACCAATTCCAAAACGTCTGTCGCACAAACGCTCAATCATCTGAACATCTTGTTTTGGAAAAAAATCTGTACGATTATCAATCATTACAAAATCGTTCCCAGTACCTTGATATTTATAAAATTCTATTTGCATTTCTTTTTTAATTATAAAGTACAAAAGTACAAACTATTACTTAACCGTTGATTGTAAATTTTAAAATCATCCGATAGCAAATTAATGTTAATTTTTTAAGATTACCCATTCAAAAATCATAATTTAAAATTTATTAAACAAATCATTAGTACTTATACAGTATAATTTGTGATTCAATATGTTAAAACAGCATTCGTTTTAACATACAATTAATTAATAAAATGTTAATGATTGTTAAAGAGCGTTAAAGCGTTTTTCCAGACAGTTTTTTCACGTAATTTTACATTAAATAACTTAAACATAAATACTAATTATGAAAAGATTTTCAACCTTATTTTTAGTGTCCTTATTAAGTGGCGCTACTACACTTGGAGCTTACAAGTTATTATTTGACAGTAACGATCCTTATTTTGGAAAAGGGAATTCGATTACTACACTTGCCCCCGATTCATATGGAAAAAATGTTGGATTAGCAGCCGAAGCTGTTGATTTCACTGAAGCCGCAGACAAGACAATCCACACTGTGGTTCACGTTAAAAATGTTTCGCGTCGAACTGTTAGTAATCCTATGTTAGAGTTTTTCTACGGTTATGGAGGAGGACAACAGCAAGAACAAGTAGGAACTGGTTCCGGTGTCATTATTTCTGAAGACGGTTACATTGTAACTAACAATCACGTAATCAAAGATGCAACAGAAATTGAAATTACCTTAAATAACAAAAAATCATACAAAGCAAAACTGATTGGAACCGATTCTAAAATGGATATCGCTTTATTAAAAATTGATGCTGATGAAAAACTTCCTTATACTGCTTTTGCTAATTCTGATAGTGTAAAAGTTGGGGAATGGGTTTTGGCAGTTGGTAATCCTTACAACTTGACTTCCACGGTTACAGCCGGTATCGTTTCGGCAAAAGCCAGAAATTTAGATACAAGTGGAATACAATCTTTCATTCAGACTGATGCTGCAGTAAACCCTGGAAATAGTGGTGGTGCATTAGTAAATACCCGCGGAGAATTAATTGGTATTAATACTATGATCTCTTCAATGACAGGATCATACGTTGGGTATTCTTTTGCAGTCCCATCAAATAATGCCCGTAAAATTATTGAAGACATTATGGAATTTGGTAATGTGCAACGAGGAATCTTAGGAGTTGAAGGTGGCGAATTAAACAGTAATGCTTCTAAAGAATTAGGAATTTCTGAAACACAAGGTTTTTATATCAATAAAGTTTCCCCGAAATCAGGTGCTCAAAAAGCCGGACTTACAAAAGGTGATATTATTGTAAAACTTGACAATCAAAATGTAGCTACTTTTGCTGATCTATCAGGTTATATTAATACGAAAAGACCAAATGATGTGGTACAAGTAACTTACATGCGAGAAGGAAAAGCAAAAGTTGTTCCGGTAACATTAAGCAAAAATGAATTTTTTAGCACTGAATTTAAAGGAATCGAATTAGAAAATATTGATACTAATGACAAAAAGAAATTCAAAATTGATTATGGAGTAAAAATTAAAAACATTACTAATGAGAATTTGATGCAATATCAAAACGAATTACAAGGCAATATTATTTTAAGCATAGATAATATCAAGGCTACAAATGTTGAAACGGTGTCGAAACTTTTAAATAAAAAAGACGAAGGTCAAAGTGTACGCATCGAAATGATCAATAAAAATGGTGAAATATTTAGAATCATTATCTAGAAAATAAATCTTAAAAAATAAAGCAAAGCCATCTTACAGATAAGTAAGGTGGCTTTTTTATTATAAATAAATGAAAAAATAGCTTACGAAATCGATTGAAATAGATACTTTTGCCAAAAATATAAAATAAGTGAGTGTTTTATTATTTCAATTTAATTTATTATGAGCAACAAATCTTTGTACCAAAAAGAGGTATCGTTACAAGTCGACCGAAGAAGAGCTGGTGTCGAATTAGTTAAAATCATTAGTGATTTATGGTATGATAAATCAATAGAAATGGTTTTATTCAAAAACCAGTTATTGGATAAAAATGTCAGTGACATAATGAACTTACATCAATATGCAGGTGAATTCGTAGGTAAACCTATTAGTGTTTTTGATTCGGTTGAAATTGCAAAAGTAATTTTATCGTTAGATTTTCCACCTGCAAAATTAGACTTAGGAAAACTTACATACGAATTTCTTTTAGAAGAAGAAAAATATCCGGATGCGAGATATTTTGTAATGGAAAAATTGAAAAAAGTAAAATCAACAAAAGAGATAAAGCCAAAAGATGTGGTTTTATATGGTTTTGGAAGAATTGGACGTTTGCTTGCCAGAGAATTAATGTCAAAAACAGGAAAGGGAAACCAATTGCGTTTGAGAGCTATCGTGACCCGTGACAAAAATGATGCATCCATTTTAGAGAAACGTGCTTCTCTACTGCGTTATGATTCAATTCATGGTGATTTTCAGGGTTCTGTAATTGCAGACCCAAGGAATAATGCTTTAATCATAAACGGCACTACCGTTCACATCATAAATGCCGATAATCCGGAAGAAATAGATTATACACAATACGGAATCACTGACGCTTTAGTTATTGATAATACTGGTGCTTTTACGACAGAGGAAACTCTAAAAAGACATTTAACCTCAAACGGGGCTAGCAAAATTCTATTGACAGCGCCCGGAAAAGGAATTCCAAATATTGTTCACGGTGTTAATCATAACGAATATAATCCGGACGAAATAAATATTTTTTCTGCAGCTTCATGCACTACAAATGCGATTACGCCAATTTTAAAAGTTATTGAAGAAACTTTAGGAGTTTCAAAAGGTCACTTAGAAACTATTCATGCCTACACAAACGATCAGAATCTGGTTGACAATATGCACAAAAAATACCGTAGGGGAAGAGCTGCTGCCTTAAACATGGTTATTACTGAAACCGGTGCCGGAACTGCAGTTGCAAAAGCAATTCCTTCTCTAGAGGGTAAATTAACTTCAAACGCAATCAGAGTTCCTGTTCCCAATGGATCTTTAGTTGTTGTAAACTTAGAAGTTAAAAAAAAGACATCAATAGATGCAATCAACAAAATAATGAAAAAGTATGCTTTAGAAGGCGAATTGGTAGAACAAATCAAATATTCACTAAACAATGAACTAGTTTCTTCTGATATTATTGGTATTTCTGCTCCTTCTATTTATGACAGCAATGCTACTATAGTTTCTAAAGATGGGAAAAACATTATACTTTATATTTGGTATGACAATGAATATGGCTATAGTCATCAGGTAATTCGTTTAGCAAAATATATCGCCAAAGTAAGGCGTTTTACTTACTATTAATGTAAAACCAATTTCATTAAAACCATCAAGCTTATTGATGGTTTTTTCTTTTTAATTAAATTGGAAGAACTGTAGTACTCTTTACTTCAGAAATCACAAAGACTGTATTTATTAGAGAAACCTCAGGTAAAATTGACAGCTTTTTCTGATGAAAATGATGGTAACTTTCCATATCCGGAATGATTATTTTAAGCATATAATCAAAATTTCCCGATACATAATTACACTCTACAACTTCCGGCATGTTTAAGATCAACTGATTAAAGCCTTCAGAAGTATCATAGGTCTGTTTAGTAAGCGTAACCTGACAATAAACTGTTAGGTTATTACCTAGTTTTTTCTTGTTCAAGATCGAAACATATTTCTCTATAACCCCTTCTTTTTCAAGACGTTTAACCCTATCATGAACTGGTGTTAATGACAAATTTATTTTATTTGCAATGTCTTTCAAAGTATAATGTGCATTTTCCTGTAAAAGACGTAAGATTTTCTTGTCAATTTCATCTAAAGCCATAGCGCAAACGTTTTCTTAAATTAATAAAATTTAGTCATTTTTTCTTTTTTGAGAATTACAAGTCTATCAAAAAAGAATATTTTTCTGTAAAAATATAAAATAAAATAATATTTTCTTATTTACAAGACAAATAACAATAATATATTCTCTATCAGTAGCTTTGTAAACAAATAAAAAAAACATTAAAAAAAATAACGATATGATAATAGGTGTTCCAAAAGAAATCAAGAATAATGAAAACCGTGTTGCTGTTACTCCAGCTGGTGTAGCAGAAATGAAAAATAACGGTCACGCTGTATATGTACAAACAACTGCTGGTGAAGGTAGTGGTTTTACTGATCAGGAATATATCGCTGCTGGTGCACAAATTTTAGGTACAATTGAAGAGATATATGCTATTGCTGAAATGATTGTTAAGGTCAAAGAGCCTATTGCTTCTGAATATCCTTTAGTTAAAAAAAATCAGTTAGTATTTACCTATTTTCACTTTGCATCATCTGAACCATTAACTCATGCCATGCTAGAAAGCGGAGCAGTATGTTTGGCTTATGAAACTGTTGAAAAAGCAGACCGTAGTCTACCTCTATTAGTACCAATGTCTGAAGTGGCTGGACGTATGTCTATCCAAGAAGGTGCTAAATATCTTGAAAAACCTTTAAAAGGAAGAGGAATTCTTTTAGGAGGTGTTCCAGGTGTACCTCCTGCTAAAGTTTTAGTTTTAGGTGGTGGAATTGTTGGAACTCAAGCTGCAAAAATGGCTGCAGGTTTAGGAGCTCATGTTACAATTATGGATGTAAGTTTACCACGTTTGCGTCAACTTTCAGATATTATGCCGGCTAACGTTACAACTATTATGTCTAATCGTTATAACATCTACAACGCTATTAAAGAATCTGACTTGATCATTGGAGCTGTATTAATTCCAGGAGCAAAAGCACCAAACTTAATTACCCGTGAGATGCTTAAAGATATGCGACCAGGAACTGTTCTTGTTGACGTAGCTGTTGACCAGGGTGGTTGCATTGAAACTTGTACTCCTACAACTCACGAAAATCCAACTTTTATTATTGATGATATTGTACATTATTGTGTAGCTAATATGCCAGGGGCTGTACCTTATACTTCTACTTTGGCGCTTACAAATGCAACTTTACCGTATGTTCTTCAATTAGCGAACAAAGGATGGCAAAAAGCATGTGCAGAGAATGAAGAATTGAAGAAAGGATTAAATGTTGCTAACGGTAAAATCTTATACAAAGGTGTTGCTGAAGCTTGGAATCTTCCTTTTAATGAAGAATTAGTATTGGCAGACGCATAGTTGATAGTAAAGAAGTGTTTCCTAAGTAATAAAGCAAAAGGCTTTTCGCAATGAAAAGCCTTTTTTGTTGCAAAAAACTCCCATACAAAGCAGTTTTAACTTTTATAGGATTATTATTTATTTTCGTCTAAAACTTCTTGCAATACTTTGGCTTCAGTTCCATTAGGGAAAGCAACTTTAATTTTCTGTGAAATTGTTGGAGCTATCTCAGTAATTTCTTTTTTATCGTAAGATTCTCCTTTTTTAATATGCCATCCGTAAAAAATTGCCGGAACATGAGTATCATAACTGTACATTGTACCATGAGAAGTTCCTGTTGTAGAATATTCAATATCTCCAGGTTTATCTACAATCACTAAATCACCATTTTGAGTTGCATCATAACCTTTTGCTACAAAATTTAAGCTGTAATCATTTCCTCCATTAGCCAAAATTTCTTCCTCAGTATAGACTTTTTTAACTTGTGGCTGAGAAATTAAAAAATCTTTAAAAGCTTGTTTTACTTTTACCAATTCCAAACCATTATTATTAATCATTTCTTTGTTAAGGAAAACATTAAAATTTGAATAATTCAATAGTAAATCAGATCCAAAAGTTTTTGCTGAGAAATCCTGCATGCTTTTCTTAACCTCTTTTGATGGATAATTATCCACATTATACTTGTGATCTTTTAAATAAATAACGTTTTCAGCACCAGCATGGTCCGCAGTTAAGAAAAGTAAATAATTTCCTTTGCCCACAGCTTTATCTAAGTAAGTCAAGAAATCAGCAATTGTTTGATCTAATCTCAAATAAGTATCCTGAAGTTCCATAGATCTTGGTCCAAGTAAGTGCCCGACATAATCTGTAGAAGAAAAGCTAATCGTTAAGAAATCAGTAATATTATCTTTTCCAAGTTCTTCTTTTTCGATAGCTCTTTTTGCAAAATCTGCTAATAAATCATTTCCATAAGGAGTTGCACGAATAATACCTGCATCATTTTTCTCGTACATCGATTTTAAATCATATGGAAAAACTGGCGCCTCACTTCCATATAATTTACCTTCATAAGGATTATCATCAGGAAGACTTTCATTGTATACGGATGCCGGTTTAAATAAATTCCACCCTTTATTGATGTATTTTAGATAGTTTTTCTCATTATTAAATTCAGATACCCATTCAGGCAGCTTATCACCGTAAAAAGTACTTGAAATAAAAGAACCCGTTTTACTAAACCAAAATGCCCAATTTGCAAAATGACCGGCAGGTAAAATTGCACCACGATCTTTAAGACTCATTCCAATTACTTTACCTTTAAAATTAGTTGCCATACGAACTTCATCTGTAATTGTAGTAGTTTGAAGGTTTTTAGGAGACATCGCACCCTCTTCTGCCGTTCCGTCACCAACTATTTTCACACCTGCATCATCGGTACAATATAAGTCCTTTTCAAGAGTTCTGCTAAACCATTCGTTACCCACAATTCCATGTACAGCTGGTGTTGTACCTGTATATATTGAAGCATGGCCCGGAGCAGTATAGGTTGGCATGTAATTATAATGCATGTTTTGAAAAACATATCCATTATCCATTAGCTTTTTAAAACCATTTGGTGAAAAATCATCTGAAAAACGATATAAATATTCCATTTTCATTTGATCAACTACTATACCCACAACTAATTTAGGACGTTGTTGTGCACTTAAATTTGTAATTATAAAAAGCGCCAACAGTAAAATACTTTTCTTCATGTTAAAATAAATAATTTGAACACAAAAATACTCATTCCTATTCAAAAAAATCTCTAAAATCAAATTTAAGAAACAATAATTGATTATAATTTAACAATCAAAAATTTAGAAACAGCGACTAATTTAAAAACAAAAAACCCTTCATCGTTGATGAAGGGTTTTTAAAAGAAAGGCGACGACATACTCTCCCACAAAACTGCAGTA